>JAUXXX010000028.1 GCA_030684695.1 bacterium
TAATCATATACTTAATCAAAGCTCAGACATCCTATTTTTCAAGAAATATGTTCGTGAACACTCTATTCGCCTTTATCCATGAGTATGTTCACTATTTGACTAGATACTGGATTGAACCTTATAAGTGGTTAGTTGAAGGGATACCAATGTATTACACGAGCACGTATGGTTATGATGGGGAAACTATTACCAAACTTCACGAAGAGGAGAATTTCTTTCATCTCATCACCTTTCCTTATATTGAATATACTGGACAGAACATTGATTTCTCTCGAGATTTCTACGATATGATTGATTACTACATTTATATAACAAATGACTATGATAAGACTAAGGGTACTCATCCGATTCAAGGGATTTCCTTTGTCCGTTATTTCATCAAAGTATATGGAGAAGATACCTTTTTCTTATTTGCGAGAAACATATCGAAATCTTATGAACTAACAGGAAGAACCTATGAAGAATTAGTAGAAGACTGGATTCAAGACGTAAAGAATCGCTTTTCAACAAAGTGATCAAAAATTATGGAGAAAACAACACTTATTAGTACAACTGCTAGTACAATAAATAGAGCCTTTCCGTATCCATCTTCTTCAACTGTTAATACAACCAAAAAATAGAAAATACGGAGAATGTATCTCTTATATGGTGAAATATCCATATTGATCGGTTATTAATTCCATAGTGGGTCCATCATAATCTGAATTGATATGTCACTTGATTCCTTGACGATGAAGCAACTTGGGTACAACAAGACAGATATATCATACCGATGGTTCAATAGCTCTGGTTAGGTAAAAGAAAGGAAGAAGTCACATGAAAAAGTTATTAGTAGTATTGATGTTAATCACATGTACATTTACGATGCAAGCATGCTTTATCCAATTTCCTCTCTTTCTAGACGTTCCTAGAATCGATGTTTTGGATGATACTTTAACTTACAATGGAAAGGAATATCAGTTTATACACTATAATCTTGGGATAAATTATAATCATACTTCTCCAATCACTCGGGTTGGATGGACTCATGGACCTTATTTATATAAAATGGGAGTTTATACATTCGACGAAGATTTAGAGAAAAACTTTATCAGGGTGGAAGGATCAACACCTCGTATCGGGGTGAATAAGGAATATAACATGATTCCTGTGTTTGAATGTCAGATTAATAAAATTTGGGTACCAGGAAAAAGCATAGGAAGCAAGGATATCGAAGTAATGGGATTCAATCAATTGGTTAATTTTGAGACAAGTATTGAAAGAACAAGTAGTTTTAACAATAGTTATCAGTATACAGTATACGTGAGACTATTTGAATACCCCTTCTTGAGTTACATGTTTTCTATATTATTAGTGGATGGACAATATATCATGGATGTATTAGATCGCCATGCAAACCAAACATTCTACCCTATACAAGCAGAATATTATTACTTGTTTACAAAGTAGTTTTCGGTTGAGTTAATATAAATCAATTTTCTTTAAGTGATATCGAGTTGGTAAACACAGGGGGTTTTCATAAAATATCTCGGTGGTTTATACCAAAATCCCAATAAGTTGCTTGTTTTTTCTGAATCGTAGAAAAAGTGATGTCACTAAACATCACTTGACAATGTATTGACTACACAGAATCTTACGTATCAGAAGACTCTTCAAGACTACGTGTATCTATAGGAAAATTGATACTGCTTAATTGTGGTAAATATTATAATCGAAAAATGGAGGATCTGATTGATGAAACAGTGGTATGAAAAATTATTTGAAAACTATGGGGAAACATATGATAAAGAGATGTTTACTCAAGGTACAATTGGTGAATGCGATTTTATTGAAAAAGAACAGAATTTTGATAAATCGTTAAAAATACTTGATGTTGGGTGTGGAACCGGAAGGCATTCAATAGAACTCTCTAAAAGAGGATATCATGTAACGGGGATTGATTTATCTAAATCACAACTGGAAAAAGCCAAAGAGAAAGCCAAAGCAAATAATCTGGAAATAGAATTTTTGAAGTGTGATGCCAGAAATCTTCCATTTGACAACCAGTTTGATTCTGCTATTATGCTTTGTGAAGGTGGATTTCCACTAATGGAAACAGATGAAATGAATTATGAGATTTTGAAAAGTGTTTCAAAGTCGTTGAAACACTCAGCAAAGTTTATTTTTACGACTCTCAATGGATTATTTCCATTGTATCACTCGATCAATGATTTTCATGCAAAGAGTAGTTATGTTGGCGTACATTCAAGAAGTGAAACCTTTGATTTATTGACATTCAGGGATTATAATACTACCTCTTTTACCGACGATGAAGGGAATTACCATCAAATTGAGTGCAATGAAAGATACTATGTTCCAAGCGAGATTACGTGGATGCTTCAGTCTTTAGGGTTTAAAAAGATAGAATTTTTTGGTGCAAAGATTGGTGCTTACTCAAGAGAGGATAAACTGACAACTGAGGACTATGAAATGCTTGTTATCGCTGAAAAATACTGAAATACATATTTAGGGTGGGTGGTTAAATAGTGATTGTATTCACATATATCAAAAAGTGAATGAAGTCATTAAGATGACTCAATTTTTTCACTCTTTGTAGTATACATATAAAAAGTAATGTCACCAACATCATTTGAGGACATATTGACTACACTGCACCTTGGGTATGACAAGACAATTATTAGGACTAGTTGGTAGTATCCTTGGTAATATGTATGCTTATACACAAAACAATCCAGTAATGTTTACTGATCCTAGTGGATACTTTGTTTTAGGGATTATGATTACTTCAATAATCGCATCACTAATTATTGAGAGCATTCAAGACTACACAGATGATGGAATTCTTTTCAACAGAAGTTTTAATAATTACATAGGAGCAGGTGTGTCAGGTTTCTTTAGTGGACTCACTGGTGCTTGGTACTCCTTAATACTATATGGTTTTATTGGGAACTCACTCGACTATTTCATATCAAGAGGATTCAATGCCGAGACATTTGGAATGGACCTATTACTAATGGGAATTTCTAGTGCTATGGGAGTAGGGATTGGTAAAGGGTTGAATTTCGGAGTATCAAAACTTAAAGCTTATGGTTTTGTTTAAGTTAAATAATAACCCATTGGCAAATTGAATATTGAGTAATATGGGAATGGGTGTAAAAATCACAAGAGTTATACTTTTATGAACGGAGAACTAGATGAAAAAACTTATTTCAGCGATCTTTCTTGCATTGTGTGTCTTTTTACTAACAGCCTGTCAAGCAACCATCACAACAACGGTTAATACAACACCACCAATAACATCAGTTACAACTGTTAATACAACAACATCAGCATTAACAACAACTGAAACCACTTCTACATTACCCAGTATCATTCATTCGCTATCGATTGAATATGATTCACTTACTACAGAAGAAGAGGTTC
>JAUXXX010000033.1 GCA_030684695.1 bacterium
CCAGCCTACAATGAAGAACTATCCATTGTACAATCTGTCCAATCGCTATTATCCTTAAATTATCCTGATTTTGAAGTAGTAGTGGTCAATGATGGGTCAAAAGATCGTACTCTCGAAGTGCTCATTAATCATTTTGAATTAGAACGTCGTAACATTCATATTACCGAATCATTAAATACAAGACCCATTCAAGGTGTATATCTCAATAAAGAGATTCCTAACCTGATTGTTGTCGATAAACTAAACGGTGGAAAAGCCGATGCTCTCAATGTTGGTATCAATGTCGCAAAGAACCTATATGTGTGTGGAATTGACGCAGATAGTTTACTTGCACCCGACTCACTGCTTCGCTTGATGTCTTCGATGTTGGATTATGATGATATTACTTTAGCAATTGGTGGAAACATTTATCCAATCAATGGGGGAATCGTTTCCAATGGTCAAGTAGAATCCTTGAGATTACCAAGAAATTTAGTAGCTTCTTTTCAAGCTCTAGAGTATTTGAGAGCCTTTAATTTAGGCAGAACTGCTTTTTCAGAGTTAAAAGGATTATTAATCATCTCTGGTGCGTTTGGACTGTTTGAAAAGCAGATATTAACCGAAGTAGGTGGTTACATGACCTCTTCCACCTTACAAAAAGATACCGTAGGAGAAGACATGGAACTTGTAGTCCGTATTACTCGAAGAGCCTATGATACTAAACTTCGTTTTCGAATCAGCTATATCAATCATGCTAATTGTTACACAGAAGTTCCTGAATCTGCTAAGATATTACAAAAGCAACGAAATCGATGGCAAAGAGGTTTGATTGATATCTTATCTTATCATCGTCAAATGTTATTTAATGCCAAATACAAACAAGTTGGAATGGTTGTCATGCCCTTTTTCTTCATGTTTGAAATGGTAGGACCTGTGTTAGAAGTTTTTGGGTATCTTGCCTTATTTATTGGAATCTTCTTAGGAATTACAAGTGTAGAAATTGTTTTATTACTGATGAGTGTTTCTATTTTACTTGGAATGATTTTTTCGCTTTTTGCATTGCTTGTTACGGAATCTGAAACCGAATATATCTCGATTAAAGATACAATCCGATTAATATTTTTGGCGGTTATTGAAAACTTTGGTTGGAGACAATATGTGGGAATATATCGCGGAGTTAGTTATTTTTCAGCCCTCCGTGAAAACCATGAATGGGGTCAAATGAACCGTGTTGGATTCCAAGTGAAAGCCGCAAACAAACCACAATAGTATTCTCCATAATTGCATCTTTACAAATAGACCTGGCTGTATTATAATAGTGTATGCGTTTGGACTTGGTAGCTCAGCTGGATAGAGCAACGGCCTTCTAAGCCGTCGGTCAGGCGTTCGAATCGCCTCCAGGTCGCCATCGATACATGACTTCGTCTCGCTAAGCGAGACGTTTTTCATTTGTAGTTACTCAATAGACCGTTTACATATGAAATTGTTATCCACACATGGTTGCTATAAAACATAGGTATCTATATATATAGATCTTGTTTAATCTCCTTTTTTTCATCTATCGATTTTAGAATTGAGTATGATATAATAAATGTACGCGACTCGGTAGCTCAGCTGGACAGAGCAGTGGCTTCCTAAGCCATTGGTCGAAGGTTCGAATCCTTTCCGGGTCGCCATTTTTCACTCATGGAGGATATATGCCTACGACAGATGATTATATCAACTATTGTTTGGATCAATTACGAATGTTTTCAACACTCAAAATTCGCAAGATGTTTGGGGAATGTATGATTTATATAGATCAACGTCCGGCCATTTTGGTTTGCGATAATACTCCATATGTTAAAATGCATGATTCAGTAAAACCATTTTTGAGTAATGCCTCTGTAGGATATCCATATCAAGGAGCGAAACTTCATTACATTTTAGATGTGGATGACGCACAGCTAACATACCAAGTTCTCCAGGCTTTATTACCATATTTATCCATTCCAAAACCAAAAAAGAGAAAAATGATACAAGAGTAATCCTAAATTACTCTTTTTTATTGCTTCTGAACAAATCATCCTTTTCAATTTCTCAATCCTGTGGTATAAGTGTAATGTAAACACTTACATAGGAAAGGATGACAATATGCCACGTTACGCGCTACCACCTTATAAAATAAAAATGGTGGAAGAAATTCGTTTGATAAGTAAAGAACTTCGTCAAAAAAGATTAGAGGAAGCAGGTTATAATCCTTTTCGATTGAGAAGTGAAGATGTCTATATCGACCTCTTAACTGACTCAGGTACAGGTGCAATGAGTGATCGGCAATGGGGAGCTTTAATGCAAGGGGATGAATCCTATGCTGGATCACGGAGTTTTTATAAGTTAGAAGAAGTAGTCAAACGAATCACAGGGTATGATTATTTTATTCCGGTTCATCAAGGCAGAGGTGCAGAACAGGTTGTATTGCCTCTTTTAGTGAAGCAACCTAACATGATTTTTCTTTCAAACACTCATTTTGATACAACACGTGCCCACGTGGAACTAAGTGGAGCTCGTGCCATTGATATTCCAGCCAAAGAAACATATGATGCATCTGCAGTTTTTCCATTTAAAGGTAATTTTGATTTGGAAAAATTAGAAAAACAGATTCTAGAACACGGAATTGAACGGATTGCTGGGATTATTATGACCATTACCAATAATTCTGCAGGAGGACAACCCGTCTCTTTAGCAAATATCAAAGCAGTACGTGAGATTTCATTGCGTTATGGAATTAAAACCATTATTGATGGTGCTCGATATGCAGAGAATGCTTATTTTATCCAACAACGTGAGGAATCATGTAAGCATATGTCCATCAAAGAAATTGCTAAAGAAGTATTTCACTGTGCAGATATTTTCTTGATGTCTGCAAAGAAAGATGGTTTAGTCAACATTGGTGGGATTATTGCTATCAAAAACGACTTTGCATTGTTTCAAGCATGTCAAACACGTGTCGTTCCCTACGAAGGCTTTCCAACGTATGGTGGGTTAGCTGGTCGTGATATGGAAGCTCTTGCGGTTGGTCTCGAAGAAGCACTAGATCCTGCGTACTTGCGTTATCGTATTGATGAAGTTCGCTACTTAGGAGATCTATTACAAGCAGCAGGCATCCCCATCCAATTTCCCACTGGTGGCCATGCAGTCTTTGTGGATTGTGGACAAATGTGTCCTCATATTCCATTTGATCAATTTCCAGCACATAGTGTTGCGTGCGAACTGTATATAGAAGGGGGAATTCGAGGAGTAGAAATCGGTTCTTTGTTGTTAGGAAGAGACCCTGATACCTTAGAAAACATGAAAGCACCCAAAGAATACCTCAGATTAACGATTCCTCGTAGAACTTACACCTTTGAACATTGGAATTATGTCGCTGAAGTTTTCAAAAATGTATTTGAAAGAAGAGAATCGATAAAAGGATTGGAATTTGTTTATGAATCCCCTGTCTTGCGCCATTTTACAGCCTTAATGAAACCAATTCAAGCCTAAATATGCAATCAACCATCTCATGGAATGTGATGGTTGATTTTTATCAATTGGGGCTACCAATGAAAGCGTTTTTATGTTAAAATACAAGGGTAAAGGCGGGTGGAATAATGGATTATTATCGCGATACATTTATGGAAATTAATTTAGATGATCTAGAAAATAACATTCGTTCTTTCCAATCCCATTATTTTCAGTCAAAAGAAATCATGGCGGTCGTAAAAGCAGACGCCTATGGTCATGGCGCAGTGCAAATCGCTAGAGTTCTTCAAGAACAAGGCATTCGCCATTATGCCGTCGCTACACTCGAAGAAGCGATGGAATTACGTCATAGTGGCATACTCGGTTGTATCCTTCTTTTTGGACACATTCGTGTTTGTGATTTACATCTTGCAGCAACATATGATTGTACTTTATCGATCAATCACATCGATTGGTTCAAAGAAGCTTTGGCTGGATATGTAGGCAAACCAATCGACGTTCATATCAACGTTGATACTGGCATGAATCGCTTAGGAGTTCCTTCTAAGGAAGAGTTTGTTCAACTGTTAGTCTTGCTTTCTCAAACATCCCATTTTATCCTAAAAGGGATATATTCTCATTTAGCAACATCAGAAGAAGAAAATGATACTTATTATCAACTTCAACTCCGTCGCTTTGCGTCCTTTTTGGATGGAGTGGATACGACCGATTTGTGGATTCATATTGCGAATAGTGGGGGTTCTATCAAAGAGCAACCATCTTATTTCAATATGATTCGAATCGGTCTTTTTTTACACGGTGTTTCTCCATCGGACCATATAAAATTGGCTTTTCCGTTAAAAGAAACCATGAGTCTATTCACTACTGTTTTGCAAATAAAAACGCTGCCTAGAGGCGAAAAAATCTCCTACAATGGAATCTACATGACCACAGATGAACAAGAAGTCATCGCAACATTACCCATTGGTTATGCAGATGGTCTTGATCGTCGTATTGAAGGGGGTAGGGTCTTTGTCAATGGTGATTACGGGGAGATTATTGGACGTGTTTGCATGGATTTTACCATTGTAAAACTTCCTCGAATCGTTGAAGTAGGCTCAATCGTAGAAATCATCGGTCCCCATATTTCCATGGAAGAATATGCAAAGAAAGTAAAGACCAATACGTATCATGCATTTTGCGCATTTAGTGATCGTGTTGTTCGAAAATATATTAGACATCGTCAAGTAGTCGAAATCGTGAACAAACGTCTGAATCAAACTTGTAGGGAGGATTTATGAGTCACATACGTGTTACATCAGAAATTGGAAAACTTAAAAAGGTTGTTCTTCATCGACCAGGAGCAGAATTAGAGAATTTAACCCCAAAATGGCTTGAACAACTATTGTTTGATGATATTCCGTGGTTAGAACTAGCCATTAAAGAACATGATGCTTTTGCTCAAACTCTTCGTGATGCGGGTGTAGAAGTACTATACCTTGCTGATTTGGTTAGTGAAACTTTAGATTCAAATCCGCTGATCAAGGATCAATTTATTAAGCAATTTATCAAAGAGTCACACGTCACTTCTGAAACACTTGCCAATGTACTCAACCATTATTTACATACCATTCCTTCCACAAAACAAATGGTGGAAAAGACCATGGGGGGCATTCAAAAAAAGGAAATTCCTGGATTTATCAAGCGAACATTAAGCGACCATATCCGTGATTATCCTTTTGTTACCGATCCAATGCCAAACCTCTACTTTACTAGAGATCCTTTTGCATCCATCATTGATGGAATTGCCATTTCTAAAATGTACACCATCACCCGTGCAAGAGAAACCATTTATGGAGAGTATATTTTTACATACCATCCTGTTTATGGGAATAAACATCCTCGATATTATGATCGAAGTGATGTTTCTACCATTGAAGGAGGAGATATTTTGGTACTCAGTTCACAAGTTATTGCAGTTGGCGTCAGTGAACGAACTCATCCAGCTGCCATTGAAAAACTAGCCAAAAATTTGATGTATAAATACCCCACTAAAGTGGAAACCATTCTTGCCTTTGATATTCCGAAATCTCGATCTTTCATGCATTTAGATACGGTATTTACACAAGTTGATGTAGGAACGTTTACCATCCACCAAGAATTGATCCAACACATGACCGTTTACGAATGTACCAAAGATCCCAAGAATCATTTGAAATTAGTGGTGAAACCTATCCATGAACCTTTAAAAACGATTCTTGAGCGCTATTTACACGTTCCAATCACTTTAATCCCATGCGGAGGAGATGATGTGGTATCCAGTGATCGTGAGCAATGGAATGATGGAGCGAATACATTATGCATCGCCCCAGGTGAAGTCATCGTATATCAACGAAACCACATTACAAATCGCTTATTAGCAGAACATGGAATTTTGGTTCATGCGATCCCATCATCTGAATTATCAAGAGGACGCGGAGGTCCTCGATGCATGAGTATGCCTTTAGAAAGAGAAGATTTGTCATGAGTCACAATATAAAAAAGGAGAACAACATGAATCTAAAACATCGCCATTTACTAACACTGCTCGATTACACAAAAGAAGAAATACAATACTTGCTGGACTTAGCAAGAGAGTTGAAGCAAGCAAAAGCCGCTGGTGTGGAGCAACCCTTACTATGTGGAAAAAACATCGTATTGTTGTTTGAAAAAGATTCCACAAGAACCCGATGTGCCTTTGAAGTAGCCGCTTTTGATCAAGGAATGAATATTACCTATTTAGGACCCACTGGTTCACAAATGGGGAAAAAGGAAAGCATAAAAGACACTGCTCGCGTTTTGGGCAGAATGTATGATGGCATTGAATACCGTGGTTTCAAACAAACTACCGTGGAAACACTCGCTCAATATTCTGGGGTTCCTGTATGGAATGGTCTTACCGATCAATTCCATCCCACACAAATCCTCGCAGATTTTATGACTATTTTGGAACATAAACATCATTTACAAGGAATCAAATTTGCCTATTTGGGTGATGCACGTAACAACATGGGTAACAGTTTGATGATTGGTTCAGCGAAAATGGGTCTGGACTTTCGTGCGGTAGCTCCAAAACACTTGTGGCCAGAAGAAGCATTGGTAGCTCGTTGTTTAGAAATCGCCAAAGAGTCTGGTGCGAAAATTACTTTAACAGAAGACGTACAAGAAGGCGTCAATGATTGTGATGTCGTCTACACCGATGTGTGGGTTTCCATGGGGGAAAGTGCATCCGTATGGAATGAACGAATCCAAGAATTACTTCCTTATCAAGTGAATACTTCCTGCATGTCATATGCCAAAAAAGATGCCATTTTTATGCATTGTTTACCTGCATTTCATAATCTAGAAACAGCAATCGGTGCTGAAATCTATGAGAAATTTGGTTTAAACGGTCTCGAAGTAACGGAAGAAGTCTTTGAATCAAACCAAAGCGTTGTCTTTGATGAATCAGAAAATCGGTTACACACGATCAAAGCAGTATTAGTCGCAACATTAGGTGATACGTTATGAAGCGAATCGTTGTGGCACTGGGAGGAAATGCTTTAGGTAATACCCCTGAAGAACAAAAAGCACTCGTTAAAGAGACTGCCAAACACATAGCATCTTTGATTGAATTAGGAAATGAAGTCATATTGGCCCATGGAAATGGACCCCAAGTTGGGATGATTCATTTGGGGTTTACACAAGCAAATCAAGTCAACTCTGCCATTCCAGAAATGCCATTTCCAGAATGTGGAGCGATGTCGCAAGGATACATTGGTTATCACCTTCAAAACGCATTACAAACGCAGTTGCGTTCCATCGGAATAACCTCAATGCCAGCAACGATTATTACTCAAGTGGAAGTAGATCCCTTGGATCCTGCTTTTGATCATCCTACCAAGCCCATTGGTTCCTTTTATTCCAAAGAAGTAGCGAAGCAAATGAACTTGGAGAAGGGATATACCATGGTGGAAGATGCTGGAAGAGGATACCGAAGAGTCGTAGCCAGTCCAGTTCCGATCAATATCGTGGAGATTGATATGATTCGTGAACTCGTAGGACGCGGCTATCCCATCATTACTTGTGGAGGAGGGGGCATTCCTGTCATTCGAAAAGACAATCAATTTATTGGGGTACCTGCGGTGATTGATAAAGACCATGCATCCGCAAAACTTGCGGAATTGCTTGAAGCAGATTTGTTTATCATCCTCACCGCTGTTAGAAAAGTTTGTTTGAATTTCGGAAAACCCAATCAAGTGGATCTAGATGTCTTAACTGTCCAAGAAGCCAACGATTACATCCAAGCAGGACACTTTGCTAAAGGTTCGATGTTACCTAAAGTAATCGCTGCGAAAAACTTTGCGGCCTCAAAAATGGGACGTGTTTCCATCATTGCTTCTTTAGAAGAGGCAAAAGAAGCATTGGAAGGAAATGCTGGTACGAAAGTAGTGTGGTCCAAATGAGCAAACCAAGAAAAGTGAAAGTCGTCATTTGGGGATTTGGTGCGATGGGTTCGGGAATGGCCAAGATGATTCTAGAGAAAGAAGGATTTGTAATTACTGGTGTATGTGACCTTCATCCAAACCGAGTCAATCAAAAATTGTCAGCTGTTCTCAATCAAAAAATCAGTACTCGTCAGGATGTTGTGATTCAAGAGCACATTGAATCGTTGGTGTCAAAAAAACAAGCAGATATCGTTCTTCTAGCAACCGACTCCTTTACCAAAGGAGCGTTTTATAAAATTAAATGGATCCTTGAACAAGGAGTGAATGTCATTTCAACAGCGGAAGAAATGGCTTATCCCTATGCCAATGAAAAAGAGTTGTCAAAAGAACTCGATTTGATTGCAAAAAAACATAAAGCTACCGTGTTAGGAACAGGCATAAATCCTGGAATGATGATGGACTATTTGGTCATTGCTTTGACAGGAGTGATGTCTCATGTAGAAAACATCGAAGTGTCACGTGTGAATTCACTTTCACCGTTTGGTGAAACAGTGATGGAAGAACAAGGCGTTGGTAAAACAATCGAACAATACAATGAACTTACAAAATCCAATCAACTCGCAGGTCATGTCGGTTTTAAAGAATCCACACAAATGATTTGCGATGCCATTGGTTGGAAAATAAGTCATTTTGAACAAAGTATGTCCCCAATTATCACTTCTGTAGATCGTAAGAGTCCACATGGCTTTGCCAAAGCTGGCGATGTGGCTGGAGTGGATATGAGAGCCTTTGTATCCGTTAATGACGAAATTAAACTCATCATGAAGCACCCTCAACAAATTGAACCTTCCCTTGGAGGCGTTCAAACCGGCGATTATATTACCATTTTAGGAACACCTCCTGTTCATATGGCGATTCAACCTGAAATTGATGGTGGCATCGGAACCATTGCCATCTGTGTCAATATGATTCCTCACGTCATCAATTCCAGACCCGGATTAAAGACAATGCTTGATTTACCTGTTCCTAGAGCCATTCAAGGAGATGTACGCGACCAAATTGAAAGGAAGTAAATAATGATACCAGCGCAAACCATGGTTTTAATTGAATCCATTGTGTTAACTCCAGAACAAAGACTGGCCTCTTTACCCATAGAGACAAGACTTACTCCGCTCAAAATGTGGGTGAAAGGGACACTTTTGCAAGAAGCAATGCTTGGGGATAGCGTATCAATCAAGACTGCTACAAACAGAGTTGTATGTGGAATATTAAAAGAAGTAGAACCTCATTATACCCATTCTTTTGGACAATTTGTTCCAGAGTTACTAACTGTGCGAACAATGATTGAAGAAATTCTTCATGAGGACAAATCCAATGAATAAAGTAGAGGCGTTGTACGCAAAAAAGAATGAAATCATGAAAAAGTCCGTTGGAATTGATTATGACAAATACGAGTATGGAACGCTTTCGTTTGATTATGATTTGTTAATGGAAGAAGCAGGTTATACCTTGTCACAAATTGACCAAATCCAATCCATTTATGGGGCGAATCACACGCCTCTAAAAGAGTTACTTCATATCAATCAATTGGTGAAAGCTTGTTCAAAAGAAGGATATGGGGCTCGGATATTTTTAAAGGATGAAGCACTCAATGACTCTGGAAGTTTTAAAGCAAGGCGAGCAAGCATTGCGTGTTATCATGCAAAAAAACTTGGATTTCGTGGAGTTATAGCTGCCACAAGTGGAAATTATGGAGCTGCGGTTGCTTCTCAAGCGGCGAAACATGGATTGAAATGCATCATTGTCCAAGAATGCTACGATTCATTGGGGATTGGACAACCAGAAATCATCGAAAAATCTCGAGCATGCGAGGCATATGGAGCGGAAGTCATCCAATTATCAGTCGGCCCCGAACTCTTTTATGTGTTTTTACAACTGCTCGAAGAAACTGGATACTTTAATGCTTCTTTATACACTCCTTATGGCATTAAGGGCATCGAAACACTGGGATATGAATGTGTTCAGGACTGTCTTGCACTAACAAATAAAGTTCCCGATGCGATTGTTGTTACCAATGCTGGGGGAGGAAATGTAACTGGCACTGCAAGAGGGGTATTACAAGCAACACAAAAGAAAGTTCAAATCATTGGCGCCAGTGTCAACTTAAAAGGTTTACACATGGCAAAAGATACCGACTTTAATAAAAAGTCATTTACAACCGGACACACTGGATTTGGCATTCCTTTTGCCATCAACCCCGATCGTTCCGATGTCCCACGATCTGCCGCTAGACCACTACGATATTTGGATCGTTATGTTACTGTTACACAAGGACAAGTCTTTTTTATGACCGAAGTGCTATGTTTGTTAGAAGGAATTGAACGTGGACCTGCTGGAAATACATCACTTGCTGCAGCCTTTGCGATCGCAAAAGAGATGAAAACTGATCAAATCGTTGTCGTTCAAGAAAGTGAATATACAGGTGCAGGAAAACATCATCAAGCCCAATTGAGTTTTGCACGAAACCAAGGCATTCATATTGCATTTGGGAATCCACAAGAGGAAATTCCTGGAAAATCAATTCTTTTGCCAAATAATCTAAAAGATTTTACAGTTCAAGAAATCTTTCTTCCTGATGTGAGAGCTCAGTATTTAAAAACCATCCTAGGCAATCAAGAATCGATTCAAGAAGTCGATATCGCCTACTTAATGGCTGAAACTAAACTCACACGTCAAGAAGTCATCTCTTACTTAGAACAACATGGAATTCAATGGGAGGAAACATATGCAAAGCAAACAATCTCGGGAAGATGATTTTGTACTAAGAAGAACTCATCTATCCCAATTAAGCGATCAAGAACTAAAAGACTATTTTTGGTCTTTGGCTAATCAGGTGATTCAGCCCATGGTGGAATTAGCTAAAACCCACACCACCCCATCGATTGAACGAAGCGTTTTATTACGAATGGGGTTTTCATCGATTGAAGCAAAAGAAATTGTAGACCAGATCATCAAAGCAAATTTAATCTCTAAAGGAGCAGGACATGTGGTATACCAAAACCACTTGTTAACAGGAAAGCCATTGTATGAAGCTGGAATTGCCTTATTGCTTCCCAATGGATTCAAGTATGTCAGTGAATTCTTTGGAGGTAACCAATGAGACCAGATGAAAAATTAAACATTGAAGCCATTCTTAGTGACCTGGAGCATTATCGTCCTCGTCGATATGGTTGGACATGGAGAACCCCCATACCCAATCAAATACTAGGTGGACATCTCTATCAAGATACCTCAAAGAGTTTACTCCATAGTATTCCACTCCCTGCCGCAAAATACTTTAAAGACATTGATCCACAGCCCATTCCAATCATCACAACAGAAATCGCATCGGGTCGCTTTGAAGACGATATCAGGCGTATGCGAATGGCTGCTTGGCATGGTGCAGACCATATCATGGTCATCCGAACTGCAGGTCAATCACATTTTGATGGTCTCATTGAAGGAACGCCACAAGGAATCGGTGGCGTCCCCATCACCAGAAAACAAATTAGAGCCCAACGAAAAGCCCTTGATATGATCGAAGATGAAGTAGGTAGACCAATCAATTTCCATAGTTATGTTTCTGGAGTTGCTGGGCCTGAAATTGCTGTGATGTATGCTGAAGAAGGCATCAATGGAGCTCATCAAGACCCCCAATACAACATCTTATATCGAAATATCAATATGGTTCGGTCTTTTGTGGATGCCGCAGAAAGTAAAAAAATCATGGCAAGTAGAAACATCCTTCAAATTGATGGGGCCCATAACGCAAATGCAACTGCAAAAGAAGCACATAAAGTCATGCCTGAACTATTGGTTCAACATGCGATTAATTGTGCGTTTTCCATAGCAGTTGGCATGGAAAAAGAGTTGATTGCCTTATCAACAGTTCCTCCCATTGCCTCACCAGCTCCTGATATTGCGTTAAACTTGCCTTATGCAGTTGCGTTAAGAGACTTCTTTGATGGCTATAAAATGCGTGCTCAGATGAATACGAAGTACATGGAATCTTCGACAAGAGAAGCTACTGTTACTCATGTCATGAACATGCTTGTTTCCAAGTTAACAAGTGCTGATATTCAATCAACCATTACGCCTGATGAAGGAAGAAATGTACCTTGGCACATGTACAATGTGGAAGCTTGTGATACCGCAAAACAAACGTTTTTAGCCCTTGATGGCATCATGGACTATTTAGAATTAAAACAAGAAGGTCCGCTTCGCACAAAAGCCCGTGAAATCAAAGAACGAGCAGTCTTATTCTTTGAAGAGATGGTACAAAGTGGTGGATATTTCCATGCAGTGGAAGAAGCATTTTTCATTGATTCAGGAATGTATCCAGAGCGCATGGGAGATGGTATTGCCCGAAAGATGGATGGAGGCATTGGCGCTCAAACCGTTTATGAACGAGACAGCAATTATTTTGCTCCTGTGAGTGCACACTTTGGAAATAACCATGTTGAACTATTTGGACTAAGTGATCATCCTGAGTCACTCATTTTTGGTTGCACTCTTGAAGATGCAAGTAAAATCCAATATATTGATGAGCTAGACCCTGTTGATAACGTAAACACACGGTTAGAAGAGAATGCTCACTTAAGAAACACTAGTATTGTAAAGCCTGAAGTTGAATGGTTAGGGGATGGGACAGTTGTCGTGGATCTCACACTTCCAACGGATCTTATTCATGCAAAATATGCGGCTATTGAAATTGGTAAGCAAATGAATTTAACCGATGTTGAAGTGATTCATGTGGAGGTATTGCATCCAGCGGAAGCAACACGTATTCAACTAAAAGGTCGGTTTGAATATACCGTAGACTTAAACACATTGGTTATTCCAAAAGCACCTGTATTATTGACTAGTGAAGAAATCACAGAATATGTCCAATCCCA
>JAUXXX010000045.1 GCA_030684695.1 bacterium
TTAAAGCTTGAGTAGCTTGTTCAATACTTAAATCTTTTAAGAAACGATCTCGATTGGATTTTTCAATGTTGTACGCACCAATCATACCAATGAGGTTCGCACCTACTAAAAAGATGGAACTATAAATAAAAACATCAGAAATAGTGGAACTGAACAACAACGTTCCAATAATGTGAAAAACAAAAACACTCCATCCGCCAATGAGTGCATATTTAAAACGAAGTGAAACAATGAAATATCCAGAAAAATAGACTATAAACATGCCACCATAATAGACCATATTTTCTGGGTTTGCGATTAACATTAATGCAATGACGACTCCACCAACAATAAAGTTAAATGTAAAATAATATTGGTGAAATGCAAGGAATCTTTTTTTGTAAGACAAGACATAAGTAGAGATTAAAACAACGACAACTACAAAACGTAATGCCCAAAAATAACCCCACGTTGTGGGGAAAAAGATGGGATCAAGAAATCCAAACAAGGCATAAAGGATGGCAAAAATTGCAAATGTTCTTCGAATACCTTCTAAGTGAATGAATTGATTACTTTGTAAAAATTGTTGATTTTGCGCATTTGTAAAATTCGCTCTTAACCCCATAGACACACCCCATTTATATCAAGTAAATCTGTTTCTTTGTGTAATCGAATTTATCGAATAAACTGATCTTGTAACTTGAAATAATCAATCATCTTGGTTTGATAAACTTTTGATGCTTGCGATTTCATCTCATACATCAATGCATCAGCACGCTGAATCAACGTATAGATACTCGAATTCCCAGAATCATCATATGCTAGACCAACAGAAACACTAATGGATTTCTCGATATCTTCATGACTACACTCTGATAGTAATTGTTTGAGTTTCCTTTTCAAAACCTCAATCTCAACTTCATGGGTAATGACGATAAACTCGTCTCCGCCAATTCGTGCGATTTCTTTTCTTTGAATGTCTTGAAACACCTCTTTGATTTTATTAGCAAGCGTTCTTAATAAATAATCCCCACGTTCATGACCCAAGTAATCGTTATTGATTTTTAATCCATTCAAATCCATGGAAAATACCGCAACCTCTTTGGTGGAATCAAATGTTCTAATTTTATGTTCAATGTAGTTTCGGTTATGTAAACCTGTCATGGAATCAAAGTTCGATAAATGATTCAACTCACGTAATAAATTGAATATTTGTGTTTCATCATAAAGCAAAATCATGTGACCCGATTCATTCATCCCTTTGAGCTTAAATGTCTTTTCCCGTAAATGATAATGGTCTTTATTTGAACTTGAATCTTCATCGATCAAATAATCCCGATATAACGTTACCTTGTTTGCCATTTTTAACGCAACACTATCAAAAGGCTGTCCAATTACTTCTTCTTCTAAATATTGGTATTTTTCTAACAAGGATGGACTGACTTCAATGATTCGCTTCGATGCATCTGTTAAGATATACATTTCTCGCATATTGGTCAAGATTTCACTACGACCGGAAGCCCGCAAATTAAAAATCATGTCTTTTCGATAAATGACATCGTATAACACAAACGCCACAAACACCAGTGAGATGTATGTTAAATTAACGTCGGTATCAATCACCAACAATTGCATCAAGTTAAAGACTAAAACAACCACTACACTAATTGCCATCATGGTAGTAATTTCTTTGTATTGCCGAATTCCTTTTTGTTTTGCTAAGAAGACAAACAATAACACAATCGAAGCCAAAGCAATGACATAAGTAATCACCAAGTGATAGATAAATACTGGCCCGTTGTTTGAAAGATATAAATCTCGAAATGAAGTCAACTCTTCTACTCTTAGTTCTAAAAAGTACAAGGTAGATGAATTCGTTAAGGCTATCAAGGTATCAATTATAACAAGTGTGCCTAATAGATAAAGAAGCGGCTTGGGAAACTTTTTTTCAACATATTGGAATATGGTACAAAGCATCAATGTCGAAAATAACAGTCGAAGAGGATACCCTAGTAACCCCGCATAATACACAAGCCAAGTGCTGGTCGAAACACGTTCAAGAACAATTAAGATTGTCCAAAAGAACGTGGAATAGATCAGCACTTTTAAACAAGCGTATTTTTGATCATTGCGATTGCGAATCATTTTCACCACTGGTATCAACGATAAAAAGATGATGAAAATAAGGAGTAGTTCTAATAGATATTGCATGTGAACACCTCAGTATTTTATAGACTTCCTCCAATGGATGATCTACAAAAGGTTCATTTCTTAAAGGATTTTGATTCTTTAAATAATTGCTTATTTTGATACATCAATTGATCGGACTTTCGAATCAAATTGGTTAAATCGAACTCGTGATTGACATCACAGGCTTTATACTGGATAACTCCATACGCAATCGAAGCAACCGTGGAATTTTTGATAAACAATTGTTTGATTTTGTTCATCATGTCTTCTACTTCACTAAGAGTGGATTGTTTCGTCAATAAAATAAACTCATCTCCACCTAATCGAAACACTTCTCCACGTGATTGAAGGACTTCTCTTGCAATTTGGACGAAATGTATTAACAAACGATCTCCTGCATCATGCCCAAATTGATCATTTACCTCTTTGAAATGATTGAAGTCAATCATGACAAGAGTATGGACTTCATCAGACTGAGAAGGAAGCACGGTTTCCCTCATATAAGCATAAAATTGTCTTCGGTTAAAACAACCTGTCAAAGAATCTTCAATGGACATCTGTTTGAGTAGTTTGTTAAACTTGAGCAGTTCTGCATTTTGTTTCTCAATGATACGTTTTGAATTGAGTAATTCGTTATTCAGTTTCGATATTTCTTCATATGCTGATGTATCTTGTAATTGATATTGCTTGTGAAGCGAACGAAGCTCATTGAGTTGTTGGCTATTGAGAATCATGATTTTCTTAAACAAATCTTCTTCCGATGTGTTTTCAGAAAGCACCATCACAAAACACATCGTCTTATCCATATAAGCGTTGATATAACAAAGAGCGTTATTTTTACATTCAATCGGGTAATTAAAAACGACTTCGTTGGTAACTAATAACTTTTTCAGTTCTATGTAGCGAATTTGACCCTCTTGTGAAAAAAGGGAAGCTAATGTTTGGTTTTTGAAACTAGAGAATACTGATGTAGAAGGAATCACTGATTGAATCACATCGTAGGCATCGACAATAAAAAAGAGGTCCTTGAATTCATGAGTTGTTCCGTTAGGCATGAGCTTCACCCTCAAATAAGTTAGCAAGCCTAATCGCTTGTTTTGGGTCGCTCGCAAACAAATCCGCGCCTAACAACTTCCATAAATTAGGAGTATCATTAAAGACTTTTCCACCCACCATAATGGTCGTGTGTTTCAGTGCTTCATGATTTTTGACCATCGTAATCAATTGTTTGACTTCTACCAAATGAGTGGAAGTTGTCGCAGAAATCGCTAAGACATCGGTAGGATGACTCAGTAGTTGTTCTACTACAAATTCCGCTGCCAAATTAGATCCTAAATAATGAGAATCCCAGCCTTCTAACTCAAAAAAGTCAGCGATCATTCGCATGCCGATTTCATGTAATTCATTTCCAGCACACACTGCTGTGATGGAATGAGTGGAAGACGACTTGTTTGCAAACAACATGGGATATAACTTCCCGATGATGTGTTGAATTGCGGCAGTAATGTAGTGTTCTTTCGCAACAGTGATGATTCGTTGTTGCCACAACTCTCCAACTTGATATAAGGTGGGTTGAAATATTTCTAAGAAGACTTCATGAATGCTCGACCCTTGTTCCATCTTCATTGCAATATACTGATATGCTAAATCACTTTCCATATTGATTAAGTGCACTAAGAACTCACTTTGTATGACATCTCTTGGTTTGGTTGAATCATAAGATTTTCTAAAAACTTCAACCCCTTGGTCGAACACTTTACTCGCTTTGATAAAAAGATCTTCTTCAAATACTTTTGAAAAGATATGTTTGCATGCATCGAAATGATGACTGATGGATGGAAAATGAAAATGTAAATAATACGCTACTTGACCAAACCACTTCATATAATTAGAAAAAATCAATGGTTCTTCAATGGTCAATGAAATCGATAAATATTGAAGTGTATGCTGGGTATCTTGAAGATATTTTTGTGCCATGGTAGATAA
The DNA here is from genome assembly GCA_030684695.1 of bacterium. GTDB lineage: Bacteria > Bacillota_I > Bacilli_A > Izemoplasmatales > Hujiaoplasmataceae > JAUXXX01. The sequence goes on from JAUXXX010000045.1 coordinate 4,156, forward strand.
TCTTGGAAATCTTGACAAATCATACTCATAAATCATGGAAGCAATCAACAGCTTATATTCTGCGATCTGTGTTGCGTTTTGATAGTGCATCATCAAAATCGTACCCCCTTTTTTTACATCCATAATCAAATGTATGGATGTAGACTTACTTCATTCATTGGTTCATTAAAAATTCGTTATTTTTGCTAATTGTAGCCCTTTTGATTCATCCATACTTACAACCTATTCGATACAAGCTCATTTGCTGTTATGATAGCATTTATTAAGATGAATTGGTAGGCATATCACTAATCTTCTGTCTTTAATAACCCTACACGAAAAAATTATATTATTCAGTTCTTATATTTTAACGCATAACCCAAAAACATCTACTAGATATGAAGAGGCTCCACAAACACTTCTTTATTAGAACAATCTTTTCAAAGTATCATTTGACAAGTAGTACAAATCATCCTATAATATAGACAGTTATCTATATAGAAGATTATCTATATATGGAGGGTCTATGTCAAAAGAAATTGCATCTTTAGCAAAAGCATTGTCCGATGAAAACAGGGTATTGATTCTAGAACTATTAATCAAGGGAGAAACATGTGGTTGTACCTTGATTGATAAACTACCCATTAGCCAACCCACGATGTCTTATCATTTACGATTATTAACCGATTCTGGGTTAATCACTTCTTTGAAAGAAGGCGTATGGAAAAAGCATCATGTCAATATGGACAAAATCGACGAACTGATTGAGTATTTGACACAATTAAAGAAAGTCACCACGGTGTGTAGAAATGATTAAAGATATCTTTGTTTGGTTAAATGACCAACTCTTAAAAATGACATGGTTAGAAAATGCTGTAAATTGGTTCTTTCGGGATGTGATCCAATTAGATGTCGACTCTTTACTTTATAAAGGAATCACTTTCTTCTTCTACGATGTCATTAAGATTTTTATCTTGTTATCGGTACTCATCTTTTTGGCTTCTTATGTACAATCGTTTTTCTCCCCAGAACGAACAAGAAAGATCCTTAGTAAAGTAAAAGGCGTGTGGGCCAATATCATTGGCGCACTCTTAGGAACGGTAACTCCCTTTTGTTCTTGTTCTTCCATTCCTATTTTCATTGGCTTTACCAAAGCGGGTCTGCCCATTGGAGTCACATTTTCATTCTTAATTTCTTCTCCGCTGGTGGATTTGGCTTCTGTGATATTACTCGCAAGCATTTTCAACTGGCAAATTGCTTTGGCTTATGTGGTGGTTGGTTTGATTATTGCCGTGATTGGTGGATCCTTGATTTCACTGTTCAAAATGGAGCGTTATGTGGAAGAGTTTGTATTAGCAAGATCAGATGAACAGGTCATCGATGTAAATGCTGTTGAAGAGTTTACAATGACTCGAAAAGAACGTGTGAATTACTCCGTTGAACAAGTCAAAGAAATCATCAAAAAGGTCTGGATTTATGTCCTACTTGGCGTAGGAATTGGAGCATTCATTCATGGATTTATTCCTCAAGTGTGGATTGAATCCATCCTCGGAGCAAACAATCCATTCTCCGTGATTATCGCCACATTGGTAGGAATTCCGATGTATGCAGACATCTTCGGAACACTTCCCATTGCGGAGGCTTTGGTATTAAAAGGAGTTGGCATTGGTACAGTACTTGCTTTTATGATGGCTGTGACCGCATTATCACTTCCTTCGATTATTATGATCAAAAAAGTAGTGAAAACAAAACTACTAGTCATGTTTGTTGGGATTGTAACTATTGGCATTATTATCGTAGGGTACTTGTTTAACGCCTTTGGAAGCTTATTCATGTAAGAACATTGCTTCAACACACACATTTCGAGCATTTGCTCGTAAAAAAGGAGAACATAACATGGAAATTAAAGTATTAGGATCAGGTTGTGCGAATTGCAAAAAACTACTGGAGTATGTTCAAGTAGCGGTCAAAGAATTAGCTGTTGATGCCTCTGTTCTATACGTCACAGATTACATTGAAATTGTCAAAACAGGAATTATGCGTACTCCAGGTTTGATGATTGATGGTAAAATTGTTTCATATGGAAGAGTCCCTAATAGCGATGAAGTTAAGACATTCATTCAAAACGCAAAGTAGGTACTTGGTATGAAAATTGGATTCTTTGAAAAGTACTTAACGATCTTTGTCTTAGTATGCATGGCGATCGGTGTCGGGATTGGCTACTTCATCCCTGGAGTTCCACAATTTTTGAGTCGGTTTGAGATTGCTTCGGTAAACATTCCCATTGGATTCTTAATTTGGGTGATGATTTATCCCATGATGTTAAAGATTGATTTTGCGGCCGTTAAAAATGTGGGAAAGAATCCCAAAGGATTGTTTATCACCTGGATAACCAACTGGGTCATTAAACCATTCACGATGTTTGGAATTGCGTACTTCTTCTTTATGGTGGTATTTAAATCGATTATTCCACTCGATCTTGCCAATGACTACTTAGCCGGCGCTGTCTTGTTAGGCGCTGCGCCATGTACTGCAATGGTATTTGTTTGGAGTGGATTAACCAAAGGAAATCCTGCCTATACCTTAGTACAAGTCGCTACCAATGATTTAATCATCTTGGTATTATTCGCTCCCATCGTTGGTTTGCTTTTAGGGGTCAGTGGAATTAGCGTTCCATGGGCTACATTATTCTTATCTGTTTTCTTGTTTGTGGTGATCCCGTTGGTAGCGGCATCATTAACCAGATATTTCTTAATCAAGAAAAAAGGAAAAGACTATTATAATCAAGTCTTTATCCCCAAATTTAGTACCGTAACCATTAGTGGCTTGTTACTCACCTTAATATTAATCTTTTCACTTCAAAGTGATTTGATTCTCAGCAATCCCCAACACATTGTATTAATTGCCATTCCTTTGATCATCCAAACATTCTTGATTTTCTTTATCGCATATGGTGGAGCCAAAGCTCTCAAATTATCGCATGACATCGCTGCACCTGCAGGGATGATTGGCGCATCAAATTTCTTTGAACTCGCAGTTGCGGTCGCCATTGCCTTATTCCCACTAAATCCTGCCGTGGCTTTAGCGACGATTGTTGGGGTGTTGACTGAAGTTCCGGTCATGCTTATCCTTGTTAAAATTGCGAATAAAACCAAGAAATACTTTCCACCATCCTCCACACCCATCGAGGTGATGTAAGTGATTGAAATAAAGATATTGGGTCCCGGATGTCAAAAATGCAAAGTCGCTGAATCTCAAGTAAAGCGCGCCGTTGCGGACTTAAACAGAAATGATATCTCCATCATCAAAGTGGAAAGACTTGAAGAAATCATGAAGTATAACATCCTTAGTACTCCTGCTTTGGTCGTCAATGGAGTCTTAAAAACGGTTGGTAGAGTTCCTTCAATGGAAGACATCAAACGCTTCATTAACGAAGTAAGTTAATGTTTAAAAAAGATACCCTCTTATATGTGGTCTGCTTTGACCAAAATGAGAGGGTATTTTTATATAGTGGAATGAATATTTTGTCTTGTTTAACTACTTTGTTGAATTCGAATGAATAAGTATCCAATGGTAATGTGTTGATTTGCAGATAACGTATACCCTAGAATCAATACCGTTCTGCTTGGGTCTCTTGTAAAGATACGCTGAATGTATTCTCCGTTGATCGTTAACATGGATCCATTGATTTGATAGTCTTCTTTCGTAATGTCGTTGCCAGATAGATCCACAATTTCTCCATCATACAATTCAAACTCCAAATTAACATCTTCTCCCAAGACCACATAGATTTGAGATAAAGATATCATGAATGGCTTTCTAGTATCCACGATTTGTAGTTGTAGTTCAATGATTCCAATGCTCGTATAAAACAACATCGAATGAGTTCCATAAGCAACAGTATCTAAAAACGCAGCACTCATGGTCAACACCCCATCAATCAATGTGCCATCGATACCGGTAAAGTCAAAATCAATATCTCCAAGAACTTGATGTAAAGTGAGTTGTTCCTCCTCAAAATCATAAATGAGATCAAAATCATCAGATAACGAATAAGAAAGAGAAATCACTTTGACATACTCATAGGAATCATCATACTGAACCGTCATCGAGGGACTCGAAGTCCACTGCTCGTATTTTGCAATCACATATATATAGTAAATTTGATTCGGTAACAAATTGGAAAGTGTTGTTAAATCCAAAAAGGGAACTTGTACTACAATCACATCTTCTCCAGTGATATAGACTTCATAAGACGATGCATTCGCTACTTCACTCCAAGAAAGAATTCCTTGTTCAATGGAAAGAGTTGTCGGAGCGATTAACTGTGGACGATGTATCATATCTATTGTGAATACCGGAGTGATCGCTTCCTCCCCCAAAAAGGCCTGTATGGAAATAGTCAACTCCCCAAAAGGAATCAAACTTAATGACATCGACGCTTGAAAAATCACTTGTTCACGAAGCGATGCTTCAAGTTCGTACCCTTGTATTTCAATTTGTACAAGATAGTGCGTTGCCTGAGGAATTTCTCGCCACGACAATTGACTACCTTCTAATACTACAGAAACAATTTCAGATGGTGAGGTGGTTGTGGACGGTGAAGTCGTTGTAGGCGGTGAAGTCGTTGTAGGCGGTAAAGTCGTTGTAGGTGGTAAAGTCGATGTGATATTTGTGGTAGAGGATATCGAAGTAGTCGTCAAAGGTGGTAAGGTCGTGAGCGTGCTTTGAGAGAAACTTGTTGTTGGAAGTGTTGAAGATATTGTTGTTTGGGTGGACGGTGTGAAAAGAGTTGTTGTTTGACAACCCATCAAGAACACCAATAACCCCATTGATAAAAAGATTCGCTTCATATGAACTCCTCGTCTAGAACTGTGTTTTTGCTCATAGACCAATTCTTTGAAATAGATTCGCGGCTTCCGAAACTTCTTCGTTGTTTACTTGTAGTGATTTCAACCGGTGGATTGAACGTTTCGTTTTTCGAAACGTCAATGTAAATGCTCGTAGCCCCCATGCCAGTGGTAACAAAATTCCCCAGTTCTTTAAAAATGGATAGGTCGATACCAATTGTTTCCTTGGAGGAAATAGCAGTTTTAGTATAAAGAGACGTTTGCCTTTTTTGGTCGATGAAGTCTTCGCTGATGCAGACGCCATTCCAGCAACGCTTGTGTTAAACTCTTTTGCTTTTCCATGAACTCCCGAAAACGAAATCCATTCTAACATGGAATCCAAATCTGTTCTTTGACAAGGTGGGAATAAATCTTGACAAGCAAATCGTGAAAAACCAAAGACTTCTACTAACAAGGCAAAAAGGTGACTTGCAAATATGGTTAAATTTCCCTTTTCTAACCATGTGAAAAACAACTCATTATCAAACGTTTTTAGATAAGCATTGTAATATATCCCAATATCTAAAACACTTCTCATTCCAATTCCAGAATTGGAAAAGTGTTTGGCTAAATGATAGATTAAATAACTACATTCAAACTCCGCAGAAAACCGATACGTTGATCCACTTTCTAAAACTGTTTCTTCCCATTCGTGACCAAAGAGTCCTTCGAAGCGTTCATCGAACTCCGAATTTAGTTTGGGATGAACTTCCACAATCACGTCTTTTCCTTTTTCAAACATATCATGATTGGGACTGTTATGAGTATTCCTATATTTTAGTGTTTCAAACACTTGGTGAACTCGTTTCATCTGTAAAGGATCAACCAAGATGTCAATGTCTCCCATCCCACGAACGTAGGAAGGATGATACAATGTTTTTAAATGAGAGCCCTTTAAAAAGACATGAGAAATCGCTTCTTTATTCAACGCTTCTTTGATTTCTTGGATGGCCAATTGTTGAAGAGTATCGCGTTGAATGAAATGATAGTAATCTCGTTTTAACGCTTCAGGAATAGAAATCTTAGAAAGTATCGCAGCGTGATATAACATTGCTGATAATCCATTTTCTCTAGCAGCTAACACGACTTCCTCTTGAATGGAAGAAAGTACAATTTGTTCTTGAAACAAAAAGACTTTAATAGCGTCAATTAACACTTGATTAGTTTCTTTCATCGTTTCGCCACCCTTCTATATATCCCTAACAACACTCTTTTGAAGGGAAACAGGAGATTCCACATCGTTGACCAAAACCGAAATGAACGTGAATTCGTATGAATGGTTTTACCATGATGCGAATACATGATCACTTTTCCTAACACCTGAGATGGTGTAATAAATTCTTTTGAAACCAAAGCATCACCTCTCATCACAAGATGATCTTCTTTGATTTGAATCAAACGATGTAACACCATTTTTTGATTTGGCAAAAGAAACAAACAAATATCTCCTTTACGAAGAGTCGGTGTTTGCTTGAGGGTTACTTCGGTTACTCGATCGATAAAAAAGGGGCGCATGGAAATGCCAACCACTTGAATGGAGATTTCACTTCCACTATCAAGTTTTTCTTTTATAATCGGTAATAACTCCCAATTTTGCACTACTTTTTTCAATGACTATTCCACCAAACTATGTTTTTTTAGAGTTTCTAAAAATGTGTTTACATCTTTATTAGCCACTTCGTCAGATACTTCAAAGACTTCTTTTAATGCTTGAACAATTTCTTCCACTGAAGTCTCTTTTTGCATGACTTCCCAAATCACTTTACCGGATTTGTTCAATGTAATGATTCCATTAAATGAACTTGCCTGGGGCGGTAGGTATTTCGTATCAACTCTACGACAATTTGATCATTTGATAATGGATATATCTGATTTGTTGTCTCTTGACGCAAGAATACAATTGCCAATACTGGACATGAAATATTGTGGTTTACAACATCTTTTCCCGACCAAGGAGTTCCATATACCAAAGGAATTCCTTCTTCTACTCGAAGCAAGGGTTTATCATCATTGATGATGGTAATCTCTTTACATAAAGAGGTCCATAAGTGCGTTTGAGTACTCTTCCCAGTTCCTGATGGAGCGGAAAATATGATTGCTTTGCCCTTATAACAAATCGCTGAACCGTGCAATGCTGTATATCCATGACTTAATGCAATCTCTAGAAATATAATCCCTGTCCATATGTATTCCATTTCCAAGTAATTAATCGGATAATCTTCTAAAAATTGAATTTCAACTTTCTGGTACGAAAAATCATAATCAACTCGTGCATACACTTCCTTTGATTTTGGATCGAGGGAAAGAATCGTTTCTCCGTGAGTGGAAGGATACAACCATTTGTTTTCCTCATGAATCAAAGGAGCAGTGGTTGGAATATCAATGGAAGAAACCATTTTTGTTTGAATACAGTGGTCCGCAAGACCTTCTTGTTTTATTTCATAGTTTGGAATACTTTCTTCTAAATAGCCACCAGCTAATAAATCCAAATCAATTGTAAAATCATGAACTTTAATTCGTCTCATGGTGGTCTCCTTTTCGAAGCTTCGCAATGGCTTTTAGATAGGGATGACACGTATGGGCATCCCCTTCTAAGAAGCGTCTTGCATAACATTGAATACAAGAAGACTTCGAATCACAGGTAGAACAATCATTACAATGATTAAGACTAGTAAAGATGTCTCCTAATTCATGAAATGTTTGAATGAATGTTTGTGGCGATACAATCTTCTTGGGATGGTTGAGCATCGCACAAGGCATCATATGAAATCGATAGTCGATGTAAAAGCCACTTTTTAGCGCTGCACATGTGGTATTACTTGAACTCTCTAAAAAGTCTGGTTCTGGTTCGAGGCCATAGTTCACCCGCATTTTGCGTTCAAACTCGATGAGTTCGAGCGGTTTTAAACGCAATCCCAGTTCCTTATGACATAAATCTCTAGTGGGACCGACATATAACGCATATCCTAAGGGTAGTTCTTGATGTTTTGCATAAGAAATCAATTCATCCATTTCATCGACGATGGGTCGGATAGGAATGGTACGAAGCATGACAGGAATGTTATTATTCTTTAATAACTGGATCGATTGATGAACCATATCAAAGCCTTTGTGATTTTTTGTGATTTGTTGATACGTTTGATTGTTACTTCCATAAAGGGTAATGGCAATAAAGTCTGGCTTTCTTTTGACAAAGGCATCAATGACTTCTTGAGTCATTAACGTTCCGTTTGTAAATAATGTAATCCGAACACCCAAATCAAAAAGATACTCATACAACTCAATAAAGTCTTTACGCATTAGGATTTCTCCACCCGTAAGTAAGGCAAACATCATCCCTTGTTTCGCACATTCAAAAAAGAGTTCTTTCCACTCTTGAGAAGTTTTTTCTTTATTGCTTGCGGTGTCTTTGACATAACACATCTCACAAGCTAAATTGCATCTTGCTGTTAACTCGAATTCCCCTAAAATGGGAATTCGTTGTTTGGCAGCTTCTTGAATCAATTGATGACGCCAAGTGCGATAATCCATATGTATCACCACTATTATTATATCTTATTACTGCACTTTTTGCTTCCTTCTTCTCTCAATACAAGAAGAGAAGTTATCAACTTCACAAATTACTTAACTGATTCGTAGTAAATAAATGGATAATCCCTGTGACAAGGCGAGTGTATAAGAGTAGGTCGGATCTTCCTACATAGAAAGATTCCGACCTACAACATCTCGATGATTAATAATGGTGTTTCTAAGTGACAAAGCTAAAGAATTAATAAAATCGAAGAAAAAGTAAAAAATACAAAGACATATTCAATGCTAAAAACTGGTTGAAAGGAAAACTGAAAAAAGGCTAAAATGAGATGAATGCCAAAGAACAGTACCAATAGCACTCCTTTAATCAATGACTTGATTTTGCCTATTGTAAGTTGCATGTTTCCCTCCAACGTACTCTCGATTTTGAATCAACGAATTCTATTGACTAAGATAAAGAAGCTGGTTTTACATAAACGAAGTTTGGGACGCCTACAATTACTTGAACGGCTCTATCACCTGAAGTTACACTATTCCATTCGGATAATGGGACTGTTCTAATGGCTTCAATATAACTGATTCCCCAACTGCCAGAGCGATTATCGACAAACTCTAAATAGTACGACTTTGATTGTGATAAAGAGGATAAATCAAGCATATGGTTGTCAAAGTTCTCTGATTCTTTGCCACTTTGGTTATCGCGTCTAACAAAACGTAAAACCTCAACATTAGTGCCAACCTCTTTAACAGATACATATATTTGCTTATCATACCTTAATCCGCCACCCCAATCAAAGCGTATGTATTGATTGGTAGAAAGGATAAATGCACTTGATCTTACGGAACCCAAAGCTCCATCTCCACCAATTTTGTTACTTCTTAAATGGTGATCATGTCTGGCCCAGCCACCGGTTAATGACCAACCATCAGTGTTAGTATCAAAATAGCCATTTTTGATGGTGTTATCTACAGTATCAAGTCCCTGAATGACTGGTTTGATGTTGGTTGCTAAGGTATCCACATTAGTGGTTGGACTTAGTGGCAGATAAGATGTAAATGAATCCGCTGACAATATTGCCCAGTCAAAGGATGCCTCTTCTGTAATGACAAAATATAGACTAGTTCCTAAATCAACCACTGATGATAAATCAAAATAATATTGAAACATAAAGGCTTCTGCATTAGAAATACTAGATCCATATTGCGTGGTAGCTAAGGCAGTATTGTTGTAGTTCTTATTACCAAAACGAGCAACTTCTTCATTATTAGATGTTTGTCTAACAGACACATAAGCAGCTGTTTGAGTTCTTCCACCACCCAATTTAAAACTAATCCATCCAGATCCTCCTAAAATGAAATCAGATGAACGCAAATGTCCCATCCGTTCAGCGGATTGCTCCCAAGTTGCCCCACTCCAAACAATCCCTAAATTATAGGATCCATCTCGATTATATGGATTACTACCAAAATAGGTATTGTTCACAGCACGTGAATCTTGACCTACAAACGAATCTGTTCCCGTTTCTGTCTTCCAAATTCGTTTTGCATTCCATCCCCATAAGGTTCCTGTTTCGAATCCTCCATTCAAGATGTTATATGCGCCTTCACTATACACCGTAACAAGTACATTACTTGGATTCTTAGCAATCAAATATCCTCTTACGGTTCCTGCTGAAGCATTATTAATACTCATTAAAAATTCTTTCGTATTGGGAGTCGTTTTCGTTGCAGGATAACGGCTGATTCCAGCTGTCCCAATGTCTATCAAAGCGGTATTAGTTGCATGAGCAATGACACCTGTTTCAACAAGTGTATATCCACTTGGTAAATAATACTGTCCCACATAAGACTTTTTACTGTCTGCTGTTCTTACTCCTGTATTATTTGACAGGGTAATCCGTGGTAAGTCAGCGGCTGCTGACTCTGCGTAATAAGCAGTAATGGTGGTAGCCTTTAAAACCGTAAATGAAAATGTAGATTGATAACTTACGGTTTGATCATCGACTTCCCAGTGGTGGAACACAAGTCCGCTTGGAGCATCCGATGCGCTCACCGTTGCGACTCCGTTGTATTCATACTGTCCCGAACCTGTCCCATTGACAACAGACAAGTTGTATGTCGAGACATTTGTTTGCTCATAGGTTACGGTTGTGACCAGATTTGATTGAACATTCGTAAAAGCGTTTGTCCAACCAGTCGCATTGAACCCTGGTTTGGTTGGGTAACTTGGAGCTACAGCATTGCCTCCTGCATTTAAATATTGTACTTTCAAGATTTTCCCATTGGTATCCATGAATGCAACGTACAATTGAGTTGTCGGGTAAAAAACCGCTTGGAACTCATTTTTGTGCGTTAAGGTAAACTCATGGTCTACAGGTAAAGACGACTGAATAACCCCATTTACAACCCAAAATGCAAAGGTATAATTCACATCTGTGGCCAAATTGCTCGCAAATGAAAATTTACTCCCATAAGTTGCACTTGGTAATTCTGTTGCTGATACAATATTATTCGAATCAAAATACGAGGTCACACTTAAACTAACTGCCGTTTGCCCTTGTTGCGTCGATGCCAAAACAGCTGGTACTTTGGATTGAATCATCGCACTCAGTGAAAAAGCAAATAAGAAAACTAAGAGAAACGAATATGCTTTTTTCATCATGATGGAATTTCCTCTCCGCAAACCAATCCGCTGATCGATTCTCCACTTACTGCAATACTTTCACTGAAGGAAAATTCGACCACTTCGATTACTGGTGAGACATATGCTTCTAATACTTGTGGTTCGTTGTTGTTTGCTTTCTTCATAGCAACCCTCCTTGTTTAGAAATGAATATAAAACTAGAATCAACAGTAAATTGCCTAGATATCATGGTATCAGGCACATTGTGCACATTAGTCATTTTCATATCGATCATTTCCACCCCCTACTCATGTTCCCAAACGAGTGATGGCCCCGCTTGAGTAAAGTTCCATATAGATAAGGAATACGTACTTGGTAGCGTAGTAAGCACCGAAGTCGTGAGTCCTGTAATCCCATCTCCTCTTCCATTGCTTGTATTTCCGATGCGATCCAGCAATGAAAGTTGATTGTTGTAATGACAATTTTGGTAAAGTAATGCATACGTTCCACCAGGGGTATTACCAACAAATGCTCCTTTAAATATCATACTTCCGGTAAATAACGTACTGACTGCTCCTTGTGCGATAGAACGGATGACTTGATTGTTATATCCTTCCATACGTCCAACAAACCCACCCACATGAACCAATGTGGGATTGGTCGCATGAATTGTTCCAACAGTGTAAGAATCTTCAATTCTACCACTGCCCATATAGCCAACAAATCCGCCGACATAACTGGGTCCGATTACATTCATGTTCGCAACTGATTCTTGAATGATCACAGAGTTATCGGTTAACCTGCCAATAAATCCACCACTCATACTTTGTTCTCCACCACTCACTTCAACACTTCCAGAAGTCTTGGATTGACGGATGGTATAAATACTACTTGGCGTATCTACTTGTCCAATCAAACCACCTGTAATGGCATGTGTCGTTTGAATGTCTCCTTCAAACGAAGATCTAAGGATGAAGGTATGTGACATTTTACCAAACAATCCCCCCACTTTCGCTACTCCATTTAACGAAACAACAACGATATCCATTTCGATGTCTACATTGAAAATATGACTATTTGTAGCGATTCCCGCTAATCCACCAATGTTGTTTTGCAAAATGCTGGTGGATACGGTTATGTGTCCTTGAATACCAAGTTGTTGAACGGATGCGTTTTGCAAATGTTTGAAAAATCCGAGGTTATGTCCATCTTGTTCAATGACTACATTAGAAATTATGAATCCATTTCCTTGGATGGTTCCACTAAAATCCAAAGGAATCCAAGGCATTGTTAATACGATATCATTTTCTAATACATAATGCCCCGTTGAAACCATTGCTCGAAGTTGTGCTTCTGTTTGAATAGCAATCATCGAAACAATCACTTGTAAGGAGAAGTTACTCTCAAGATGCATAAGCGATACTGCTTTTACTTGAAGATACGCTCCTGCTTGATCGATAATCGACTGAGGGATTACAAACTCGTTTGTTGTAATTCGTTCCAAGAAAACGCCTGACACATAAATGTCATATCCCGTTGCATGTTGTACTGCATCAAACAGTAGTATTCCTGATAGAACTCGTAAATTGCTTGGTGTTGGCAGTGTTAATGCCCCAAATGCTATATTCACAGTTACATATGCAGAGTCTAGGAAATTGACATTAGAACTCACTGCTTGAATTTGAACATTGACTTGTCCAATCACAAGGTATCGCAAATCAAGTTGAGTGGCGGATACACTTACAGCATCTCCGTTGTTGATGCGGACACGATACGTGGATGCGTGTTCCACGCTGTTCCATTGCAAAATGCCACCTACTTGAGTAACTCCTGATACCGTTGGCAAAGAAGCTTTTAACATAAGCACTTCACTGAATGGACTTGACATTATCGATCCATCTAAATTCCCAACTGCTTTTACTCTTACTGATACACTAGAAACCGTTGGAACGGTCATTTCCAAACCATTCACTACATATTCCACACCACCGATGGATACTACATAAGCCAGTGCGTGCTCCACATTATCCCATCTAAGAATATTACCCTCTTGGCGAATGTTTTGCGGAATTGATAACTGGATGGGTACAGTCACCGATAAAATAGACGAATACTCCGACTCTTGGGAAAGACTCACAGATTTTACTTGGATTTCTATAAGTCCAAATAGTTGAACCGGGATGATCAACTGATTACTGCTTGCTGGAAACGTTTGACCATTGATCTTAACAACATACGATACTGCTTGATTGACAGCATCCCAAGTAATGACCCGGCTTGTTACAGCCACGTTAGTTGGTACTAGTAAGGTGCTCATGGAAGTAGTGGATTGTGACGTTGTTGAAGTGGTTGTTGGAATACTTGTAGTAGTGGTTGTAGTCAACGAGGGCAATAAAGAAGTAGTGCCCGATGTTGAAACACTTGAGGAAGAAGTAACACTATCCGAAGTCGTAGTCAACGAAACAGAAGAAATCGTAGTCGATTGACACGAAGCGAAAACAAAGAGGAAACCGAACATAACACCTATTGCTAACAATCGCTTATTCATGGGTCCCTCCTTACTTGTTAACCCGTGTAATCACGGGTTGTACAACCGTATAGGTTGATATATTATTGAGTTTCTCAAAACTTTGAGCGTCTCGAATAAAGGCACTGACATAATAATTACTTGGAAGCGTTAAAATGCTCGATAGATCCATCGATACTTCGACGAACTCTCCAATCGAATAGCTACCTAAAATGGATTGGCTAAAATGCTGAATCGAATAAGCCGATATCACTTCAGAAATCAGTTGGTGATTAAAGTCAAATAGTTGAAGCACAAACTCGATATTTCTAGCTTGTTTATCTTCTTGATAACTTCGATGCAATGCATAGGTATTTGCTTTCAAACCATTGCTTGTCATTGAAAACTCCGCCGCACCTGCGCCGAAATCTCCTCTAGATCTTGCGAGTCCCACATACATATCTCCGGCACCATAATAAAGATACCACTCGTTTTTCACACGAATCATCGTGTCAGCGAACATACACTTATCAAAGAGGCCGTAGTCTATTTTATTGGTATCTGTGGGATAAATCGATGGTTCATCTAAATCCATGGTAATGTTGGTAAGTTCGAAAGGATTTGATTTCGTCGTTTTTAACACACCCAACGCATAGAACCATCCATTCACATTGGGAAGTGAAAACTGAATGTTGCTATTACTTAATGTTCCTCCCCCATACATCAAATAAATGTCTTCATCGTCTGGCCCAAACAAATTCGTAAGTGCCATACAGGATTCATTATTTTTGGTGAGGGCCTCAATGGAATTGCTTCCAAAACCACCGGTGTCAATATCCACAATATCATTTTCGTGAATATAAAGAACATCTTTGGTAAAGCCAATACGAGTATACGATCCGTCTTTCATATACATCATATAGACCATACCGACTTTTCCTGGTCGTGGATCGTTGATTAAAACCGCATTTCCTTCTGGATCTGTCACAAACGCTCCTGATTTAATCGCTCCACCAAATGCGGTAAAATTGGGAGCCAAACGTCCTACTTTGATAAACGTCACAAAGTCGTGGGTATAAATGATTCCTTCTCTCGTTACATGATTGTCATACATCGTGTAGGTAATGTAATAAGTGGTTTTTCCCCCACGATTGGGGTCGTTCACAATTTTAAACATCCGTGGGTCTTCAACGCCGCCACCTCGTTCATCATTGGTTGTTGGCCATGCAATGGGATTGTTCGCACCACGGGTATAATTTACTCCATCATACGAATACGCATAAGAAAGGGTAGACATGTGCCCTAGCTCATATTTTGAGCCAAAATATGAGCTAAAATTATCTGGTAACTCAGAACGATAGATCATATGAAATATCTCCCGTTCATCATCATAAATTACCGCAGGATTATAAACCGCATACGACTCAAACCCTGGAATATCTCCATTTGCAATGCTCGCTAAATTGGTCACTACGCCATCGGCCTGAATGGGATATCCAATGGGAGCGAGAATAAGACCACTTTGTTCTAATGTCATATTCGTCATCGCTGCCCATGCTGGGCTGTTTTTTGAAAACTCCATGATATTTCCTAAAGGAACTGCTTGAATGGATTGCCAATCAAAAATCTCAAATGAGTGAATCGAGAAGGTGGATTGCCAAGGCAATCGACCTGTTTTTTTCGTTACTTCACTGGTTTCTCGTTGAATCAGTTCAATTTTAATAAACCGTGTAGAAGCGACTTGCGATAAGGAAAAATCATCTACTTCTCCTAATCCTACATCGGATTGAACAAGCATTTCCCAGTTGGAATCTCCTCGCAATGGAACGGCGGAAGTATTGGCATGTCCATAGATGACAAATCGTCTTGCAAACGATACTTCCCAACGAATTTTCACTTTATCAAACGTCATTTCACTGCCTAAGTCAATAATCAAGTACTGAAAATCTCCAGCATTCACATTGGATGCCCATCGAGAGGATGCAAGGTTATCTACAATGGCAGTTTTAGGAAGTAATGTTTCATTTTCATAACTCGATACTTCCACTACATTCGCTCCCAATGCTTTGCTTCTGGGTCCATAGACTTCAAAAGAGTAGAATGAATACCCCCATTGAGTCGCGCGTTTCACCCCTTGAAAACGAACAAACTTCGCTTCTAACCATGTAGGAAACTCAATGGTATCCATGGTACGCCTCGTATTAGTAATTGATGCCACTGTGGTCCAGGTTACTGCATCGTTAGACAATTGAATGTAATATTCCTGTGCATACGCTGCTTCCCAATCAATGACAATCTTACCAATCTTTTCTACCGATCCCAAATCCACATAAAAATAGGCGTTATCCACGGGACTCGCTGCATATCGAGTCGATGGATTATCATCGAGTGCACGAATGTTGTAATTAGAGTCGGTGTTTGGTGTGGAAACGACTCTTCTACCAAACGCTAAATCCACGCCGTAGTCTCGGACGATTTCATCGGCCTTGACAACGATCACTACATCATCAAAAAAGAGAGGTAATAGTAAAAACAAGGCTAGTAGTACAATATAGATCTTCTTTTTCATGAATACTCCTTTTCCCTTAAGGGGTAATATTTTTCTTTGGTATCGAGAACGAATCAAGGATGACTCCACTCTTATTGATGGTTTGAACGAGGATTGCTTCACTCGAAATCGTTACAACAGAAGCAGTTGAAACAGTTGGAACTAAATAGAACTCAAACGTGGTGTTGTTTTGTGGAACGCTATACAGTTTATGGGATCCACTTCCCCCAATCAAATAGATGGTGCCCTCATTAACATCTATAGACTCCACTCCATTTTTCATTTGAGGGGTACGAGCATAAACATGGTCATGTCCTGAAAATACTAAATCGATATCAAGATTTTCAAAGATGGGTGCCCAAGTCGTTTTAATCGTAGTTGCTGTAGAGGTATGTGTCGTACCATACGCACTGTAATGCATGGAAACAATCACAAAATCTTGTCGATGTTGATTTACAACTTGTTGAAGCCAAGCAATCTGTTCAGAAGTATATTCCCCTTTGACGACATCAAGGAAAATAAACAAAGTATTCGAATATTTGATAAAGTAAGATGAATTCAAAAACTCACTTCGTCCATTTTGTGGATTAGCAAACAATAGATTATAATATTGTGCCGATTGTAGTTGTTCAATGTGCGTAAAGTAGTCATGATTCCCGGGAACACTCATCAACGAAAACCGGTTTGCTCTGGCCTCAAAGAAATAGTCCCAGTGCATGCTTGCACTACCTCTTTCTACAAGATCTCCCGAAATCATTCCAAACGCTACTTCAGGAAAATCACTTTTAACTCTTGATAACAATCCATCAATGATGGAAACATGAGTTTGTTGTAAGGATTGAGTATCGGTAAAATATACAAACTGGAACGTCTCTTGAACAGGTGCTGTTTGAAACGAATATACTTGGGAGGCAAATGCTCCATTATGAATCCGGTATATATATTGTTGATTCGGATCTAAATTAGTAATCTGTGCGCTGTATATTTTTCGGTTCGTAAACCCATAGGTGATGCCTCCACTTGAAGAAATCGAACTAAAGAACTCTTTACTGTTTGGCACGATAAAGGAACTTTGATGGAAGAATACATCACTTGCGCGTGTGTATTCAATTCGTGTAGCTGCATCCAAACTATGATAATTGATCCATACAGAATCACTAGCTTCTTCTCCTAGATTACTCACTACCCAAAAGGATTGATCATGGTTTGACTCTTGGGGTCTAAGTTGTAACTGCCGGTGATCTCCTGTAGAAGTAGAAACTTGAGCTATTCCATAAAATGCATTGACTGCTAACTGATACTCTTGAAGCGGTGTGGATGTTAAACTAACATTACGAATTAAAGCAACTCCCCAATCTCCATTGCGATTATCCACTACTTCGAGATAATACTCTTTTTCTGTAGAAAGAACAGATAAATCATACCAATGTGTCCTAAAGTCGCCAGAATCTGTTCGATTTGCTTGATCATTTCGACGAACCAAGCGTAATACTTCTTGGTTTGTTCCAACTTCTTTGACTAAAACAAATACTTGTTTGTCTTTCGAAATAGCTCCTGCAAAATCAAATTGAAGATATTTATTCACTCCATTTACATGAAATGCAGGACTACGCAATACTCCAAGCGCTCCATTTCCACCCACACTCGATATCGCTCCACCATTGGATATTTGATAGACTCCTTGTGGATTTTCCCACTGATTGAGATTGGATGATAATGTTCCATTGGGAATCGAGTTTGTCGCAACTCCTTTGTTTGCAATGACTGGTAAAATATTTACGGCTGTTTGATCCAATGAAACAACTGGAAGTACTGGATAGTACGTAATTACATGATCAATGGCTAATACATTCCACTCATGGGATGCAGCGTCTTCGAATACTAGATAGACTTCTTTTCCTAAATGGGCGGACAGGTTAGCAAAGTATTGGAATAAGAATCCTTCCGAATTCACAATCGTACCACCAAACTGTTGACTAGCGATCGAGTTGTTAAAGAAATGACGATTTGCGTATCTTTCTATCTCGACATCGTTAGATGCATCACGCACGGAAACATACGCAGTTCCAGGATTCTTACCCCCGCCTAACTTAAAGGAAATCACTCCACTGCCAGCAATAACAAAATTGCTTGAACGTAAACTTCCCATCCGTTCTTGATTTAAGTCTTTGTTGCCATTGTCATAGGGATGAACATATAATCCAAAAAGATAGTTTCCTACTGCGTCATAAGGATTAGAATTTGTTGACCCGTAATTTCCCGAATGAACGACTCGTTCACTTCGAAATGCGCTCAGACCCGATTCGTCTTTCCATGTTTGAAAACTCGTCCATCCGCTCAAATCACCATTTTCAAATGAACCATTTTCAATATAATAAATGGACTCACTATATACCGTCTTAAGCAATCCTTTGGAATCTTTAACAATCAAATACCCTCGGACTGTTTGAGCCTTTGAACTAGCAATACTCATTAGAAACTCCTGAGTATTTGGTGTTAATCGACGCGATGGCAACCGATGAATTCCAGGAGTGTCAAGCGTCAAGATGGCTTTTGAAAAGGGATGAGTCAATAAACCATATTCTATTATGGTGTACTGACTTGGTACTTCAATTCTTCCTCGATATGTTTTTTGGTATTGATCATATCGATATGCGAGATTATCACTAATCAAAATATGAACATCCTCTTGTACTACCTCATCTGCGTACACTGCTTCTACTGTTGTATGAGTAAGTACTGTAAATGTATAGGGATTTTGATAACTGACCACTTTCCCTACAATGGCCCAGTGAGAAAACAGTTGTCCATTCTTTGTGGATGGAGCGTTAACACTCACAACTCCGTTATAAGGAACTTCTTGAGCAGAGGACTCCCCATTGATTACTGTAATTGAATAGTTTGTAAGGTTCGCTAACTCATAGGTGAGGTAAACGATGGCATCTGATTGGATGTTTTCAAGAGACTGTGAATATCCAGAGAACACATATCCTAACTTATTTGGAACATGTGGTAGTAATGATGCATCTTGACCTGGTGAAACATACTCAATTTTAAGAACCGCTCCATTGGGGTCTACCATCGTTACTACATGAAAATTGTCGGGGCTAAAAACAGCTTGAAGGACATTTTCCTTTGTTAGGTAAAACATGGAATTTACAGGTTTTTCTACGATTCTCCCATTTTGAACCCAGTACAAAAATGTATAGGTTATTTCAGAAGTAGGTGGAGAAGCAAGTACGTGATCAAATGAGAGTAAATCTCCATATTGAAATGTTTGTAATGTCGTATTGATGATGTTTTGAGGGTCAAAGTAGGAGATTACGGTCACCGATACTGGTTCATTTGATTGGGATTGATCCGCATGAACTACTGTTTGATTCCTAAATATCAGCCCAAAAAGACCAAAAGAAATCAACAGTATACTACATAGTAATAGTAATCGTTTCAAATAAATCTCCTCCTATCTACCTCGATATTTCAAAATTAAGGATTTGGTACAAATACACTTGTGCAAACAATGCACAAGGCCAAGTAAACCAATCTCGGCTATAATCACTGGGGTCATTTGCATTAAATGCTTCATGCATGACATACGTTCCATCCGTTGTATGAATCATATAATCCACCATTTGGCGAATTTCTATTTCGTTTGTGGAAGTCAATGCTTGCATGGCAATCGCCATATGCCACGGTACAGGGACGGAGGGATGAGGATTATTATTACTGCCCACCATATCATGTGGATCACCAATCCCTTTGGCATACGTTCCTTCGTAATAATAAGGATTATCAAAACTTAAGATAAAAGCTCTTGTATTGAGATAAACAGGATCCGTTTTAGAAACATATCCCAGCCATGGAGCGCTTAACAAAGATGGAATATTCGCCGCATCCATCAACAGTTTCCCTTGTGTGCTCGAAGCATCTGCGGTTTCCCCGGTCACTTCAAAGGCATAGATTCGTCCATAGACAGGATGTTGATATACCCCATAAATTTCAATGGCTTGACGTACTTCTTGTGCCATATGTTGAGCTCTAACAACCAAAGTAGATCCAATTTGCAATGAAGTTAATAGTGCACTGATATCTTCTAAAACCGCTACAGCGAACATGTTTCCTGGGATAAAGAACTTATAATAGGTCACATCATCACTAGGACGATACCCACTCCATATCAATCTACTATTTGGATTAAAGAAGTGAGAGCCTACTTCTCTATCCGACGTATTGGTAATCCGGTAATTACTGTCTTGATGGTTTTGTTCTTGTTCAAAGGTATCTAGAATCCGTTTGAATGATTGTAAAAAGAAAAGATCAAATATGGAATCATCTTGTGTATAGTTGTAATAATGCAACGCCAACCATAAGGGGTATGCGAGTGAATCAATCTCAAATTTATGCTCCCAAATCGATCCATCTACATTAAAGGCATTGGCATATGGGTCACGTCGTATTTGCTCGAATTGTTGATAAAGCAATCCTTTTACCATTAACTTTACATCAGAATCTACTTGCATGAATGGTAAGTAAGGCAATACTTGAGCACTGGAATCTCGTAGCCACATCGCAGGGATATCACCGGTGTAGATAAAGGTCATTCCATTGTTTTTGTAATGTAAAACGGTTGGAAAATTCCCCTTTTTATTTTGAATACCATCGATGGTCGCGTAGAATGTTTTTTGGAATGTCAAACGTTCTGTTTCGTTATTGATCCCTGCAATCAATGGATTGACCATCGAACGCATGACTGAATAGGTTGGTTTTAGTCGTCGTTGCGAGGAATAATCCCAAGCAATTTCATCCGTGATGGAAGGTAAGGCATCATAATAGGTTTGGATTTGTTCAATGACTACCAATCCCCAATCTCCTCTGGAATTATCGACGATTTCGAAATAGAAGGTTTCCCCCATATAGCGCGATAAATCAACATAATACAAATGAGTGTTTTCCTCATGAGAATCGATCCAACGATCACTGTATGTTTTTATGATGGTGTTGTTTGTCCCAACTTGTTTGATGACTACATATGTTACATCAGAATGTTTCGTTCCGCCTAAACGGAATGAAACCAATCCTACTCCTCCAACTTTAAATGCGCTGGAGCGTAATACACCAACGGATCCTTCGTTGGGTCGATTGGATAATCGATTGAATGCATTAATATGGCTATTTAGAAAACTATTACTTTCGCCAATCACATTCCAATGATCTAACGTTTTGGACTCAAATGATCCATTGGGCAATTGAAACGGTGTTTCATTGTTTGAAGTAAACACTGGTTTGATGTCCACTGCAAGATGATACGCCGCAGGAATCATCGATAGTGATGGATAATGCGTTACCAAATGATCAAAAGTTAAATATCCATCATGCCTCGTGGAATCATCCACAAGTAAGACATACACTTCTTTTCCAAGATGTGCACTTAAATTAGCTACATAAGGAACGAGATTGGCAACGCGATAAAGCAGTGGGTCTGTTTGATAATTACTCACTTGGAATAAATGATTTCCATATCGAGCCAGTTCAAGCCCTGTTGATGCATCCACAATGGATAAATAGGTAAGTGCTTGATTGAATCCCCCACCAAGCAAAAACGTAATGTGGCCACTGCCAGCGATATGAAAGGTAGATGATTGTAATCTTCCTGTGAAGGAATCTGGTGTCTTGCCTAATAAGAATACACCATTTTTTCCATAAGGAACGCCTCCATCAACAGTTGTATCACTGGACAATGCTTGTGTAGAAAATGCATTTCCTGATACTACAGTCCATCCTGTTAAATCTCCTGTCTCAAAACTACCGTTCACCACTTCTTTGATGGTCACGGAAGTTGTGGAGGTGGTCGTTATGGAAGGAGTAGAAGTTGTGATAGTAGCAGTGGTCGTCATGGTGGAATTGGTGGAGGCTGTTGTAGCGTTTGTGGTTGTCGGTAATGAGGTCGTTGTAGTAACACTAGGAAGTGTCGTTGTCGATAATGTAGTCGTTGATAAAGAAGTTGATTGTGACGAACTTGATAATGAAGTCGTCGTTACAGTTTGGGTGGTCAACACACTTGTTGATGTTGAATTACAAGCAACACCCCCCAACAAAACAATCAATATGACAATGGCTAGACTTATCTTTTTCATGTAATCTCCTTCTTACTATTCTGGATAGGGATTTTGATATTGAAAGACCGTTGTTAATGGTCCGATTGAAACAGCACGGTCTGTTGAAACTACTTGGTTCCATTCAGCTTGTGAAACAAATCGGATGGAATCAACGAAACTAACTCCCCATGAACCACTTCGATTATCGCCAAACTCCATGTAATATTTCAACTCACTCGATAATGAACTTAAATCAAGCATGTGATTGTCAAAATTCGTTGACTGCTTACTTGATAAATTAGCACGAACAACGAAACGTAAAACTTCTATGTTGGTTCCAACTTCTTTAATTGAAATAAAAATCTGTTTATCAAAGGCCAATCCACCTGCCCAATCGAGTCGAATATACTTCATGTCTGTTACCACAAAGGCACTCGATCGAAGTACACCCATAGATGAATCTCCAAATGCATTACTTTTTGCAATTCCGTCTTGCACAAACCATGCGTTTCCTTGTTGCGACCAATCTGTTAATCCATGATCAAAGTATCCATTCTTAATCTCGTTGGAAGCAGATTCGATATGTAAAATGGTAGGTTGAATGTTTGTCGCAATCGTGCCATGTAGTGTTGATGGGGCTTGTTCATAATAAGTGAATAACGAATCTACACTAAGAATGGCAAAATCAAACGACGAAGACTCTGTAATGGTTAGATATAGAGACGTTCCCAGTTCCACGATTTGCCCTAAGTTGACGTAATACTGAAACATAAATGCTTCTGCATTGATAATAGTTGAACCAAATTCACTTGAAGCGATGCTTGTATTGTTGAAGTTCGTGTTTCCAAAACGAGCGACTTCACTGTGATCACTGGTTTTTCGAACAGAAATGTATGAGAAACTTGGGTTATATCCGCCACCTAGTTTAAAGCTTATCCATCCAGATCCCCCTAATAGAAACGGACTGGATACCAAATGTCCCATTCGTTCAGAGGATTGATCCCATGGAGCGTTTGCCCAGACAATTCCTAAGTTATACTCGCCATCTACGTGATAAGGATATTGGTTAAAATACGTTGAGTTTACGACTCGTCCATTTTGCATCGAAGCCATTCCTACTTCATTTTTCCAAATCATATAAGGGTTAAACCCATATAAGTCTCCTGATTCAAACCCTCCATTCCAAATTCTGTTCGCGAGATTGGGATAAGGAACGACAAATCCGACTTGTTGATTGTTTCCTGCAAGCAAAGTAAATGATCCACTCGTTTGGCCAAATCTGACTTTCTTAAGAAGGGTTTCTTTAAACAAAGTGATGGTTTGCTCTGAAACATTAAACAAGTAATCCACATTTTCTACCAGTTCTTCAAGTCCCATTTGGACACCATGAAATACTAGTCCCTTGAGATCAAGATTCACCACAACATCAAAGAGATAATCCACATAAAATGCATCGACTGATACAATCACTGGAAGTACTTCTTCAATGACAATCGAAATGATAATTTCAATGTCTGGTTCACTTAAAAAGATAAATTCAAATTCGTCTTCGACCTCGTTAAGTGATTCTAAATAACTGCCTTTGATGGTTAGTAATCCATTCGCAAATGAATAGTGTTCATTAGAAACCACTTGACCATCAAATAACAATCCATCAAATGATCGTCGATACATTTGGAATTGAATCAATACATCAGTAAGACTTGATCGGGTATAACTATTTTCTAACGTTATTTTTTGTGCGAATCGGGTATCATCGATTTCGATTGTCGCAACTGCTGATGAAATGGAGTTCACTATTTCAAATGTCGCATTTCCATACGGCAATTGTTCTAAATAACTCAAGTGAATGACAACTACTGAATCCGGTAGCGATACCGTATATTCTGACGCTTTGAGGAGATATTGTCCATGTTTTACACTCGTTATCGGTAACGGGGATCCTCCAATGAAGATGGATTTATCACTTGGATTTCCTTTATCAAAGATGTATCCAACGTCATCGACAAACAAAGTCATTAGCACTTGAATTTGGATACTTGCTGTGCCGCCTTCTGTATACACATTCAATGTAATCGTCCCTGGACTTAAGGTAGAAAGGTAACTGGATTTGATTGTAAAGTATCGAGTATCTCCACTCTTGGGACCGATGGTATAATCGACTCCTTGAATGAGTTCTGATTGATGATTCAAAATTCGAAAAATAGGAAAGTCACTATTGCCGGATGCATTCACAACCGAGTACACGATGTCTTTTTCTACATCTACACCAGAGCCATAAATGTATGTTTTATCAAACGCATCGGCAATGAGTGGAGGTATTTGCTTAAACACGACGTCCATTTCCACAATCTCAGATAGTACTCCTGCTGAGTCTTGTGCAAGATATGTGAAAACCACGGTTCCAAACCAGCCCGTTGCACGTTCAAAAGCAAAAGTCTTATGGATTGGATGAATGATGATTTGTCCAAATGCGCCTACTGCATTCAAAGATCCCTCTTCCACGATACCACTGATTCCCTCTCCAAGAAGAGTTTCTACTTCATTAGCATAACGAATAGATAACAACGTAATGGTGTGAATGGCAAAGGGAGAAACAGCTTGTACTCGTAATGGTTCTGAAGAAATGGATTCGTAAGTAAACTTGGTCACGTTTTGATTTTCACTAATGATGAGATCATCACTAATCAAAATGGTAAACGTATCCAATCCATTGCTGTTTTGGATGGTAAATAGATAACTACCATAGGGAAGGGTTTGTAAGAATGATTGTTTTAATCGCAATACATCCGTCAGGATTTCATAATGTTGACTCTCTACATGATCAATCAACTTAAGTGAGCTAATCGATTCAAGTCCAAACCATAATACTTCAATGTCTACATCTGCGATGATTGCTGATTTCTTTAAGACGATTACTTTATCCACTGCATCCACTACTGGAGCGGTAGGGTCTTGTATCGTGATGAGAACCACTATTGTTTGGTTAATGGCTAACTCATATGTCCCTTGCGAAAGTGTCTCTACAAAATCCTTATGTAACGTAAATACCCCTGCATCAAATCCATAATTTGGCTGTGCTAAAAGCTGACCGTTCAAAGTAAAACTGGATTCATCAATGGTATGTTCATATGCAGTAATATTGAATTGAATGGAATGTGTCGAAACTGTCAATCGATAAACAAATGAATTATTGCTGACCACAATCATCCGAGTGTCTTTCACTTCAATCGTGAATGTTGAACTACCTGCTGTTGTAAAAAGAGTAAACACATATTTTCCAACGGGAAGTGTCTGCAAATAACTACTTTTAATTGCAAACAATCGCAAGTTTCCTTGATGGTTAAACACTACTTCTTGAAGTGTAAGAACATGTGTATCCAGCATAACTTTAGTTATCTCATAGTATAGATGGTTTGGCTCTTGACCAAAGGTATCTACTGTCATTACAACATCACCAAAAGCGTGAACTTTATCCACCACTTTTTGATCAACTGCGTCATAGATATAGGGATGTACTGACTTGTAGAGAAGTCGGTAGACTTTTGATACTTGACTATAATATTGGTCTTGTACTGTCATCTTAATGAAGCATTCTCCCGCAAACACAAAAGAAGGATGAAAACTAAATGTTCCATTGGAGTGATCAACTAAGATGCCATCTCCTGAAAGAAGTTCAAATGTGATAACTACTTGACCTACTTGATTCACAATCAAATCAAGAAAATCTTCATAAGTCACTACTTCTCCCGGATACTTAACAAAATCATCTTTTTCTAACAACTGTGGGATGTCATTCACAATAAACGAAGTGGTTCCTTCTCCACCCACCGTTCGAACGCTTAACTGGTAAGAATCACTTGCTTCTAGTGAAGATAACAATCCGTTTAACAAGAAGAGTTGATTCCCTTCTTGTCGAAATCCTGAATCGATTTGTATTCCGTTGAGATAAAAAGATGCACTGACAATTCCTCTTGTATCAATAGAAAATGACAATTCATCAAGCGATCCTTCTATAAATACATTGGAATATAGCGGTGTGATAATCGGTGGTAAATCTTGGGTAATTCGTATTT
>JAUXXX010000066.1 GCA_030684695.1 bacterium
CATAAGTTGGTTACGTCTCCTATAGCATAGATTGCTTTATTCGATGTTTGA
This sequence comes from bacterium, assembly GCA_030684695.1. Lineage (GTDB taxonomy): Bacteria > Bacillota_I > Bacilli_A > Izemoplasmatales > Hujiaoplasmataceae > JAUXXX01. The sequence goes on from JAUXXX010000066.1 coordinate 52, forward strand.
CAAAATTCATTGACAGGAATTCCATGTATTGAATGAATCACACTGGTACTATGTAATTCCAGTCCTTCGATATTAGGAACTCTTCCTACCGCTTCTAATACCAGATCCGTTTCAATCACTTGATCGAGTTGATTGGATTGATAATGAACATAGGTCCGTCCATCTATCATTTCGATTTTCTTTACTTGTGAGTTTGTTAAAATAGTAATGTTTGCTTGCTTCGCAAAACGCAATAAACGAGAAGAAACATCCTTATCAATCGATGGTAAAATACTAGGCAAGAATTCAAGAACAGTCACTGGTATTCCTAATTTACCGTAAATAAATGCGAATTCTAATCCGATGATCCCTCCACCAATGATGGTGAGTGAAGATACTTGTTTTGTGGATTGTAACAAACCTGTCGAATCAACTACCGTTGGCAAAGAAATGCCTGGAATGGATAAATGCTTGGTCTTTGATCCTGTCGCAATAATGGTACTCTTTGCGAGAATGTGAATCAACCCCTCTTGAGTAGAAACTACAACCTCTTCATCATGTAGAAACGATGCATTTCCACGCAAAACTCGAACTCCATGCTTGGACAATAAATGTTCAATTCCTTGAACTAATTGTTTCACTATTTGATCTTTTTTTTTGATGAGTTTGGATAGGTCAATGGAATCGATGTGTGAGTCGATTCCATAAGTCGCTGCTTCTTTTTGATGGTGAATGAAATCCGTTGCATGAATCAGCGCTTTCGTTGGAATGCAGCCAATATTTAAGCAAGTACCTCCAATAAATTCACGCTCAACCAACACCACATCCAATCCTTGTTTTTTGGCATGAATTGCGGCAACATATCCCCCTGGACCTGCGCCAATAATGAGTACATCTGTCTTCAAAAAAAGTGTTTTATCCACAAAAATAGCCTCATTTCAGTATTAAATAGCTTCTATTCATTACAGGTATTATACCAAAATCAAGCAATTTCGTCAATGTAAGTCTCAAGTTGGGACGAATCAAACTTGTTGCTTCTTGATTGAAAAAAATTAGAATACAGCATATAATACATTATAGAATAAGAAAGGGTGATAGTGTGAGTTATTTAGATATTCGTCTTCAAGCACAAGATAAACTAGTGTATTCCTTACGAGATTTTGCTGGAAAGAAAGTGATCTTATTTTTTTATCCCAAAGATATGACAGAAGGTTGTACCATCGAAGCTAGAGACTTTACCAGATTCAAAGAAGATTTTGCAAAAAAAGGATATACCATCATTGGAGTAAGCCGCGATTCTGTAGAAAGTCATTGTAAGTTTGTTGAAAAAGAAGAATTGGAAATTTTACTGTTGTCCGATGTCAATGAAGAACTCGTCAACGCTTTTGAAGTACTCAAGCAAAAAAATATGTATGGAAAAATGGTAATGGGTATCGAACGTAGCACATTCATTCTAGATGAAAAGGGAAAAATCGTTCAAGAGCTCCGCAAAGTTTCTGCCATTGGACATGTACAATCTTTATTAGAATCTTTATAGACGCTTATGCGTCTTTTTTTTATCTACTCATATTCATTGATTAGCACTCGAATGTTGACAGTGCTAATTATCATTGATATAATATATATGAGGTGATCACTATGACAAACATGGAAATGCCAAATTACGAGAATGACCCCCATATTCTTGATAAATTTGGAAGAAACATTATTAAAGAAGTCCAAGCAGGCAAAGTGGATCCTGTCATTGGACGTGAAGAAGAGATTCGACGGATCATCAAAATCCTTAGTCGGAAAACCAAAAACAATCCCGTCTTAATCGGAGAACCAGGTGTTGGTAAAACAGCCATTGTTGAAGGACTTGCCAGAAGAATCCTTGACAAAGATGTCCCTTTGGGTCTGCAAAACAAACAATTATACGAACTTGATCTTGCGAGTTTACTTGCAGGCGCGAAATATCGAGGTGAATTCGAAGAACGTTTGAAAGCTGTATTACAAAAAATCAAAGATTCAAACGGAGAAATCTTACTATTTGTCGATGAAATCCATATGATCGTTGGGGCAGGTAGGACTGAAGGAGCCATGGATGCTTCTAACATGCTAAAACCCATGCTTGCACGTGGTGAACTTCATTGCATTGGCGCCACAACTCTAAATGAATATCGCAAGTACATTGAAAAAGACAGTGCACTAGAACGTCGATTTCAAAAAGTTCAAATTGATGAGCCAAGCATTGAAGATACGATTAGTATCCTAAGAGGACTCAAAGAACGATTTGAAAATCATCATGGGGTTCACATCCACGATGGCGCGATTATCGCTGCCGCAACGTTATCAAATCGTTATATTACCGAACGCTTTTTACCTGATAAAGCCATCGATCTAATCGATGAAGCGAGTGCTTCTATCCGAATGGAAATCGATTCAATGCCGGCGCAACTCGATACGGTGTCTCGCAAAATAACACAATTAGAAATAGAACGTCGCGCTCTGGCCAAGGAAAGTGATTCCTTAAGCAAAGAGCGATTAAAAAAACTTACTATCGAGCTTGATGACTATAAACAAGAAGACGAACGCCTACGTCTACAATGGACAACCGAAAAAGCAGAGTTAGCCAAAACAAAAGAACTTAAGACAAAATTAGAACAACTCAAAAATGACTTGCATCGAGCATATTCTAGCGGAGATTACTCCACTGCCGCAGAACTTCAATACGGCAAAATTCCAGCTCTAGAAGCAAAAATAGCAGAACAAATGAATAAGTCCAGTGATCATCGTTTGATTAGTGAAGTAGTCAATGAAGATGCTATTGCAGAGATTGTTTCGAAATGGACACAAATCCCGGTTCAAAAGCTTCTTCAAGGAGACAAAGAAAAGCTTCTCCATCTAGCAGATGAACTTAAAAAACGAGTCATTGGTCAAGACGATGCCATACATCGGGTTAGTGACGCAATCATTCGACAACGTGCAGGTATCGGCAATCAAGATCGTCCCATTGGCTCCTTCTTCTTTTTAGGTCCAACTGGAGTTGGTAAAACGGAAGTGGCAAAAGCATTAGCAGAACAGCTTTTTGCAAGCGAGCATCACATTGTCAGAATTGATATGTCAGAATATATGGAACAGCACACCGTTTCCAGGCTCATCGGAGCTCCTCCAGGATATATCGGATATGACGAAGGTGGACAATTAACCGAGGCTATTCGTAGAAAACCTTACTCCATTCTTTTGTTTGATGAAATTGAAAAGGCCCATCCAGAAGTATTCAATATTTTACTTCAAATCCTTGATGATGGTCGCTTAACCGACAATCAGGGCCGTACTGTAAACTTTAAAAACACCATCATCATTATGACCTCCAATATAGGCTCTGAATTATTAATGGCGGACCCACTAATAAATGAACCCCAAGTATTGGCACTACTTCGAAAAAAATTTAAACCTGAATTTTTAAATCGTATCGATGAAATCATTATGTTTCATCCGTTAGCGAAATCAACACAAGAATTGATTGTACAAAAGATGTTATCGGATTTAGAATCAAGATTACATCAATCTAACATCAACGTTACATTTGACTCCTCCTTGATTCAGTGGATTCTTTCGTCCGCATACGAACCAGAGTTTGGAGCAAGACCTTTAAAACGTTTTATCCAACGTCATATTGAAACGTGGATTGCTCGCAATATTATTTCTTCCTTCATGCAAGTTTTTGTACCTTATGTCATTTATGTAAAGGACAATGTGTTGGTATATTCAACTAAATAAAGAAGAATACGGTTTTACAAAAGGAAAAATAAAAAACGCATTTTTTCGTAGGATCATCCTCGAAGAAATGCGTTTTATTTCATTACTACTAGTCTAAATCTAAACTTGGGGCACTAAATGTCCGTTTTCCTAAATAGATATCAAGTTGAAGTAAACTTGCTTTGTCTGATCCATACATATCAAATTGTAAGATGAGATCATTGGCATTCTTTTCTTCTTCGCCTTGTTCTTTGATAAACCATTGAAGAAACTCTTGTGTACGATAGTCTTTGACTTCTAGAGCTGCTTCATAGATTCCATAAATGGATGCAGTCACCAATTCTTCATGATGTAAAGATTCTACAAGAGGGGTTCTGACATCGACTAAATCGATGTTTGGTTTAGCAATTGCTTCCAACTCAATGGAAAGGTTATTGTTTTGCAAGTATTGCATAAACAAATCCGCATGTGACATTTCTTCTTTTGCTTGAATCTTAAACCAGTTGCCAAAACCTACCAAACCGTGGTCAATAAAGAAATTTGAAAAATCTAAATACAGATAAGCGGAATAAAGCTCTTTGTTAATTTGTTGATTCAGTAATTCTGCAACTTTTTTATGTAACATAATCATTCCTCCTTCAAATATATCTTTATTATAACATACACAAAATGTTTCGTTGCACATGTTGATGATTAATCATCTAGATTTCTTTCCAGTATTTACCTGATTGTAGATCTTTTAATAATGTAGTTAACGGTTTGTAAAGGATGCTCACACTTACTAAGTTTGAAATTGCCATGGTAATCTCAAACGGCAAATCTGCGACAAAATAAGGCCAAAGAGTGGTAATTCCGAAGCGAATAACATGTGCAGGAATGTATATCCAGCCATAAAGAAAACCGAAGAATGTAGCGAACAAGACGATAAAAATCCATTTAGTATTTGAAATAGCTTTTGTAGCATATAAAAGAATGAGCCATGCTACGGTCATAGGAATCATAATGATGGGGTCAAATGATCCAACAAGGAAAATACCAGTAAAATTGTCTAAAATAACATAAGCAACCACAAATGGAATAAACAATCGCTTTGGAAATGTCGAAGCATACACCATCATTAACAAAACCGTTAATTGCACATTGGGTATACTAGACATTAGCATTTCTAAAACGACAATAACCGCGAGAAACATCGCGGTTAAAGTAATCGTTTGTAGTTTGATTCTTTCTGAATTAATAGGATTCATGACGGAACTGGTAAACAGCACCATCGACAATTTCCGTCGAATCGATTCCTGTCATAGCATATTCACCATTAATATAAAACCCAAGATACTCATTTTTGGTAGGATCTGCGACTAAGTCACCGATTACCAGAACGAATACCCCCCACTGTCCTACATAAGAACAGGTAAAATCTTGTTGGTTTTGTGCATCAGCGCAGGCGACGGAATATTGGGCTCTTAATAACCCTAATAAAGTGTCTCCTTCATAAAATAAAACCGCTTTGGTGGAAATAACTTCCTGACCATTGTGTAGTTCGAATGTAATCGAACCGTTTGCTGATGCGGTCACGCGCGTTGTAGAACAGCCAACAAGCGTGAGACCGACCAACAAAAGAAGCAAAAAGCCCAGTACTTTCTTTTTCATCGTTCTCTCCTAAAAGGAATGTATTTAATCAACAGGTAGGTCTCCCGACTTCACTTCGATTTACTTTGCGCCTTCTCACGCTTGCGTAATGGCTAATGCATTTCATCCGTGTCACGGTTGCTGGTACAGTCTACGACTTTCACGTAATTCCCTGTTATACACCTGTGGATCATCGATATTCAGTTGTTATTTTATTATAACAAAAGCAACCTCTGTTTACAAGGTTGCTTTTTAGTTATTTAGGATTGAATTTTATCCATGAGTTGAAAGATTTCAGTCATTTTTTGTTGACCTTCTTCATTCAATAAAGAGAGTACACAAGAATCGAGGTGTGCTTTCAAAATCATTTGATTCACTTTTTTTAACACAGCTTGTGCAGCGAGTACTTGCGTAGAAACTTCGATGCAATATCGATCTTCATCGACCATTCTACTAATTCCTTCGATTTGACCTTTTGCAGTATTCAATAACTTTTTTACCTCTTGATGATTCGCTTTCACTTATTCCACCTTTGACACGCGATAACCTGCTTCTTTCACAGCATCAATCAATACTTGCGTATCAAGTGTCTTTTTTAATTCGACAACTGTTTTTCCAGTAGTCAGATCAATTGTAACTGTTTTAACTCCACTTACACCACCAAGTCCTTTTTCGACACGCATTTTACAGTGTTTACAAGTCATGCCTTCTACATACATTACCGTTTCCATTGTTATCCTCCTATTAATTCGTTGATTTTTTTTGGTTTAAAGAACCGAAGACGCAGTGCATTTAATACAACACTCACAGAAGAAAAACTCATTGCGAGCGATGCAAACATTGGATTTAAGGTCAAGCCAACGCCAACAAAGATTCCTGCAGCGACTGGAATGAGTGCAGTGTTGTAGAAAAATGCCCAGAATAAATTCATTTTGATGTTTGCTATGGTTTTCCTTGATAATTCGATTGCAGTCGCAACATCGTGTAAATCACTTTTCATTAAGACAATATCAGCAGATTCAATGGCAATGTCAGTTCCTGCGCCAATCGCAATTCCAACATCAGCTCTTACCAAAGCAACAGCGTCATTAATTCCATCCCCAACCATGGCAACCTTTTGGCCCATCATTTGATAACGCTTGACGACTTCTTCTTTTTGAGAAGGAATTACGTCAGAGACTACATCGTCAATTCCCACTTCTAAAGCAATTGCTTTGGCTGTTTGTTGATGATCTCCAGTGAGCATAACAACATGAAGTCCATCATTTTTAAGTCGTTTTATGGCTTCAATGGAAGTCTTCTTTATTTCATCTCGAACAGCAATGACTCCAAGAATGGATTGAATGCTTGCCAACATAATCGGCGTTTTTCCTTGAATAGAAAGTGAGTCAATATGTGACTGTGCATCTTGAATCGAAATGCCCAACTGAGTCATCAATTTCGCATTCCCTAAATAATAAGTAGCTCCATCAATCTTTGCTTGGATACCAAATCCTGAAATCGAAGAAAAATCGTCGACTACTCGTGTTTGTACTTGGAGTTCTACTGCTTTTTGAATGATTGCTTTCGCGATGGGATGTTCTGAGTTGTTTTCGAGTGCATTTGCTAAGCCAATCAACTCGACTTGTGTCGTATCCCCAAACGGAATGATATCTGTCACAATGGGCTTTCCAACGGTAATCGTTCCTGTTTTATCAAGGATGACTGTTTTGACTTGATGTGCAATCTCTAAGCTTTCTGCAGATTTGATCAACACTCCAAACTCAGCACCTTTTCCAGTTCCTACCATAATGGCAACGGGCGTTGCCAAACCCAAAGCACATGGGCAAGAAATGACCAAAACAGTTATGCTCATCGACAATGCCATGGTAAATGGACTGCCAAGAAGCATCCACACCAAGAAGGTAATCAAAGAAATTGCAATGACGATAGGTACAAACACCAAGGACACTTGATCGGCTAGTTTTTGTATTGGAGCTTTGGAAGTAGAGGCTTGTTCTACTAATTTCACAATTTGCATCAACGTAGTGTCTTCCCCAACGGCAGTGGCTTGAATTTGAATGGCCCCTGTTTGGTTGATGGTTCCTCCCACTACTTTATCTCCCATGTTTTTCTCAACCGGAATTGATTCACCAGTAATGGCCTGCTCATCAACGGCACTAAATCCTTTTGTAATGATTCCATCTACTGGAATGGAACTTCCTGGTTTGACAAGCAAAATGTCCCCTTTTTGAACATCTTCCACAGATACAATCATTTCCACTCCATCAACTAATTTTATGGCCGTTTTTGGAGCGAGATTCAATAACTTTTGAATCGCACCACTCGTTTTTTTCTTACTAATTGCTTCAAAATATTTCCCTAACGTGACAAGAGCTAAAATTGCACCTGCCGCTTCAAAGTATAAGTTTTCAACGTATTCGTGAGCGAGTGGAGAGTTTAAACTTCCTAGTCCATACCCAATCATGTAAATTGCAAATACCCCATACACAATCGCTGCTCCAGAACCGATAGCTATCAGGCTATCCATATTGGGGCTCCACTTGAATAAACGTTTGAACCCTACACTAAAATAGCTTCGATTGACGTAAATTATCGGTATTGTCAGTAAAAACTGAGTAAACGCAAAGGACACCAACTGTGCATGCCCCATCAAAAATGCAGGCAGTGGAAAATCAAGCATATGCCCCATAGCAATGTACAAAAGCGGAATTAAGAAGACAAAACTGATGATTACACGTGATTTCATCGTAGATAACTCATCTGATTCACCAGAAAGTGTTACATCTGTTTTATCTGCTTTGTCTTTGACTACTTCTGCAGAGTATCCACCCTTCTTTACTGCTTGAATGATGTGTGTAGACTTGATCACTGATTCATCAAACTCTACAATCATACTATTGGTTAGTAAAGAAACACTAACCGATTGAACTCCTTTTGTTTTCTTTACATCTTTTTCGACATGTGCTTGGCAACTCGCACAAGTCATTCCTGTTATATCAAATTTTTGCTTCATATCGCACCTCATTGACACCCCCTGGGGGTGTATGATGTTATTATACATTATCCATAGTCGTCTGTCAAATAATACAAAAAAGAAGAGAAAATTTTCTCCTCTACAATTGCTTTGTTGCTTCTTCTTTGATAATTACTTTTTTCACTTTTTCGATGCCTTTTTCGAACCTCATGATCAGCTTTAATGCCAAGAAAATGGCAAGTGCAATAATCAAGAAATCAACAATGGTTTGAATAAAGTTTCCGTAGGTTAACACAACTGCTCCTGCTTCGCCATACACCCCGCGTAACACAACATAAAGATCAGTAACATTGGTCTTTGCAATCAAGCCAATCAATGGCATGATGATATCTGCAACGAGGCTTTTAATAATCATATTAAACGCTCCACCAATGACAATCCCAACGGCTAAATCAAGTGCATTTCCTTTAGTTATAAACGTTCCAAATTCTTTCATAAATTGTTTCAATGTAGTCCCCTCCTTGCGATTATTATATCATATTTCAAATAATCTTCGGTTCGTTCCAATGTTTTGGGGTATAATAGTTACAAACAAGGAGGAACCATCTATGAAATCAATGATTCAAACCGATCACGCTCCAAAAGCCATTGGACCTTACTCACAAGGCGTGAAAATCCACAACCAATTGTATGTATCGGGTCAAATTCCATTCGTTCCCGAGACGATGACACTCATCAGTGAAGACATTGGTTTACAAACCAAACAGTCCCTAGAAAATATACTTGCAATTGTCAAAGAGGCTGGCTTTTTGTTAACTGACATTGTGAAATGTACCGTTTACTTAAAAGATATGAATGAGTTTTCTGCGATGAATTCTGTTTATCAGTCTTTCTTTGGAGACCATAAACCAGCACGCGCAGCGGTTGAAGTTGCGAGACTACCTCGAGATGTTAGAGTTGAAATTGATGCAATTTGTGTCAAAGAATAAGAAGATACTTACAATACGATCAATCAATCCCTCAAATAAAAAGAAACGCCAACGGCGTTTCAATTTATTCTAGTGGACTAAATGCTTCTTTTGTTAATCCGCAAACTGGACATAGCCAATCGTCAGGGATATCCTCAAATGCTGTTCCTGGAGCGATTCCACTGTCTGGATCGCCAATTGCAGGATCGTAAATCCATCCACATACACATTCCCATTGTTTCATAAATTGCCTCCGTTATTCACTTGATAATCATACTTTACCACATGGACTTATATGTGTCAATCGTGAATTCAAAATCAAACTTTAGAACATCATAAATCAAACTGTAAAGAAGAATTTACAATCATTATGATTGACAAATGTTAAACATTCCTTCAAAATAAAGGGTGAAATTAGTCTATTCCATAGGAGAAATCAAAATGTCTACGTATACCATCGGTTTTATTTGTGTTCATAACAGCTGTCGAAGTCAAATGGCAGAAGCCA
>JAUXXX010000076.1 GCA_030684695.1 bacterium
AAAGTAACCAAGTTTCGGCCATTTGTTGCAAGAACGTTAAATGAAATTGCGTTAGTATCCTTGGCACTTGTGATTAGTTTCTCCACAGGAAATCAGTTTGGAGCTGTTAACTGGGGAACATTCGTTTATGCGTTATCATTAGGGACATTCATTAAAATCTACATACAATTCTTAGATTATATGAAAATTAGGAGGGAATCTCATGAACATTAATCAAACCATTGATCACACCTACTTAAAGGCCTTTGGAACATTAAAAGACATTGATCAGCTGATCGAAGAAGCAAAAACATACCAGTTTAAAAGTGTTTGCATCAATCCGACCTATGTCAAATATGCCGCAAAAGCACTGGAAAAAACCAATGTATTAGTCTGTACGGTCATTGGATTCCCACTAGGAGCCAATACGACAGAAACCAAGGTGTTTGAGACACTGAATGCGATTGCCAATGGGGCCAAAGAAATTGATATGGTCATCAACATCGGAGAATGTAAAATGGGTCACTACGACTACATCGAAAATGAAATTAAAGCAGTGGTGAAAGCAGCCGCTGGTTTGGTGGTCAAAGTAATTATTGAAACATGTTATTTAACAAAAGAAGAAATCAAAGAAGTTTCTAAGGTAGTTGCTAAAGCAAACGCAACGTTTATCAAAACATCCACCGGATTTGGAACAAACGGAGCAACGGTTGAAGACGTCAAATTAATGAAAGAATTTGCTTCCCCACTTGAAGTCAAAGCCTCTGGCGGTGTCCGTACAAAAGCTGATTTTGACCTAATGATTGAAGCAGGAGCCACTCGGATTGGAACATCCAATGGCATCGCCATTATTCAAGGTCAAACAGGAAGTGGCTACTAATGGAAGAGCTTCAAAAACGAATCATCCAACTTTCTAGTCCGTTGGTTCGTTTGTTTAATTGGAAACAAACGTTGCTGACCTCATTGATATACTATGTGATTGTGGGATTGATTTTTTTACTGGTCACTGGGATATGGGATTGGAACTTACAAACACTCATTTTGGTATTTTCTGTGGTTTATACATTTGTGAAGGATTTTATGATGGAACGACAAACCACCAAAGTCATGAACCAACAACTGGCATATTTAGCCGCAAAGTATCCAAAAATTCGATTATATGTGCCACTGCTTGATCAAGTAGGAAAAACCATTTTACTTAAACGAGCAGCCCTCTATTTTACAGACAAATGGATGTATTTAGAAGCGTTTAGCCAAAAAGCATTTAGTGCTACTCCAAAGGAGAGCATCAAGGTTCCCTATGGAAAAGGATTTACAATTCAAGACGTATTTGAATCAAGCAATTTAAAAACCATTTCATTTCAAGCAACATTGATGAATCAAGAATATAAATTTATTACATGTTATGATGAAACTTTACTTGAAAAAATAAAGCAAGTCATTCAATCAACCAAAGGAGAAGAATAAATCATGCCAACCCCACATATTCAAGCAGAGCTTGGCCAAATTGCTACAACCGTCCTTATGCCAGGAGATCCTCTACGTGCAAAATACATTGCAGATACTTTTTTAGATAATGTTCAACTTGTCAATACGGTTCGTAACATGTACGCTTACACTGGTACATACAAAGGAAAAAGGATTACCGTGATGGGTTCTGGCATGGGAATGCCTTCCATTGGGATTTATTCGTATGAGTTATATTCCTTCTATGGAGTCGAAAAGATTATACGCATTGGCTCTGCAGGCGCGTATACTTCTGATTTGAAACTCTATGATGTGGTACTTGCAAAAGAAGCTTATAGTGAGTCTTCATATGCAAAAACACAAAATGGATACAACAAAAAGCTGATCAAATCAGATGTTTCGTTAAACAAAGCGTTGATTCGTGCAGCCAATAAGTTAGCGATTCCACTTCACGTTGGACGGATTCATTCCAGTGACGTATTTTATCGTCAAGAATCAGGAATTCATGAAGTTTTGTTTAGAGAAAAAGGCTGTCTTGCTGTTGAAATGGAATCGTTTGCTCTATTTCATAATGCTAAAGTACTTGGCAAACAAGCAGCTTGCTTATTAACCATATCAGACTCTTTAGTGACTCATGAAGTAACAACGCCTGAAGAACGACAAAATGCTTTTACAAACATGATGAAAATTGCCTTACAAATAGCTTAGTAAACCATGTAAGCGAATCAATGATTGGTGTTTTCAAAAACACCTTTCTTTTTAAGAAAAGAGAAGATATTGTGAGTAGACAACCCTCAATTCACCCCGCTTTTTTATTAGAAACAAATCAGTTTAAAACCACAACCATTTCCTTGCGATTTATCGCTCCTTTTGATCCAACTTCTGTCAATGAACGAGCATTATTACCAGCCATCTTGTTATCGGGAACAAAGAAATTTCCGTCTCGACAACGCCTTCAACTCGAATATGACTTGCTTTATGGAAGTGAGATTAACGGTAGAGTGACACGTTATGGTGACACGTCGATTATCACATTCAATTGTTCGATCATTGAACCAAGTTACTTGGATGGGTCTATTGACATCTATGGCAAAATCGTTGAACTTTTAGAACAAGTCATCCACCATCCAAAAACCCGGAAAAACAAGTTCATCAAACGAATTGTGGAAGAAGAAAAACGGATGATGAAAGAAGGACTAGAATCGATTTATAACGATAAAATCGACTACGCTTACTACCGGTTTAAACAAGTTATGTTTGCAAATGAACGCTACGCTACATTTGAAACTGGTGACTTAGCAACATTGAAAGACGTCAGTGTCGATTCCATCATGAAAAGTTATCAATCCATGATTCAAACAGATGCTGTAGAGATTGCACTTTCTGGTTCTCCACAAGCGAAAGAATTGCTTTCATCCTTGGAAGCAGTTTTTGCAAAACCATGGCCGAATACTTCATTCACTTGGATCGATCGCGAAATCACCAAACGAGTTGAGCCTCAGTTCATAAAAGAAACACAGCCAATCAAGCAAGCTAAGATTAACA
>JAUXXX010000083.1 GCA_030684695.1 bacterium
ATATCCAGTTTTGAAAGAAAAGTCTGGTGACGATGGCGAAGTGGACACACCTGTTCCCATCCCGAACACAGCAGTTAAGCACTTCAGCGCCGATGGTAGTACAATTGTGCGAGAGTAGGACGTTGCCAGGCTTCTTTCTAATTTTTAGGCCTCAATAGCTCAGTTGGTTAGAGCACATGACTGTTAATCATGGGGTCCTAGGTTCAAGTCCTAGTTGGGGCGCCACTTGTGGCTCGTTGGAGAAACGGTTAACTCACATGCCTTTCACGCATGCATTCACGGGTTCGAACCCCGTACGAGTCACCAGCTTTGTTTAATTGATCATCTACTGATGGTCTTTTTTTATTGTTACATGTATTCATATAGAACGAGAAATCAACTCAGTAGACGCCGATTCAATAATTGATAGTCTACATAAAGAACGTGACATATTTGTTAAAAAGTTATCCAATCAAGGATCTATATAATTATGATGTACACTGACAAATAATCAATTTAATGATTGAATCCCAGTATTTTTGCATATCACATGTGATATTATCTATTTTTTTAACAATTGTTAGGCGAAGCATGGTTGAGACTTGAGTTGAATCAAAATGTAAAAATTTATCAAAAAAGCAAAGAAAGTAAGATTCTTTTGATATACTATATGTATTCTTATTACGTCGTAATAGGTTAAGTTTGGCCCCAAGGATGTGATTCGATGAAAAAGTGGTTTATCAGTCCCGCAATATGGTTTTTATTGTTCTTGACAGGAGTATTCATTGGCCTGACCATCGTATTCAACCAAACAGCAACCATTATGGAACAAGGCCAACTAACAATTTTAGATTTACAAAAAAATCAAGCGAGAGTTGCGATCGAAGACCAATTTGAATCCATCACGGTTTTGTTGGATGTTGTTGCAAAGCAAATCATCCTATCCAACGATGATGCAGAACTGCTTACACTTTTGGTTCAAATCGATCAAGAAAAAGACTTTATTGCTTCACTTTACTTTGGCAGGCCAGATAAGTCGATGATCAACTCTACGGGGTTTGTTCCAGGACCCGGATTTGATCTAACCATGCGCCCATGGTACCTAGGAGCAATTTCTGAAGAGGGATTTTCATTTTCAAATGCGTTTGTCAATGCTTCCCAAGATCGCGTCATCGTCGTGGTTTCAAGAGCGATTTATCTTGATGGAGTCCTTCAAGGGGTCATAGCAGCTGATATTGATATTCGATCGATTACAGATTTTATGCAAAACACAGTCATTGGACAAACAGGATTTGTCTTTCTTTATGACCAAAATCAATCTTTAATTGCATATCCCAATTTGAATTATGAGACTGTTTCATTGGATCATATCGATACGTATGAACCGAGTCTATCTTCACTCAGCGGTTCTTCAGTAAAGAAGGATGTTTTCATTCAAGGAGTAAGAGGAGTACTTTCATATACCTGGATTGCATCTGAGAACTATCTTCTTGGTGCGTTTATGCCCATGGATGAGTTTTCAGCTACTTACCAAACATTGTTCATTCTTTTCCTCATCATGGCTATTCTCACAGCTACATCAGGGTTGATTCTATTATTCAATTATCAAAGACGGTTTCACATCCCCTTACAACACCTCATCCATGACATTGAAGCCATCGATCTTGAGACTAATTTACACTATCGTTTACCTGAAATTCGTAGAAGCACCTTCCAAAGTGTTCGACAAGCGTTGAATCGGGGACTTGATACATCGGCGTCGTATGTGGAAGCGAGGAATCAATCGGAGCATCAGTTGTTGATGGAACACCAACGAGTGTTTTTGTTAATGGAATCGACTGCAGATATTATCTTTGAAATCAATACAGAAAAGGTATTTGTTTCGGTCTATGGTACGGGACTTCAAATATTAAAAATGAAAGCAGAAGATTTTATCGGAAAAACGGTTTTAGATATTTTTGGAGAAGCAGGTACCTTACGCGATCAAATGTATTCGAAAGCCTTACAAGGCGAGCGATGTATCTACGATTGGAACTTTGAGATTAATGGCGTAATCTATTATTTTGAATCAACCATATCACCAATGTTTGATGAATCAAAAACCATCATTGGAGCGGTAGGAGTCAGTCGTGATATTAGTGAGCCAATGCGTAAGCAAAAAGAGATTGAATACATCAATGAACATGATTTCTTAACAGGTATTTACAATCGTCGCTATTTTGAAACTCAATTGGATCAAAAAAACCAACCTAAGTTATATCCGCTAGGAATCATGATGATTGATGTCAATGGGTTGAAGATATTTAATGATGCGTATGGTCATAATGTTGGCGATCAAGTGTTGATTCGAGTCGCAAATAAGATTCAAGAACATATCTCTAGTAAAGATATTTTATCGCGAATTGGTGGCGATGAGTTTGCACTTTTGGTTACGAACACGACAGAAGAGGAAATGCAATTACTCAAAGAAATGATTCAAAATATCATTTCCATTGAGGAAGTAGAAAATGTTACATTATCTGTCGCAGTCGGGTACTGCATCAAAACGGATGCTTCTATGGGGTTTGAAGAGGTTGTTAAAATTTCAGAAAACATGATGTATCGAAACAAGATTACAGAAGGTAAAAGCATTCGCAACAACGCAATCAAAGCAATCATGAAGACCTTGACTGATAAGTATCTGGAAGAAAAAATCCATTCAACAAGAGTAAGTATGATTTGTCGACAAATTGGTGAAGCGCTAAACATTCGAAGTGATGACTTAAAAGAGCTAGAAATGGCTGGACTTTTCCATGACATCGGAAAAATTTCGATTCCTGATGCGATTTTGGATAAACCTGGTAAACTCACCGAAGATGAATATAAAATCATCAAGGCCCATACCGAGAATGGATATCATATTTTGCGTGCAGCTGACGAATACTCCAATATTGCGGAGTATGCATTATCTCATCATGAACACTGGGATGGATTAGGCTATCCCCAAAAACGTAAGGGAGAAGAAATCCCGTTGTTCTCGCGAATCATCTGCATTGCGGATGCTTATGAGGCCATGACTTCTGACCGAGTGTATCGGAAAAGGTTATCAAAAGAAGTCGCAACAAAGGAAATCATTCGCTGTGCGGGGACACAATTCGATCCTAATCTTGCAAAACTATTTGTTGAGAAGGTATTGGGAGAAGTCTTTGAATAACCAACAGTTCATTCATAAATAGATTCATTTTCAGATTTATAGACTCTCCAAATGTGAATTGAAAAGATGTTAGCAGACACAAAGGATGAACTGTGTTTATTAACATCTTTTTTGTATTCCTCATTTTGCTGACACACAATCCCGATAGATATCATTCTTTTTTAGTGAAGAAGTGAAAAATATAACTAAAAATACAGTGATTTATGAGGGACTAACGAAGGGAGTTTGAATCTTCGTCCACAATAGTTTAATTTTCTAACATAATTTGATTTTGACATATATCTCTTCAGTATCAATGATATAATTTGTTTATCAAGTACTACATGAACAATGCAGTTAACAAGTATTATTCATTCATTCTTTTGTTAATAATTTCATTCCGGAGGTAAAAATGGGACATAATACTGCAAAAACAGGGTATGAATTACTGGTAAAACGATTAAATAAATTTCCACAAGGAGTTCCCCCATCGGATACACTTTATGAGATATTACGTTTGCTTTTTTCTGAAGAAGAAGCTAAATTAGTATCTTTACTACCCATAAAACCTTTTACCACAAAAACCGCTGCCAAAGCGTGGGGAAAAACGGAAGAGGAAGCACGAGTTGTCCTAGAAGAACTTGCCTCTCGTGCACTGCTTGTGGATACCGAACAAGACGGGAATCAAACATTCTCACTTCCACCACCGATGGCAGGATTTTTTGAGTTTTCTATGATGCGGATTGGTGGTAATTTCGATCAACATCTCTTAGGAGAACTGTTTTACCAATACATGAATGTAGAAGATGAATTCGTCACTGCATTAATGTCCCTTAAGACACCAATCGGAAGAGCATTTGTTGATGAAGATTCCATTGAAGAACATATGATTCATGTGCTCGATTATGAGAAAGCTACTGAAGTCATAAAGACCGCCTCACATATTGGAATAGGGGTCTGTTATTGCCGTCATAAAAAAGAACACGTAAACGAAGCATGCGATGCGCCAATGGAAATTTGCATGACGTTTAACGAAACAGCGTCATCACTCATCAAACACGGATATGCAAGACAAGTAGATGTGAATGAATGTCTAGATTTACTAGAAGTTGCTAAGCAACATAATCTGGTTCAGTTTGGGGATAATGTTCAAAAAAAAGTAGCTTTTATCTGTAACTGTTGTAGTTGTTGCTGTGAAGCATTGGTTGCGGCTCGAAAAGTAGGGCCCTCTTTAGCTATTAACTCTTCTGGTTTTATATGTAACATCATCGAAGAAAACTGTGTTGGTTGCCAAAAATGCATGGAAGTATGCCCGGTTGAAGCCATATCGATGATATCCAAAAATACAACGAACAAAAAGCAAAAAATAGCAAAACTTCAAAGTGAAAACTGTATTGGTTGTGGAGTATGTGCCAGAGTCTGTAAGTTTGATGCAATCGAAATGAATCCTCGCCAACAAAAAGTGTTTACTCCAGTCGATATGGCACACCGTGTTGTATTAGAAGCAATTGAAACTGGAAAATTGCAAAACTTAATTTTTGATAATCAGGCCCATTTTAGACATCGTGCACTCGCTGCGATTCTTGGAGTAATATTAAAGCTACCACCGATCAAACAAATCATGGCAAGCGAACAAGTCAAATCAAAATACCTTGTAAAATTAATCGAAAACAACAATCGAAAAATCGTGAATAGTCATATTAACAAAGATAGTTAATTGTAGTTTTATAGTAGAATATCCATCGATATCACGAATAAATCTATTATCAAATCAAAGAGATAAGAACTTAGTCCATTTGAAAGGTAGTTGATTTTTATGATACAAAGAACACTTGGGAAGACCAATGTCTTAGTAAGTGAAATTGCGCTAGGCTGTTGGCAATTGGGAGGAAAATGGGGAGAACCATTCAATTCTCAAGTTGCTGAAGAAACCTTGCAATCAGCTGTTGACCAAGGAATTACTTGTTTTGACACAGCGGATGTATATATTGGTGGAGAAAGCGAAAGAGCCATTGGTAGATTCATGAAGAAAGTGAATCAACCAATCTTTGTAATCACAAAAATCGGACGATGGCTAAATCCACATACATCGCAAGGTTACAATGAAGAAAACTTACGAAAATTTATAGACCAGTCTAGAAATAATCTTCAAGTGGAAGCATTGGATATGGTGTTACTTCATTGTCCTCCTGCAGATGTGTTTTATATGCCTGAGGTATTCGCCATATTAGATCAAATCAAAGTAGAAGGCAAGATTTTGCACTATGGAGTGAGTGTTCAAAAGGTAGAAGAAGCCTTGATTGCGATGGAATATCCAGGTGTCGAAGCCATTGAAATTATTTTTAATATGTTCCGGCTTCGTCCTGCTGAGTTGTTCTTTGAAGAAGCGAAAAGAAGAAACGTTGGAGTCATTGTTCGAGTACCACTGGCGAGTGGTTTGCTTACTGGTAAATTCTCCAAAGAGTCCGTGTTTCATGAAGGAGACCATCGTCAAAGCAATCGACATGGAGAATGGTTTGATCGAGGAGAAACTTTTAGTGGTGTAGACTATGCTTCTGGTTTGCATGCGGTGGAAGAACTTAAGAAAGTATTTCCAAACGAGACCTTACCAATGATTGCCTTGCGATGGATTTTAATGTTTGATGCGGTGAGCACGATTATTCCTGGAGCGAGCAAACCCGAGCAAATCATAAGCAATGCACAAGCTTCACAATTACCTCCGCTGACGCCCACACAAATGAAACAAGTGCAATTGATTTATGATTTGTATATAAAACACCAAGTACATACAAGATGGTAGAGTTCTTTAATGATTGAGCATTCTATTCTTTGAGTCAATCAATCAACCTATCTTCACAATTGATTTATACGAATCAAAAACAAAAAGCATCCAAAATTGGATGCTTTTTAAAGTTATAGAACTATTTGGAATTACATATAGAACTTATTGTTCAATTTTAATTGAAGCAATTTCCATGTGATAAGGTAGGTCTTCATCTACAATCTTTCCACCATACCATCCGCCAACAGCGAGGTTAATGATCAAATAATAAGGTTGATCAAATGGCCATTCATTCACGCGATCATTTTCCATTTTTTCAACCTTAAAAAACTCTTTACCATCTATTTGAAAAGATAAATAGTTTGTCGTCCAATCGAGGGTATAGTCATGGAATTGAACTGATGCATCAGGGACTGGAATACTAGTTCCTTTGTCCGTATTGATTCTGTGATTGTATGTATCTGTATGAATTGCACAGGTGATAATACCTGGTCTATTTCCAGCAAATTCTACGAGATCAATTTCACCGCATAATGGCCATCTTACGCGATTTTTGTCTGTATTTCCCATCAGCCATAATGCAGGCCAAGCCCCGCGTCCCTTTGGCATTTTTGCTCGAATGGTCAAACGACCATATTGAAACTCAAATTTGCCTCTGGTATTGATACGAGTGGATTGATACGTACATTCTGAGCCTTGATTAAGTGTAGCGACTAAGTGGAGTAAGCCATCCTTGATATATCCGTTATTGTCATTTTCAACATAACATTGTGACTCATTGTTCGCCCATTTTGCACCAACTTCAATGTTCCAATGCTGTTGGTTAATTTTGCCATCTTTGCTAAAATCTTCTTGAAATATTGTTTTCATAGTTACCTCCAAGTACCTCTATAGTATACCATAAAACGCATAATGTGTTCATAATTTGTTCGAGTAGCACATGAGTTAGAGGATCACTTTCGCAGATTGAATCAAGTATTTTTATTACATTTGACTCAATAGCTTGTTAAGGATTGAAAGTATATGCAAAACTGTGTTTCCGTTTTATTAGTCAAGTGAGTCACTATCAACTGAAGAGATTTTTCGTGGTATTTTGCAATCCTCTAAATCGTATTGATTGAAGTATATCTTTGTTATATAAAGAAAAAATACCACTTTGAAGTGGTATTTGATATGAAGATGTTAAGAGATTTCCTATTAACGGATATCTACTTAGTGAAGTGAAACATATCCGGTCCGTTCAATGAGGGCTTGACCTTCCTCAGATAAAATCCAATTAATAAAAGAATGTAGCTCAGGATGAGCATTGTCTTTTAAATAGATTGCAAAGAAATTCGATGTAATCGGATAGGTTCCATCGCGTATGGAATCTTTACTTGGAACAACGTCATTTATGGATAGGTACTTTAATCCAGGAACATTGACCAGTTGCATAGCGTAATAGCGAAATGAAAATCCAATCGCATTCGATTGATTACGGTATTGTGCTGTCTGATTCAAAATACCACCCATTCCAGAAACTACCATCTCAGTTTTTGGAGTCATGAGGGGAGTAGTACCCATGAGTCGTTGTAAAGCAGTTTGTGATCCACTTCCTTCCACTCGCTGAAAGGCTTCAATGGCAACATTCGATCCACCAACTTGTGACCATCTGGTAATCTCCCCACTATAAATGGCTTTAATTTGGTCCAAAGTAAGAGAGGATACTGGGTTGTTTTCGTGAGTGAAAAAGACAAACGCTTCTTTACCAATAGGGATAAGCTCAAATTCAACTCCTGCAGCGGCGGCCATTTGCAGTTGAAGATTGGATGGTCCAGCAACGAAAATGACATCCGTATCTCGAGAAATCAACCGTTGATAAGCATGTTGGGTTTGTGAACACTGTACAGAGGAATTATAAGTACTATATTCACCGCTTGGATAAACCGCTTCTACAAACGCAGCGTACATCGGATAAAGCGCTGTCGCTCCATCCAAACGAATGACATTTTGTGACATTTGATAACTTGCAGGAGAATCAAGACGCGCTAGAAGAGGACGATTACGAAAAGGCTGATAATCATATAGTTCAATTCCGCGCTCAACGAGGCGAACTTGACGAATATTATGTTCATATGCAAAGATGCCAACTCCAACAACAGTGACAAGGAGCATCAAACCAGCATAGAATTGAAATAGTATTTTTGGCCAAGATAAAAACACATTTTTTCCAAAGAGATGACACATCTTAGCATCCTTGGGTATAAATAACAATAATCCAATTCCAATGAATAACAGGATAAAAGCAATGATCGTAATATACTGTAAGTAAACGTTCAAGACTGCATAGGGAATACTGAAACTAACAAAAATAAGCGACGAAAAACCCAAAATTAGTAATACAACCCCCGACAGTGTCAACGTAAAAATCTTTGCGTGTGTACTCAATTTATGAATCCTCCTACATCGTTTAAGCCATTATATCATGAGTCAAGCATGCATTAAAAGAGTAAATCTAAAATTAGATATATTCTTCTTTACAATGAACAAAGAAACATATATTTGAGTCTTGCGTTTTCAAAGAGGAAAGTAAGTCACTAGCTCATGAGCAAAAAATGGTGATGAATCCACTTCTTTTCCCTATATTAA
>JAUXXX010000098.1 GCA_030684695.1 bacterium
ATATATCACATTACTGTATGTAAATCAATGAATCTTCCAAAATGAAAGCTATTTTTTTTCAATTATGAAATATTAAACTAACAAGATTTATAATCAATAAAAGATGACAAAAACTTATCATTTTTTACATTCAAAAAGCATAGAATACTATAGTTATTCATAATTTATGCTTTTTTTTACATTCATTGTCCAAAAAAAAGATTCAAGACTATGTGAAATCACTAGAAGTCTTGAATCAGAATTTATGGATTTATTCGATGGAAAGTATCCAATTATGAGGTGGAGTGATATCGCCAAATTGAATTCCTGTCAAAACCTCATATAGCCTTTTCGTAACATGTCCCACTTGGCCTTTTGTGCCAAAATGGTAGACTGTATCATGATGAGTCAAAGAGCCTATGGGAGTAATTATCGCTGCGGTGCCACAAGTAGCCGCTTCATCAAACAAAGTAAGGTCTTCGATATATATTTCGGTTTCCAATACTTCTAAGTGTAAGTAATTCTTAGCGATATCGAGCAAGGAAAGCTTGGTTATAGAAGGAAGAATGGAAGAAGACTTAGGGGAAACGAACACCCCATCTTTACGAATGGCAAAAAAGTTCGCAGCTCCACCTTCATCAATCCTTGTATGAGTTGCTGGATCAAGATAGATGCAATCGGTGAACCCCTGAGATTTCGCAATATAGTTTGGATACATGCTTGCGGCATAATTTCCTCCTATTTTGACAGCACCTGTTCCGTGAGGTGCAGCCCGGTCAAACTCGGATACTAAAAAATCAGCAGGAGTCAATCCAGATTTAAAAAATAATCCAACTGGCATCACAACAACACCAAAGATATACTCTTTGGAAGGAGCCAACACCAAATTTGGTCCAACACCAATCATGTAAGGACGAATATACAATGTTGCTTGGGTTTCATAAGGGGGAACAAATTCAGAGTTTTGTTCAACGACTCGTATGACTGCATCCATGAACTGTTCCACAGAAACCGGAGGCATCATAATTCGTTGGCAAGATTTTTGAAATCGAACAGCATTTTCATAGGGTCTAAACAATTGAATTTTACCCTCTTTGGTCCTATACGCTTTCATTCCTTCAAACGCTTGTTGCCCATAATGAAAGGTTGTAGACAAAATGTTGATCCGCAAGCTATCTTCTGCTTGAAGTTGTCCTTCGTCCCACAATCCATCCTTATAATAGCTAACATAGTTTACATTCGTTCGAACGTAGTGATAGGTAAGATTGGTAAAATCGATAAGAGGAGTTGGTTGTTTAATCATATTGTTCCTTTCTGAATCCGAGTTTACTGAAGTGGAAGAATCATGAAGTATGTGTCTATGTATGTATCCTTAAGTTTCATTTGTTTTGGGAAGGTCCCAGTGATATAAAATCCAAGCTTCTCATATAAACGAATAGCCTGATGATTGTTTGTTGAAACCTTCAGGGTAATCTGTTCAATATAGCCTAATTTCTTTGCTTCTTGAATGGACTCAAGAATCAAAAAACTTGCGATGCCCTGATTCCAGAAGTCTTTTCTGACAGACACACCAAGTTCCATACTGTGACGAAGTCGTTGACGATTCGTTCCTGCTAAGCTAACCGAGCCGACAATCAAGTTATCGATTAAACCTATCAACATAATCATCGTTGTTGAATTTGCAAGTGAATCCAAAAAAACTTCTTCTTCTTGTATTGTGAATGGGTGGCCTTCTTTACCAAAGGTGAGGTGATCCGTTTCACCCCCGACAATTTGTAAGTAATCAAGCATAACAACGGCATCATTTCGGTTCGGTGTTCGAATGGTAAGAACATGGTTATTTTTCAGAATTTTTGTAGTCATACTGTTCAATGTATTCAAATTAGAAGTAGTACTAGTCTGAACGAGTCCTTTCTTGATGGGGTTGACATAATCAATGAACTAATTAAGTTAGTCATTGTACATGTTTCTTATAGGGAAAAGAATTTAGAATCTTCCAGTTCAAAAGAATCGACAATTGATCGTTATTAGAAACTAATTCTTCATTTATAATACCATTTATACTATCGAAAATAAAGGCCATTTATCCGATTTATGACTCGTATTACTTTAATAACATACAAGCTGACTGTAGAACATAAGGGTGCTCCAATAATTGCAATGCACTAAATAGTAATTGTAGAGTTCAATGTAAGACATGACTATCAATGGTGTAGGAATGATTTTAATATTCCTAAACATTATTTTTGAAAATCAAACAATATGAAACAACAAAGAAAAAAAGAGAACATTTTATAGCAATATAATCATTTTTAAATTCCTTTTTATGACCAATTGACAAACATAAAGAACAATGCTATAAATGAATGAAAAGGGAACACATAAGTAATGTACTCAAAAATAGAGTAATTATTATTTTGCACAAATAAATATGTGTTGGAAATTCTATAATAATCAATGAAAAAATACATAAAAATGCAAAAAAAGTACTCAAAATGTGGTAAACCGGGGGAACAAAAGTTTTTAAAGACCTTCAATCTTAGATAGTTAGCGGTAATCTCTGTAGAAGGTGAACCAAGTTGAATTTATGATCAAGAAGAATCTGTCTTTGTGAAAGGGGAAGGTGAATGTAAACGCATTAAGTGTACTCCATGATTCACCAATTATTGTTGTCTGCAAAAATCAAAGTCTACTTTGTTTCATTTTGCCAACGCCTGCTCAAGGAAAGTGGTTTCTTACTGAAGCAATTTTTAACGATTTTCCCCCTATTAATAGATGTTATGATGAATATCAACACCAGTTACTCTTGTAATATATCTAAGAAGTTGCATCTGCCCTGCCGAAGATTCAATCAAGAATATCTAATCGGAAGAATTTTTTTGAATCACTGGCTATTTGCTTTATTTAGACTAAGAAAGGGTAAGCATTCATTGATTTGAATGTAAAGAATGGAAGATACGAAGCAATATCGAACCATCAAAAGTGAAGTATAATTTATATTTGGACAGCTAGATAACGGATGTGCGAACATTATTTTTCATGCGTCGTATGTTCCACTTAGAAGAAATAACGGTCTAAAGGAGAACAACTAGATTACTTTAGTTTTAAGCTGGATGGCATGAGAATTTTTAGAGTACGCAATTTACTCAAACGCGCGCTATTACATCTTGGGGTATGCTGTTATTTTATCTATGTGAAAGCGGTCTAAAAGGATCGCTTTTATTCGTTACCGATAGGAATGCACAGTGTAAAAGCGAGTTTATTGTAGTAGAAGAGTTCACCGAAATAAATTGCGTAGATGTAAAAATTCTTGATATCACATTCATGAAATCCAGAACGTCTGTATCTGTTTTTGCATGAAACATACTAGTTTTTTCACAAAAGCAAGCAAGGTAGTAGTATTTATTTTTTTAGATGAATCTCCATCCAAAGTTGATTCGACTATAGATTCACTGCCTTCTACTTCGTTATCGATAGGAGATGCATTCTTTGTTGAATCGTGAAATAACCAGGAAGAAAGCGATAAGCTAGATAGGTACAATTCAAAAATCAACACAACCTAAAAGGAGAAAAAATGTTTATCAAGAACACTTTTAAGAATCTTCGGTTCGTTTTTATTTTATTAGCAACATTATTTGTTTTTGGAAATACCTTTAATCCACCTCTTGTTCATGCAACAGGTGATGACCTTGTATTTGAGATTGATACAACAACAGTCAAATCTTATCAGTTATCAATAGAGATACTTGCCCTCACAGATTTTGCTGTTGACTGGGGAGATGGGACTTCCGTTTATCAATCTAGTGCAACTACACTATTATTAAGCAAGACTTATACAACAAGTGGAATATATCAAGTTAGAATATCGTTTGTATCAGGAGACGGTATTCGCAGCGTGCTCTTCACTACAGGTAGGAGTGGGGTCAAGAAAGTCATTTCGTGGGGAGACATTGGCCTAACAAGTATACGGTTTACGAACTATAATTATTTAGTAGAAGTTCCTACTTTCTTACCTAGTAGCTTTACATCTACATCAGGGATGTTTGAAGGTGCTTCTTCCTTTAATCAAGATATTAGTTCCTGGGATACAGGAAACATCATTGATATGAGTACCATGTTTAAAGGTGCATCCACTTTTAATAAAAACATTGGTTCTTGGGACACAAGCAAAGTAACGAATATGTCAGGTATGTTTAGACAGGCAACCCAGTTCAATCAAAACATAGGCTCTTGGAATACTAGTCAGGTAACGAATATGTCTGACATGTTCAGGGATGGGTCTTATTTCAATCAAAATATTGGCTCCTGGGACACGAAAAATGTTACTGACATGAGGAACATGTTTAGTTATGCAGGCTTTTTTAATCAAAATATTGGATTATGGGATACGAGCAAAGTAACAAATATGTCTGAAATGTTTCGCAGTGCTCAGTCTTTTAATCAACATTTACATTTATGGAATACTGGGAATGTAACGGACATGAGTAGCATGTTCAATTATGCAAAAGCCTTTAGTGGAAACGTTGGGACTTGGGACACAAGCAAGGTAACAAATATGTCAAGTTTATTTTTTGAGGCAACAAATTTCAATGGAAATATAGGTTCATGGGATACAAGTAGCGTTACTAACATGTCAGGTTTATTCAGATTTGCAATCCTTTTCAATCAGAATATTAGTGCTTGGAATACCGGAAATGTTGTAAATATGAGTGGCATGTTTAATACTGCGAGAGCCTTTAATGCAAATATTGGTTCT
>JAUXXX010000110.1 GCA_030684695.1 bacterium
GAAAGTCTACTCGCACAGGACAAAACAAACTTGGTTTGTCCTTTCATGGTCAATCCATTTTGCGCCACACGATTCTATCTGTGGCACCTTTTGTCCATTCAGTTATTGTCGTTGCGGGACACTATTACGAAGACATCAAAAAAGATGTTGAAGGGATGTTACATGTCCATGTGGTGTATAACGAAATGTATGAATCAGGAATGTTTAGTTCTGTACAAAAGGGACTGCAATGTTCTTCAGGGGATGTGTTTATTTTGCCCGGGGATTGTCCATTTGTACTTTCATCAACATTTACATCTTTATTGAATGGAACCGCTCCACTACGCGTTCCATCCTATCTTAACCGTTTTGGTCATCCACTGTTTATGACAGCAAATTTAGCAAAGTTGTGTCTTCAAGAACCACCTACTTCCAATCTTCGATGCTTTCGGCAAAAACATCCAATTGAAGTTGTGGAAGTCATGGATGAAGCCATCCTTCATGATATGGACACCTTAGAAGATTATGAGACTCTTACAAAATGGAAAGGAGTATTATGAAAATAAACGAATATCTTCGTGTGAAGACTGTAGAGGAAGCGTATCATCAAATGATTCAAGACCCAATAGATAGTTACCTGATTGCGGGTGGGGCTTGGACGAAATTAACAATCAAGGAGGTACAAACCCTGATTGATTTACAAGATGTGGTAAAAAATCATATAGAAATCAAAGGACATATGGTTCATTTAGGGGCGATGACTTCGTTAGAACAAATTGCACATTCAACACTTCTGGATCACCACGCTTTGGTCATCTTAAAGCGAGCTGCTTCTATCGTAATGGCCCCAGGGGTTCGAAATCTCGCAACCATCGGTGGCAGCGTGATGGGGAAATATGCGTTTTCAGATATCATCCCGGCACTTCTGGCATTGCATGCCATCTTAGTATTCCATAAAAGAGGCAATGTGTGGTTACAAGACTTTTTGCAAGAACCCAAAAAAGACCCAGACATTTTACTCGAAGTATTACTTCCCATTGTTCCAGGGGTGGGATACTTTCACGCCATGAAAAAAACAGCGCTTGATTTTAGTATCATCAGCGTTGCGATTGTAAAAACCAATCAACGAAACACGATGGTGATTGGTTCAAGACCTGGAATAGCAAATCGGTGTCTTCAAGCAGAACAGTTGTTAAATGAAGCAGATATCATCGATGAACCCTTCTTAGAAGAAGTAGCGAACAAAGCATGTAGTGAAGTAGACTTTGGAACCAATGTAAGAGCAAGTGGAGAATATCGAAAACAAATTGCCAAAGTATATGTACTACGCGGACTAAAGGAAGTGTATGGATTATGAAAGTAGAACTGTACCTCAATCAAAAAAAACAAGTATTTGACGTACTTCCTGGGGAGTATTTGCTTGATACCTTGAGAAGGTATGATATTTTATCCGTAAAACGAGGGTGTGAACAAACTAGTTGTGGTGTTTGCTCGGTATTGCTTGATTCAGACATGATTCCTTCTTGTTCAGTATTAACCGTTCGTTTGCAAGGAAGACACATTACCACTGTGGAAGGTATTGAAGAAGAGGCCACAAAAATTGCTTTCTATTTTGGACAGGAAGGTGCCGATCAATGTGGATTTTGTAATCCTGCGATGGCACTCGCTGTTTACTCACTAAAAAGAAAGAATCCTCACGCAACAGACCAAGAAATCAAAGAGTATTTGGTCGGAAATCTTTGCCGATGTACTGGATATCAATCTCAACATCTCGCGATTAAGCGTTATTTGGAGGATCCATCATGAAAGTAGCCTCTGTCAAACATTCATCTGTAGATGGACTTGGATTAATGCTGGGGCGTCCTGCGTATACAGCGGACTTGATGGCGAAGAACTCCTTGATTGTCAAAGTACTTCGTAGCCCCCATGCATTTGCAAAGATTGTCTCGATTGATACTTCCAATGCACAACAAATGACCGGTGTGGAATGCATCTTAACAGCCAAAGATTTTAAACGGTTTGCGTATACTAGAGCTGGTCAAGGGTATCCAGAACCATCCCCTCATGATAAGTTTGTCTTCGACGAGTATGTCCGTTATGTAGGAGATGAAGTCTGTGCAGTGGCTTGTGTAGACGAAGCCACTGCCTTAGAAGCTCTAAAAGCCATCAAAGTGGAGTACCAGGTATTAGAGCCGGTTCTTGATTTTGAAGCGGCCATCAATCACTCAAGCATCATACATCCTGAACCAGAGATTCATGAAATGTTTCCCATAGGGTTTGAACCAAAGAAAAACATCGCAGCGAGTTATCAAATGCACGTGGGGGATGTTGAAAAGACACTTACGTCAAGTGATGTCGTCGTTGATGAAGTGTTTTACACGCATGCCCAAGCGCATTCGATGATGGAACCGCATAGTGTGAATACCAGACTTGATTATATGAATCGATTGGTGATGTATTCATCCACACAAACTCCTTTCCATGTAAGAAGAATCCTCTCGCAAGTACTTACTTTTCCTTTATCAAAAATTCGAGTCATCAAACCACGAGTGGGTGGAGGGTTTGGTGGAAAACAAGCCATCCATGGGGAGATTATTTGTAGTGCTGTGACACTGATAACCAAAAAACCAGCTACCTTAACGTATACGCGTAAAGAAGTGTTCGAATCCAGTTACTCTAGGCACCCTATGCGGTTATCGATTAAGTTAGGCGCAACCAAAGAAGGCGTCTTAAAAGCGATTGATTGTCATATCTTATCCGATACTGGAGCGTATGGGGA
Source organism: bacterium (assembly GCA_030684695.1). Taxonomy (GTDB): domain Bacteria; phylum Bacillota_I; class Bacilli_A; order Izemoplasmatales; family Hujiaoplasmataceae; genus JAUXXX01. The sequence continues at coordinate 2,759 of JAUXXX010000110.1, forward strand.
ACATGCATTAACTGTGTTTATGGTGGCGGGATCGAAGGTTTTACCACTTTATAATAAAGTGGATTCGGTCCGTTTTCATGGAGAAGTTGTTTATACGAATCATACCCCTGCAGGAGCTTTTCGAGGGTATGGAGCGATTCAAGGCAATTTTGCCTTAGAATCTGCCATAGATATTTTATGTAAAAAATTAGACGTCGATCCCATTGAGTTTCGAATGAAGAATATGATCAAAGAAGGCGAAACGTCTCCGATATTTTCGATCATGGGCGAAGGTACAGAAGGTACTGCTATGAATATGGACACATGTAAATTACCTTTCTGTGTTCAAAAAGGCAAAGAACTAATCGACTGGACAAAGACTTATCCAAATAAATCAGTAAGTCAAGATATCAAAGAAGGAGTTGGCATGGCCATTGCCATGCAAGGATCAGGAATTCCTTACATCGACATGGGAGCGGCGACAATTAAACTCAACGATGATGGTTTCTTCAACTTACTTGTTGGTGCCACTGAAATCGGGCAAGGCAGTGATACGGTGTTATCGCAAATCGCTGCAGAAGCACTGGAAACAGATTTATCCAATGTGATTGTCTATTCTTCTGATTCGGACTTAACCCCTTTTGATCCGGGTGCTTATGCATCTTCTACAACCTATGTATCAGGAAACGCTGTGTACTTAGCCGCATTATCTATGAAAAAGCGATTAATAACGGAAGCAGCACTTGCACTACGTTGTGAAGAAGAACTGATTCGTTATGATGGAATTGGTTTTACAAACACAAATACAAACGAACAAATCACTTTAAAACAATTATCTAATCGACTTTTTTACAATCACGATCAAAAACAACTGATGATTACAGAATCCTACGTGGGACACAAATCACCTCCGCCCTTTATGGCAGGATTTGTACGTGTCCAAGTCGATACTTCTACAGGAGAAGTTCGTGTCGTAGATTATGTTAGTGTTGTGGATTGTGGAACGACGATTAACCCCATGCTTGCTAGAGGTCAAGTCGAAGGAGCAATCATTCAAGGGATCGGAATGACGCTTTATGAAGAAGCAACGTATTCTTCTCAAGGAAGACTTCATCAAAACGATTTTCTAAGTTATCACATTCCAACTCGAAAAGAATTACCACACTTAACAACCGTATTTGCGGACTCTTATGAAGAAAGTGGTCCCTATGGAGCCAAATCAGTAGGCGAAATTGGAATTGATACTCCACCAGCAGCGATAGCCAATGCGATTTATAATGCCTGTGGAATTCGGTTAACAACACTTCCATTTACTCCAGAAAAAGTCTTACAAGCCATTCACTCATTAAAGGAGAAACTTCGATGAATAATAAGAAAATTACGAGATTGTCTGCCATTTTATTTTTTGGGGCTTGCTTTGGAATTGTAGAAGCAACCATAGGGTATG
>JAUXXX010000125.1 GCA_030684695.1 bacterium
TTAGCACCGATGTTAACAGGAGCCAATACTCCTTTAACGCATTTAGCTGGTGAAGAAATCAACTTAACCAAAGGGTTAACCGGAGTAGACAACGTCGATGGAACCAATGTTATTTTTACAGTAAGTAACTATGGAACCTATAATAAAGACGTACCAGGTACTTACATCATTCAATTCAGACTTTCCGATTCTTCTGGAAACATGGGAGCTCCCATCAACCGTACTATCATCGTCGAAGCGGCGTATGCAAGAGCGGAAATGGTCTCATTTGCAGGAGATATTATCCGTCAACCTGCGCTTTATAACCCTCAAGTGTTGAACGGAAATACCGGAACATCTTATAACACCGCTTACGATGGACATTATGTCAATGTATTAAGCAAAGAATATTTGACATGGCTTCTTGCCAACGCGCCAGAACGTCTAGGCGCTGGAATCGGTTGGAGCGTTATCGCTGTAACCGATGCTGATAACAAAATCGTTTATGTTCGTCACTGGAATTCAGGAGAAGCATTCTTAAATGCAGAAGGCCAATTGGTTTCGAGAATGGCTGAAAACTGGTCCACCGGAACGATTCGTACTTGGACAGAACAAGCAGGACAATCCTTAGTCCAACGTTCGAATGCGAAATTCACTTCCCCAGAAATGGGTTTAATGATGGCAAACATCAACAATTGGGTGCCAGCAGGTGGGCATGTATTTATCTTCATGAACTGGGCAACCATAGGTCTTGATCAAAATGGAACCTTGGTTGGTTTAGCAAATACCCCTTCTATGCCACGTTCCATGGGTGGAAACCACATCATGAATAGTGATGAAAACGGCGATGACATCAAAGATTACGCTTTAGGCCGTACCCTTCAAATCTTAAACCCTGAATTAAACAAAGACGAGGTTCGTCCTTCGTTTGATCCAAGCAATCCATTCCCAATCATCTTTATTCCAAGTAATCTTTATTTAACAGATACTGGAATTTGGAGACAACGTTATGAACAAAAAGTATATTTAAGTTTATACAACCAAAGCAATCCTTTTAATCCTCTTGTCGGCATTAAAGCAACCGATGGTCTTGGAAATGATATTACTGCAGACGTTACCTATAAAGTATATCGCTACCAAACCACATTGCAAGCCTATGGATTTACTCCTTCATTAGCGATCACTGATCCACTATGGGCACAGTTTGTAACAAGTCCATGGTTGTTAGAAAACAATGAAGTAACCTTAGAATCTGCTTTACAAGCTTCCAACAATGGATACTTCTTCGTGATAGAATATGTTGTAGAAGCCAATGGCTTTAAAGATACTGCTTATTCGCTCATTAGTGTTCAAGCAAACGATCCAGACTACATCGAATTATATGGCGCTACGGATACCGTTTATTCGAAAGTCATGGGCATTGAACAACGTTTGGACATGAATCCAAACTTTACACAGTTCGGTCCACTAAACGAAACTACACGCGGAATGTTCTTTACCGGTGTACAGTTTAATGCTCTAACGACCTTACCAATCATGGACAAAGGGGTTGTCGTGGTCATTAACAAGTATTTTCAAACCAAAGTAGTCCGGATTGCTTATGGACAAGCGTTTGAAATCAATGCACAAGGCAATGTCATCTCCACTGATTTAACTTGGGGAGCTGAAAGCATGTTAGCGAACCTAAAATCAAGTGTTGCTTCGACGGATTATGTGTTAGTGTATCCAGAAGGCATCAATCAATCTGTGATGAATAACGCATTAAAAGCATTTTACAACTTTAATTACGATGGTCTGTTAATTCAAGAGATTAACGCTACCAACGGTGTTGTGGAAGTTGCCTTACCAATCAAAGAAGTACAAGAAGTTTCTTCCTTGGTGGTCAATGGAACGACCGCTTCTGTGTTAATTAACAATCTTCCTACGAATATTCAAGTGATTGTCAATAATCTTCAATCCTTAGTATTCTCAAGCTCTGGTGGAGGAGCAGGCTTCCGTTTAGACAATGGAAAAGCATACTTCTATACCAAAGACATGTATACAACCTTATCGGCAGATGCTAGCGTGGTGTCTTCCTTTACAACCTTAAGCCCCAATAAAGGCGTTCCATGGTTTAGAGACGGCGTCTTAATCATCTTTGACGCAGCTGGAAACTTTGTATCCGCACGGGTAATGACCACTACTGCAGCGGCAGAAGTGTTCGCTGATGGATCTGTTGTATTTGGAAACGCAGCGGTTGTCGCAACATCGGAAGCAGCCAAAGCTTCCGCTGGAAGTGCAAACTTAACGTGGGATTTAGTATTACCACATGCATCCAACGTGGTACCTCATGGTCCACTCATGGACATTTTAACAGCAGTACCTGCCGGTGGATCGTTCATGATTTTACCAGGAAGCCAAACTGCAGCGGTTCGTAATTTTGGAATCTCGACTGTGTGGAATCCAGCATATCCTGGAAGTGGTGCGATTGTTGATGTCAATGCGGTTGAACCAGCTGCGAATGTCGCTACCAACGGATTTGACGCTACCAACTTCACACCAAGCTACTATACCAATCTTGACATTGAAGTGAAGCTTGTTTCGACAATCGTTTCGAAGAGTCCAAAACTTGCAAAACCAGTCGTAGTGATTAACGAAAACATCGCTTCATGGGCACCAATTACTGGAGCTGCTAGCTATATCGTTTTAGTCAATAACGTAGTATTAGCAACGGTTACTTCCCCTTCAATTGATCTAAAGACCATTATTTTCGATGCTGGTCTAAAAACGATTCAAGTCCGTGCTGTTACTGCGGATGTAAAAGTCAATTCTACTTCTGTATTATCCAATCCAGTTTCCATGCAATTTACTGCATTATCTACACCATCTGGATTATCCATTGAATCAGATTTACTTTCTTGGAATGAAGTCGACTTTGCACACTCTTACAACATCTTTGTCAATGATGTACTTGTTGGAAATACTTCTCAATTACTCTTTGACTTAGCACCATATCGTGGATCTGCGATGAAAAATGTACAAGTTCAAGCGTTGGCAGATGTTCTCGATACCACACATGTTCATTCCGCAAAATCAGCAGTGATTTTATACGGAAATGAAACCACTACTTACATTACTTTAGGTGGTCAAACACAACACGTAACCTTCACCAACAGCGCTGAATGGTTGGTCAAACGGAATAGTACCGTTGCGGCTGGCGGATTTGCTGGATCGACTGAAATCTTCTTGATTGAAGATGCATTTGCAATGACTTCTTTAGATAACAAAGACGTGATGTTAACCGTCAATGGAACGTTAGTGTTATTCTCCTCCTCTGGAGCAGTGAAACTTGTTCGTACGGTCTTAAACAATCATGAATGGTTATCAACTAACGATCCACTTGTAAACAATGGTTGGACCATCAATGCTACTTACGTTTCTGGACAAATCAAAGTAAACCAAATTACTCCATACATTGCCGAAGGCGATTACATCATTCTTTCGAACAATACGACTGGAAAACAAGCAGGTGCTTTGTTATCGCCACGTGATTTCTTAGCCTTCAATTTTGTTGGCCCATGGGACACAGCTGTTGCAAGTTCTGAAATTTGGCGTTCTTTGTCAATTACTCCAGCATTTAAGAACCCAACCACTACCGTCGTTAAAATGACCGAATATGAAGTGCAACCTTACTTCCAACTAGCACTAGAAAAGCAACATATTACATACACCAACGTCGCAGAATGGTTGGTCAAACGCAACATTACCGTTCCAAACGGTGGATTCGCTGCATCCAACGAAATCTTCTTGATTGAAGATGCCTTCAACTTAACCACCCTCGCGGACAAAACCCAATTACTAACAGCCAATGGAACCGTGATTTTATTCTCGCAAACTGGTGCTGTTAAAGCAGTTCGTACCGTACTTAACAACCATGAATGGCTAGCAACGAACGATCCACTTGTGAACAACGGATGGACAATCAATACAGCCTATACCTCTGGACAAGTGCGTGTGAACCAACTGGAAGCTCATTTAGCGGAAGGCGATTATATCATCTTAACCACTTCTGGAACTTCAAAGCAATTTGGAGCATTACTCAATGCACGTGATTTCTTAGCCTACCATTTCCTTGGAGCGTGGGATACCACTGTTGCAAGTTCTGAAATTTGGCGTTCAACGACGATTACTCCAGCATTTGTGAACCCATCAACTGTGGTAAACAAAATTGTGAAATTAGCCGTAGACAACTATGTAACTCTTGGAGCCAATACCCAACACATGACCTATACCACCGCCGCAGAGTGGTTGGTCAAACGTAATGTCGTTGTGGCATCTGGTGGATTCTCTGGATCTGCTGATATCTTCTTGATTGAAGATGCGTTCGCTCTCACCTCCTTAGAAAACAAAGATGTTTTATTAACCGCTAATGGTACGATGGTGTTGTTTGGAGCCAATGGTCAAGTCAAAGCCGTTCGTACTGTATTAAACAACCATGAATGGTTATCCACCAACGATCCTTTGGTGAACAAGGGGTGGACGATTAATACCACTTATGCGACTGGTCAAGTCAGAGTAAACCAAGTAACTCCTTACATTGCAGAAGGTGACTATATCATCTTAACCACCAGTGCAACCGTCAAACAACCTGGTCAAACACTAACGGCACGTGATTTCTTAGCGATGAGTTATGTGGGTACATGGGATCCAAGCGTCGCTGCTTCAGAAATCTGGCGTTCAACGACCATTACAGCAGCATTCGTGAATCCAAGTCTTACCACCATCAAAATTCATAAATTACCAGTAGTATTTTAATTAATAAGTCATATTAGCGCTTCTTTATGGACAAGTCGAGGAGAAATCCTCGACTTCACCCATGAAGAGAAGGGAGTTTTATGAGAAGTGAAAAGTACTTTCAATCCAAATGGTTTGAATTCTTCGATGGTCTTTCGAAACTCATCCTTTTTAACGTACTCTTCTTATTGACTTTTTTGTTTGGACTTGGCATCTTTTCTTGGAACATTGCTCTCATTATCTTGGTTTTAGCCATGAAGTCACTGGAAGAACGTAGTGATTCGTTGGTGAAAACGTGGATAAAGAATCTACTGTTTCATGGAAAAAAAGCATTTATAATTTCCATACCGTTTATCTTGATTACTGGACTATTCGTATTCAATACGATGTATTTTTATCTAGCTTTGCAAGAAATAGATTCCATCATTCATCAAATCTTGTTTGGAGTTTTTCTGCTTTGTACAGTGATTGGGGTCATTGCATCGATTCATAATGCGTTTGTCTATGTATTCTTTCCTCATTTAAGTGTTCGAAAACATTGGAAGTATTCGCTAGTGTTGTTACAAGTCATTCCTTTGCCTACCATGTATTTGTTTGCAAGTGTCATAGTTGGCATTGTCTTGGTTTATGTTATGCCTTTGATCATCATTGTCATCTATCCAGCAGTAGTCATATTTGGCTTTTACCGGCTGATTCGATATAAATATCGACGTTTAGTAGCCGATGGAATGCAATCACTATCTTTTGATTCAATCAATCAACAATCCCAAGGAGGACCCACACACACATGAAAAAGCGATTAATCTTAACTACCTTCCTGATTTTCTTCCTCTTTGGTTTTCTTGCGTTTTCGTTTCCTGTCAACGTAAGTGCTAGTTATCCTATGATTCACAACGGTTCGGTTTATGATTTATCGAGTGTTAATGATCAAAGTTATGAACGATATTTGGCTAATCTATCGGCCTCTTTTGCAGGAGTGGAAGTGCTGATTGATCCAACCACATCCTAT
>JAUXXX010000001.1 GCA_030684695.1 bacterium
GAAAAGAAAAATACGGATGTCCCTACTAGGGTTCATCCGTATTTGTTTTTGCATTTTTCTTTAATTCTTCTCGCATTCGATTTGCTTCTTCTTGTATGAGCAATTCTTTCTCTTGATTCAGCTTTTCTATTTTCAACTTGGTATAAGCGTTGGTTAATGTTTTCATTTCTGATATTGCAATTAAGAAGAACAAAATGATGGTAATGATATAGATGAAATTTACTCCTGAACCAGCAACAAAAATATACACTTTACCTAACAAAGTAGATTTTGATACGTATTTACTTGTAATTTGATCTTCAGTTAAGTTGATTTCCCACTCAAATGAACCAGAGTTATTATCGCCCTTTGTTGTAAAGTATCGCTTTCCATCCACCTCAATATAGTCGACTATTCGATGTGTAAAACTGGTATCTTTCCCATTTACATTCGCGATAAAACTTACAATATCTTGCTCATTTAAATCGTTTGGATTAACCGACTTCATCAAAACTAAGTCCCCTGCTAAGATAGTTGGTTCCATTGATGGAGTCACAACATAGCTAATGCTATATCCAAATAAAGATGGCTGTTTGTTTTCTTTGATTGCTGTAATTAGTTGAAAAATAAGTACTACTGCCAGTCCAAAAAAGATGAAAGGGAGGATTTTAGTCATCGAATGTAAGATTTTCTTCATCGGGTTCCACTCCTTCCTAGCAATATGCTATCAATCAGTTGCCAGTTTGAAAATTAATGTTTGCCAATTCCGTCCATGTAACATTCCTGGCTTGCTTCACTTCAATAATAATCGTAAAATGAATGTTTTGACCTGCAAAATCAATACCTGTTAATGTTCCATCATACATGATAGAAGAAAAAAGGGAAAATGAACCTGATTCAGCTGGCAGAATGTAATCGAACCCATCCACTTCTGGATCTGCAGAATAATACCAATAATTACCGATTCGGCTAAAATTTGAACCAAAATTCACAGAAATAAAATCGCTTGAATTCCCAAGATAACTCAATTCAAGGGTGTCCACGCTTAATCCATTTCGGACAAATGCGAGATAGTTGATTTTAACTCTAACTTGAGTGTCAATCGATGATAGATTGGTGAGTGTAAAGGGTTCTGTGACTAATTCAAGACCTGGAACAATAATCACATTGGCATTGATTAACTCCCCTTCTAAAACATATGTAATCTCACCTATCGAGATTTGGCCTTTTGGGATGACTACCGCTTTGGCAAACCAACCAAAAGTAATTCCTATAATGAATACACTTAAGAGTAAAATAGAAGATGCTAGAAGCAAAAATGCTTTCAATTGTAGTTTCAAAGTATCACCTACTCAAACACAGCATCGACAACGATGGAATCAATGCTGAGTTTTAGGTTTTGATATTGATTTCCAGCACTGGTTGACATTTGCAATGCAAAAGTGATGTTAACGGATTGGCCAATCGCTAGCGTAATGCTTTCGAATAAAACAATCCTTGAGTTTGTGAAGTCATTATCAAGAGGTAGATTTTCTACTAAATCCACAAGCAATGTGGGTTCGAGTATGTCGTTATTGACATCATTAAATCCAGACAATATAAGAGCATACATCAAATGATTCTCAGGCAGGAAGTTCGTTGAATTCTTGAGTTCATCATTGACAAACAATAAGAACCCTACAAAAGACACCCGAATATCAATGGGAGTATTTCCTGAATTCGATAGATTGAGTCGGTAGAAAACAATGTCCCCGGGAACCTTGTTTTGTGCTGCAATGGATTCTACAGTATCGTAAGTTACTCCATCATTGGAAATTTCAAGACCTGCTGAATCTGCGTCAATATTTACAACCACATATGTCTGCTCTCCAGGAGTTACCCATGTTTGAAACGTTAGCCATGCAAAAGTAACTCCAATGAAAAGAAGCACACTTGCAGAAAATGCAACAATGGACATTGTCATTTTATTTCTAATCATCGGAACACCTCCTTACATTAGCCTCTTAAGTCTCATCACTCTACACTATAATAATAAAGTCTCTTACTTATTGGTCGTTCAATCTTTTAGCTCTTTAGCATTTTGTTTATTGATTCTATCGATTTCTTTTTGCTTTTCTTTCTTTATTTTTTCTTGTTCAAGTTGAATTTCTTTTTGCTTTCTTGCTTGTTCCTTTTCTTTTAACTTTTGTTTCGCAAGCTTTTCCTTCTCAAGTTCTTTTTCTTTCAGTTTTTTTGCTTGTTCTTTTTCTTTTAACTTTTGTTTCGCAAGTTTTTCTTTTTCGAGTGCTTTGAGCTTTTCTTTTTTGAGCTTTTCTTGAACTCGCTTTTTTTGTGCTTGAACTTTTTCTTTTTCTTTTTCTGCCATTTTCTTCGTTAGTTTTTTCGCAGAGTCGATGGCCTTTTGTTCTTCCCGTTTGACTCTAGCCTCTTCTAGAAGTGCTTTTTCACGCTCAATGCGTTTTAAACGATTTGCTCGTTCTTGAGCTTTTTGAGCTGCGTCACGTTCTTTTTCAAGTCGTAACTCTTCTTTTAAACGCAAAGACTCTTCTTTTTCTACTTCTTGCTTTAGTTTTAATTCGTCTTTTAAATTGCGTAGTTGAAGCAATGCAATGGCTCTTTGGGTCGTGAAACTGCGCATATCTTCCCGTTTAATTTGTTCAATCTTGCGATATAAATCCATGACTTGCTCTTGAATGCTTATTTTTTCTTCAAGACTTTTTGCATTTTCTAATACATAGTTATGATTCATATAATCTTCATACACAGCATTGGTAATTTGACCAATTTGCTTGAATACGATTTCAATGGATTCCTCAATTGAAATCCCTGCTTCTTTTAATGTTTTAAAGCGTGCATAATTACTTTTTTTAATTTGTTCTAAATAATATTGATTCAATTGATTGTTTTCGACTTGAATCGTACCTGGTTGAATTTTGGTATCAGATGGATTCATTTTCGAAAGTTTTGGACGTTTAATCAATCGATACTCATATGGATTATCTTGGTTCAAGATAAACTCTTCCTTTTGGTTATAAGCCACTGTGGAATAGAGTACAAGTAAGGAAGTATATAATTGATCTATATACTTATCATCAAACTTCACATCACGTTCGTAAACATCCACATCAAACCCAATTTGGTCAATCGAATCCATTAAAATCCATAGTTCATAACACTGTCTGAAATCGGAGTTTTTTTGGATAATGTTAGTTTTCATGATAGGCGCTTGAACGGGATTGAAAGCACGCATTTGATTCATGAAGGAAGACATCTTGAAGTTTGTAATGTTGGTACGAATGTAGGTCATTCGATCAAACAATTCCTGATTTTTACGGTCAATTTCATCTTGAACTAAGTTTTGTTTAATTTTCATCGTAACATCAAACTCAATGTCTGCGTCGTTCCAGTTAGCAGTTGATTTCACATTCAAAAAGTTCACATATTCTGTGTGAAGTTTTTGGACGATTAAATCATATCTTTTTTCAATGAAGATGTAGAGTTTATCTACTAACGTCTTAATAAACCTATTTTCATAGGTTCCAAGATCGCTTTCGTTGTAAGAAGTCATTACTTTTGAAGGCACCACTTCACCTGCAGAGTTGATACTCTTGATGTTTTCAGAGTGGCTCGCCAAATGACGAATCGTATCATTATCAATTCTTCTCGCTCGTTCTACTGGCACGATTTGTTGCACCTTTTTGAGGTTTTCGCGTGGTGAACGGGTGATTCTATCAATAACGGGAATCGCCTCTTCTACCGAGGTCATCCATGCATCGTCGAAAACTCGACGTTCACGACGCTCTTTTTGGTATAAAGTCGTATTCCCGCTTTTTAAGATATTGATGAAGATTTTGGCAAAGTCGTCTACTTCGTTAAGTCCTAC
>JAUXXX010000087.1 GCA_030684695.1 bacterium
GCCTTTTTCTGGGTCGGACTTTGCGAGTTCTTTTTCTAAGTCTGCCATATCGTTGTGTTTATAGCGAACCATCGATGCGAAACTCAAACGGATTCCATCATAAATCGAAGCATGATTTTCTCTGTCGGAAAAAATCAAATCATTTCTTCCGGCAATAGCGGATAAAATTCCTAGATTGCTTTGAAACCCTGTAGAAAAAGTCACACAAGCTTCTTTATTCAAAAATTCTGCGAGCTCTTTTTCTAATTGAATGTGTGTTGTTAATGTGCCATTTAGGAACCGTGATCCTGACACACCAGAACCAAATTCTTGAATGGCTTTTACACCGGCATCCATCACTCGAGGGTGGCCAGTTAATCCTAAATAGTTGTTAGAACCGATCATTATTTTACGGCGACCTTCCATGGTCACTTCAATGTCTTGTTTGGTTTCTAGTGCATGAAAATAGGGATATACTCCCAATGCTTTGTATTCGTCTACGATAGTAAATTCTTCACATTTTTTAAATAGATCCATGATATTCTCCGTTTGTTTAGTCTTCGTTCACGATACTGCCATGATAAGCAGATGTTTCTAGTAGATCAATGTCGATTTCTTCAAATGCAGATTTGATATAAGGAATCTCTTCCTCCACTGTTAATAATAATTGGTAAAATCCTTGGCTGATTACCATCGAATCGATGGACTCACTGCCTGCAACAATCGCAAAGTTGTATGCTTCATTGGTATAATCAATGGGATATTGGAATGATTGGTGATCATGATGATGATGTCCACATTCACAACCGCCATCTTCAACACACTGGCAATCATGGAGTGAATCTTCTTGATGATGACCGCAACAGCCTTCTTGATCTTCTTCTCCTTGATGGTGATGGCCGCAACAACCTTCTTGGTTTTCTTCATCGTGGTGACGACCGCAACAGCCCTCTTGTTTTTCTTCTCCATGGTGATGACCGCAACAACCTTCTTGGCTTTCTTCATCGTGGTGATGCTCGCATCCACAGCCTTCTTCTTCATAATCATAATCTTCATCGATTGGCTCATAAGTAGAAATTCCAATTCCTACATCCATCCTCAGCAAGTCGTTGTCCGCTAAGGCGTCGTTGTATAAATCAATCATGGTATTGACCTGAATGGCATCTTCTAGTACATAAGAGGCAATTTCACCATCTGGTGTACTGATTGTTGCTTTGACGAAATCAATCCCTGATTCAATATAAACCGTATCTAAGTTTGCTCTCAATAAGGTCGTTACTTCAAGTAAAAAAGAGTTAATTAATCGATTTGCAACAGCACTGCTTCCCAAAGTATAAAAATCATCTGCGTTGTGAATCGCTACATAAACATCGGTATATAATTCTTGATAATCCTCTTCTTCATCCACAGATGATTCAAGAAGCACATCATCTTGTATTTCATATTCAGGTGTATCTAAGATTTCTTGAATTTTTGATTTAATATGTTCCATATAATTCCCCCAATATAAATCCATAATGTGTTATTATAACACACTCAAACAAGTTTGTATACCATACATCCACGGATAATTGTGAATCAAATGTTACGAAAAACGGTATGAACCACAAGAATAAATGTGACATCATACCGTTCAGATTTAGAATCCTTTATTCAGTGCGTAGTGCAACAACAGGATCTTTTTTTGCTGCCATTCTTGCAGGGATAAGTCCAGCAATAAATGCTAAAGTAATACTGACTGTTAACAATAAGCTCATATGAATAATCGTGAGTGATGCAACATTTGGAATTTCCGCAAGCGAGTAAATGATATGGTTAATTGGAATAATTAGTAGTAAGGAAATGAGTAAACCTACCGTGCCTGCAGCGAAACCTATCAAGAGGTTTTCAGTATTAAATACGCGAGAAATGTCTTTTTTTCTTGCACCAAGAGCACGAAGTACACCAATTTCTTTGGTACGTTCTATCACGGAAATGTAGGTGATAATGGCAATCATGATGGATGAAACAACAAGCGAAATTCCAGCAAATCCAATAAGCACAATCGAAATTGTATCGATGACCCCTTTGACTAGGGAAGTAAATGTTTGTGCTTGGTCTACGTATTCAATTTTTTGTGCATCGTCTAAACCAACATTGTATAAGTTTAGGTGCGCTTTTACAGCTTCTTTATCTTGAAAGTTGTTAGGATAGATGAAAATGCTGTTTATAGATCCAATTTCACTAGAGTAGTTTTGAGCAATATAGTCAATTAAGTCATGATGATACCCTAATCCATTGTTAAAGATTGTAACATTCGAGGTCTCTTTCGCACGAACAATACCACTAATGCGTAACGTGATTGCAGATGATACATCACTTTCACCCGACACGTAAGCACCAACAAACAAGCGAACTTCCAATCCTAAAAGATTCTCAAAAGGAACAGTATAGGTATCAATCTCTGAATCAGGTATGACAAAGCCCATTCGTTCTAAGGTCGTTTTATAAATGCGATTGTATTGATCCACTACTAATGTAACCTCAAATGTGGACCCTCCAGTGGTGTTTCTTTGAGGTAGACTACCGTAGATTACTTCATAGTTATTGGTAAAGACAACTCCTTCAGGTAACAATGTAAACCTCGCAGTTGAAAATGGTGCGCCAGGATTGGAGGGAATCGGTGGGTTTTTTACTTCGGAATAAAATGTTCGATATGTAGGATCTAACTCTGTTCCAGTATTTACTAGTACCGTCATATTCGTATTTCGAACAAACTTCACACCTGCAATGGTACTTTGCCCTGTGGTGTTAATGTAGTTTTGAACATAATCAATATAATCTTGAGTAATCACATTCGGTACGGATAGATAGTTTTGAAAACGTTGTTGATCAAATACCCGGGCAATTGGATCTGTTGGAAACTCAGGTAAATCAGTTTCTCCTAGTTCCCTTAAACGTTCGAAATCAAGACGAGATGGTGTAATTGCAATAGGATATCCAGCCAGTGTCTCTTGTTCAAATCGTGCAATCTCGTTACCTAACCCGTTGGAAAGAGCCAAAATTAGGGCAATGCCGATGATTCCTATCGAACCAGCGATTGCAGTAAGTAGTGTTCTTCCTATCTTCGTACGTATGTTATTGATGGATGAAATAACTGCTGTTTTGAACGACATTGCCGTCTTTTTTAATTGGTACTGTGTGTCCATCTCAGAAATGTGTTTCACTGGATTGGTGTCATCAACAACAATCCCATCTTTTAATCGGATAATCCGGTTTGAATAAGCTTCTGCAAATTCTGGATTATGTGTAACCATGATAACTAGTTTTCCTGTCCCAACTCTCTTAATCAACTCAAGAATTTGAATCGATGTCACAGAATCTAGCGACCCTGTTGGTTCATCTGCTAAAATCACATCCGGATTATTAGCAATCGCTCTAGCAATCGCAACCCTTTGGGATTGACCACCAGATAGTTGATTGGGACGTTTATGGATATGGTCTTTTAAGCCAACTTCAATGAGTACTTCTTTTGCTCTAGCAGTACGTTCTGAAGCAGAAACACCAGATAGTGCCATTCCCATTTCCACGTTTTGTAAGATACTTAAATGAGGAATCAAGTTATGACTTTGAAAGATAAAACCAATGGAATTATTTCGATAAGCATCCCATTCAGCATCTACGAAATTCTTTGTCGATTTCCCGCTGATAATTAAATCCCCTGAATCATAATGATCAAGTCCCCCAACAATATTAAGCATCGTTGTTTTTCCACATCCAGAAGGTCCTAAAATCGTAACAAACTCACTCTTTCGAAATTCGAGCGAGACTGAATTTAATGCGGTTTGCTGAAACTCCCCTACTGTATAGGTTTTAACAATTTCTTGAAGTTTTAACAATTTAATCCCCTACTTTCTTATGTTGTACCCCATGAAATAACATTTCATATTGTGCTTTTAGCGACTTATTCGCTTCCAATTGTGTATATCCTCGCACCATGGACTGATACAACTGATGACGAAGCAAAACAAATGAACATTCAATCAAACGCATGCCATGACGAGGAGATTCAATGGAATATTTCTCTTTATCGATAAGCATCACAATGCTTTCCATTGAACTAAATCGTTCAAGCATTTCCTCGGTTTTTTGCATATGAGTGGATAAATCAGAATGAAAATGACTTGCAAGATTCATAAAGAAGATTCGTTCGTTTGAATTGGTATACTTCTGAAATAGTTCATCATGCAAATCTAGCATGCCTTCAAACAAATCTCCTTGATGAATCACAAGTTGCATTCGAATACGATCAAAAAAATCTTCTCTAAACTGACGCATTAAATAGTCTACAAGATCATATATGTCCTTGAAATACGTATAAAAGCTACCCCTAGAAATATTAGCGGTTTTAATAATCCGATTAATGGAGACCTCCGCGAACGGAACTGATGAAAATTCTCTACGTGAAGCGGATAAAATGGTTTCTTGCTTTTGTGGATGTAAATTATAAAAAGTCGATGACGGCATGAAAAAATCCTCCTTGCTATGTTCACTTATTATAGTATGACATCATGTCATATGTCAAGAAATACGGCTCCATACGGTGAGTAATTTTACATTTCAAACACAGGTTCTTCACAATAGAAAAACGCCGATAAAATCGGCGTTTCTTGGTTACTTTTGAGCGTTTCTAAAAATTTCTAGTCCTTTGGTAGTGAGAGGATGTACCACCATTTCTTGGAATACTCTGAATGGAATTGTCGCAATATCGCTTCCTGCAAGTGCAGCTTGTTCCACATGCAATGGATGTCGAATTGATGCGGCGATGATTTGAGTCTCAATTCCATAATTATCGAAAGCCACCCGAATGTCTTCTAATAAACGATATCCAGCTTCCGGGTCCTTTAAATCGTCATCCAATCTGCCCATAAACGGACTAACAAATGTTGCTCCTGCTTTTGCTGCCATCATGGCTTGAGGAACGGAAAAGACCAACGTGACATTTGTTTTGATGTTTAGAGCCGATAATCTGGATGTAGCTTTGATTCCTTCCAAGGTCATGGGAACCTTGATGGTAATGTTTGGATGCATTCTTGCATATGTGAAGGCTTCTTCTAACATGTCTTCTGACAAACCCTCTTTGACTTCTGCACTAATTGGTCCGTGGATGAGAGATGTTATTTCTTTGATTACATCGACTAATTTTCTACCTTCTTTAGCAATTAAGGAAGGATTTGTTGTTACTCCTTCGATAATTCCCCATGTACTCACTGTTTTAATTTCTTCTATGTTTGCTGTATCAATAAATAGTTTCATATGTTCCTCCTCATAAAGATTACTTCTATTATAACATATTCTTTGCTATCTAGCAGGGGAATCGTTACCCGATGTCTTTTCCCACCACGTTGAAGTCTCAAGTGGTGAAAAACCGATTTTATAGTAAAATTCTTGACTAGAACCCACGATAGCCACCTTCGCACCATCTTGCTTTACTCTTGCCAATGCAGATAAAACGCAAGCTTTTCCCAACCCCATTTTGCGAAATTCTGGATCTGTAGCAACTGGTTCAACCAAAGCACAATGGTCATTTGGGATATACCACATGCCACAATATGAAACAAATTCTCCTGTTTGTGACCTTACAGCCCATAGATAAGCAAGGTTAACATCAATTCCTGACAAACTCACTTTTCTCATCGGAAGAAGTTCTTCCATATTTTCAACTTCTCCGCTATGTCCAAAACCTTTCCATAAGACGTTATGATACTTAAGTAGACTGAAATCATCTTTTAGTGATACAACCTCAAAGCCCTCAGGTAGTTCATATTCAAGTGGCGTTTGATCTAAATCAAACAAAGCGTCTTCTTCTTTGCTCGAAGTAGGTACTAATCCGTGTTGTCTTGCGATTCTTTGCATCAAGGCATCTTGATTGGGAATCAACATGCGAACTTTGCCAAGATGCATATACTCGTTAATAATCGTTTCTCCCACTTCAGCTTTTAAATACTCACAACTTGGATGGATAACATAATATCCCTCTCCAAATGAAGATTCATACGTAG
Source organism: bacterium (assembly GCA_030684695.1). Classification (GTDB taxonomy): domain Bacteria; phylum Bacillota_I; class Bacilli_A; order Izemoplasmatales; family Hujiaoplasmataceae; genus JAUXXX01. Next base: position 6,021 of record JAUXXX010000087.1, read on the forward strand.
CTAACGCGACGATTTGCTCTTCTTTTTCCCATACATAGATTTTATGAATAAATGTGGTGTCAAAATACGGCAATGAAAACATCCATTCCCATCTTCCCCACGGAAACACCAAATGAGTGTAGGCATCTTTCTGAAACTGACGTAAAAAATCACGCACCTTTAAAAAATCGCCTTGGTAATCGCCTACCCCAGTGGTACCCTGAATACTGCGTTTGAAAATCATTTCAAGTAGTCCTCTTCTTATCAATCGTATATGTTATGAAGCATTAAAGCGTACTTCACATTCTAGTTCATTCCAATAATCATAGTAGTTCCAATATTCGCCAAATGTAGAGGGAACTGTTGAGTGTTGTAGAGATATCACCAATGAAGAACAACCCTCAAATGCAAAATCAAAAATGGTATGAACAGTACTAGGAATCGTAATGGATGTCATCTGTCCATTGTTTTCAAACGCTGCTGTCCCGATGGATTGCAATCCATAAGGCAGTGCTAATGATGTAATGGATTGAATGTTTTTAAATGCTCGATAATGGATTTCTTTTAAACCAGTTGAAAAGTTGATTTCAGCAAGTTTAGCACACCCTTCAAATGCGGAGTCACCAATGGTGGATAATCCGCTAGCAAAGGTAATTGTTTCTAACTCTTTAGCAAACTGAAATGCTTGAAAATCAATCTTCTCTACACTGCTAGATAATATGACTTCCTTTACATATACTGCTTTAGCAAAAGAATTTGAACCAATCACTTGTATCCCTGATGGCACTTGATAAATGAGCCGTGTGTTTCCTATCGGATAGAAGACCAATACGTTCCCTACCCTTGAAAACAAAACTCCATCGTGATGATAATATGTGGGGTTATCTATTTGAACAACATACTCTTCGATTGCTTTTGAGCCTACAAAGGCATTGGTTGCAATCTCCTCGACTTGTTTGCCAATCGTCACCGTTTTTAATTGATAGCAATTTTCAAATGCATAGGCATCAATCATTATAACCTTATTGGGAATGACAATCTCCTGAAGTTTCATTGCATAAGCAAACATTTCTTCAGAGATCACTACCAAATTCTCACTTAATGTCATTTGTAATAAGGATGAAGTCATCATGAATGAACCCTTTTTGGACTCCACTACGCTACTAGACATGATTACTTCTTCTAAATTGATTGCTTTTTCAAATGCGTATTCATCGATGGTAATCACTCCATTTGGAATCAAATATTGAATCCTTGGATTCATTACCGGATATCGAAGCAATCGTTCCATGTTTTTGCTAAATAATACACCTTCCACGGAGCTAAAGAATAGATTATCTGAATCTACTTGGAAATCTTGAAGACCATTGGTCCCAAAAAATGCTGAGTCGCCAATCAAGGACACGTTCTTTCCAATTGAAATGGATTGTATGTTATAACAGTTCATGAACGCCCCTTGTCCAATAGATAAAGTAGTATCTGGAATAATGAGGCTTCCGGCTAAAATCACGTTTTCATAAAATGCATAATCTCCAATAGACAACAACCCTTCTTCAAACATAACACTGGTTAAACTATAGTTGGATGCAAATGCATACCTGTGGATGATTTCTAATGATTTCGGAAATGTGACAGAGTATAAATTGGAGCATCCCTTGAAAGCTTCGATTCCTATGGACTTCACACCTTCTGGAATAACAATTTCTTCTAGAGAATACTGATAACTAAATGCAAGATCCGCAATAGTTTCAACATTGCTTGGAATATTGTTGACGATTCGAGGACTTTCACCAATCATTCTGTATAAAACTTTTCCGATGATGAGCAGACCATTTTGTTGATTATCTAACCAGTCTGTTCCATCAAAAGCATATCCACTAATGGATGTAAGACTACTTCCTCCTAGTACATCTACAATTCCTTGACTATTTTGAAATGCCCGAGGTCCAATCGAAGTCACACTGTCTCCGATAATAATCCGCTGTATCGAGGATAGGTTTGCAAAAGCCCCGAAGGGGATGGAAGTGGTTGTGTGAACGGCGATTTCTCTTAATGTGGATGGAATATAGAAAATTTCAAAGGATGTATCATAGAAATATTGCAAAGCAGAATAGGAACCTGGATAGAAAGAAGTTCCAAAAATGACACCAAATAAATTATCTTTACTATCTGGTGTATATTCGCTTGATAAACCAGAAAATGGAATGGATATAGACACCAAGGAAGAGCACCCTCGTAAAATCCCTTCCCCAATGGTTTGAACCGATGGAGGAATATGAATGGATGTTAGTCCGGTCATGTTTCGAAAAGCAGAGTATTCAATGAATAAAATGGAATCTGGAATTCCCAAAGAAACGATAACGTTCTTATTTGCAAATGCGTTTTGACCGATTCCAACTACGGCCTTTGAATGAATCGAGGAAGGAATGGTAACTTCTGGCAGTGTTCCATTATACCCTACTACCACATAGCCATCCCATTCA
>JAUXXX010000088.1 GCA_030684695.1 bacterium
TATAACGAAGGAAATATAGTTGGTACCTATACACCAAGTAGTGCGACTATTCGAGCAGCAGGCATTGGGGTTATCAACATGAGTGTTCAAAGTGAGTTTGCATTGTTTTATAATCACGGAACATATTCATATAATACTTCATCGATTAGTGCTCCAAACACTACCTTTTTATATACCGGTGGTATTTATAATATCGGAAATGGTGCTGTCATTTTATCAAGAATTTACAATTACGCTGATTTCAATATTAGCAATAATTACTATACTTCCATCAATCCCCTATATTATTCCTCTACTTCAGCTTCCACACTAATTCGCTATTCTGCTAATTTTGGAAATATTAAGTTCATGAATAATAACGGTCTATCAACGATTAGCCTTGCGGCATCCAATCCGCTATTTGTATCTGGGATTACCACTTCCAATAATGTCAATCTATTAAATGTAGTCAATGAAGGCAATATTGAATTGGTTAGTTTAAACATCGGAGCCAACCCCATTTATGTAGCCGGTATTAAGAACTTTATACCAGCAGGAAGATACGCAAAGAACATCTTGAACCAAGGAAATATAACAGTTGCTAACATTACAGGGACTGGTGGTATTTATATCGGTGGCATTACCAACCAAAATTTAGCAGGCGACTTACATGTTAATGGAGTGAATTCTGCTACTTTGGGAATTATCAATGCCATCAATTATGGTAATATCACTACCTCTTTTGGTTTAAAAGCCCAAAACTTATTTGGAATCAAAGGAAACTCCAATACCTTCGCTGCTGGAATCGCGACACTTAACGCAGGTTCCATTCAAGACGTTGCTAATTTGGGTAATATTTCGCTACATAATTCTTCCACCTCTGGGTCAGTCAGTGCATCCACTTCGACGGATATTGCAGGTAGAATCAATACCTATACAGCGGGGCTGACTGCCGGTGGTGTGGTTGGAGTAACATTGTCTGGTCAAGCGCGTGTATTTGATAGTGCAAATAGTGGAGATGTTGTTTTAATTAGTTATCAGTATGCTCGTGCGGGAGGAATCTTGGCAACCAGTTTGTTTTCTGATGCTTCTGCAGGTGTGATTACCTCCGGATTAGGACTATTAAATACCATTGAAAACTCGGTTCTTTCGAATGGACTTAACTACGGGGCGATTTCGGCACTCACCAATATCATCGCTACATATACAAATACGGCAAACACACAAAACCAACCCACGTTTTATTCCAATACAGCATCGGGAACGAATCTATACTATATTTCAAGTAGCGGTAGTGAATTACGACCAGCTATTTATTCTTCAGCAGGTGGAATCATCGGTTATGGGCTATGTGTAATGACAAGAATGATTAACCATGGAACCATTTCCGCTACAGACGTAGCTGGTGGAATTGTTGGAGCGACTTATGTGCTCGGTACCTCATCAGGAACGGTTACCACTGTTGTGAATATCAACACCGCCATCCATTATGGAAAAGTGAAGGCAGTTCCAAACACCAGTGTAATGTCTGGTGGAACTCCTGTGGATGCTTATTTATTAACGATTGCAAACGTCAGCAGTTTTTATCTTGCTGATAATAATACATTTATTTTCCCTACTGCATACACCAGGCTAGCGCCAAGAAACAAACGTGGTTTTGGTGGTATTTTTGGTCGTCTTCAACGCGGTACCAATGGAATTATGACATCAGAAGGCGGAAGCTTTGACTTCATTGTCAATGCAGATCCCAATATTGATTTAATTGGACGTCTTGATCAAGTTCAAAACTTTTCAAGTTCCTCGAGATTCTTCCGATTTAATAATGCCATTTATTACTCTGCACGTTTTAATGACACCACTCAATTAGTCTTTACAGGGTTCTATTACGCTGAGTCAAGGTATGTATCTCGTACTTTATCCGGTGGTATATATACAGTAACCATGAGAGCAGTCAATGTCTTTTCCTTTGTTGGAATCACATCCACATTGTTTAGTAGTCCCAACACAAACTTCACGTTTCAAACGCAAACCAATTCTTACACCAATACAGGAACAACCTATTATGCCTATTATGGAGAAATACCTGTTCCCTGGATTACCGAAGATCCCGAAGATTCTAGAATTTCAAATTCTGCAACTCAGTATATGTATAATCCAGCCTTTTCAATGCGATCGAATCCTGACTTAACAGAATACATCTATTACATGCAGCCTAATCTGTTATCATCTCGATTCCAAGTGGGTGGACAAAGTCCAAGACCCTATGGAATGTATGTATTATCTACTTCATTTGGCTCTACCTTCGGGCTGGTATTACCGGCTAATATTAGAGAAGAAAATCTATTTTTAATCGATGAAGATTTGGTCCCAGCCGCTTCATTGTTGAGTGATTATGATGCAATCCCTGCATCGCTTTTAAAACCAATTGATCAAGTGGTTCTTGATAAGTATTTTGAGTTAAAGCAAACCATCTATAATGAAAAGTCTGCTTATATATCAACAGAGAATCCACCACTTATACTCACAGAAAGTGGCGGTTCCAGTACGATACTATCAAATGGAGTCTATAATGACATTGCTAAAACCGTTACCTTTACAATTAGTATGGAAGGATTCCTTGTTGGACAAACGATTGCCAACTGGAGCGTTTTTTCCATCACCTCTTCTGCAAACGCGCTTGTAGCAAAACGTATCAATGATTATTATGGATCACCTCCGTCTCAGGCACAGTTAGATGAATACAATAATTTACTATTTAGTCAGCGATTCCAAGGAATCGCAACAGGGTCGGTTGGGGCAACTTTAACTACTACACTTCCTAGTAGATCGATTACAAGCAATCAAACCATTTCAGTTGGTTATTTCTCCATTTTTTCCGAAGCATATATCAATAGTGATTTATTCGCTCATCCAGCATATTACACCGATTACCAAGTGTTTGTTACTTTTACTCCAACCATTTCTAATATTCCTACCGGAACCATTGGAATCAATACAGTGAGTTTTAATGGAGGAGGAAACATTCTCGTTTCCAATCAAACTGATGTTTCATCCTTGGGTGATGTGTTGTATAATGGCTCGATTCGTTTCAATTTCCTAGATACCAAAGGGGTTTGGGCTAGTGGATATGATTTTAAAGACTACATTTCCATTCGTTATCAAGACGGTAGTGTTGTCAATCCAATGTATTATTCGATTGTCTCTACACCGGTTATTATTTCGGGATCCAATCGAACTTATTCTGTATTAATCACATTCTCGAACCAAACGAAATCAGGAAATTACTACATGGATTATCGATATTTTCCAACAAGTCCTGTTTTATCCGTGATGTTTGATAAAGCAGCTTCAAACATTGCACAAATAACAGGGTTAAATTATTACTCGAATAATGGGTCAGTTTCCATTTCTGGAACCACTATCAATTCCCTTATCAATTTAGGAGTCGTTTTAAATATTGATGCAACAAACAACAACTTCACTTCCACAACAAACACTTCTTTGCCCTCTTACTTAAACCAAACCACATATAATGTCAATTTTATGACAAATGGATCTTTTGCTTTGAGTCCATTTGCGACCCTAACACAAGCAACACTAGTGTCTACAACCTTTAATAACGGTTATAAAACGTACCGTATTCAATACGGGATTACCGCGGAGAATGGAACGACTATTACGTATGATCATTATATTGTCGAACGAGTCATTGACTTAACAGCCGTATTGAAAAATAATAATGAGATTGATTTTGTTGATGCATTCGCAACAAGAGAAGATTTATTAACTGTTTTTCGAGTTGATTTGGGACTCGACCAAATGCTTGATTTGTATCAAGTCGTTCCTGGTCCCTATTCTTATTTCCAAGTATTTATTAGTGCCGTAGGATTGAATGGAGTTACTCCCATTAGTCCAGCTAATATCTTTGGAATCACGTTTTATTCTACAAGTGGTGAATATTTATACATTGATATGGATTATCAGACATTACCAGGACTGTATACATTTTCATTTCGTTTTAACCGAGATGGGTCTACTAGTAATTTCGTCACCTTATCCACTTCACTCACAATTCGAAAAAATGCTGGAACAGACCCCTATTTGAAAGACATTCGTTTTTCTGAGTTAGCCAATGAAACCAGTTATCCAACCATTCGGATTACCGATATCAATGGGGTTGTCAATAATTCAACAGGAAAAGACCTTCGCGTATTCTTTGGTGGAATTGACTACGATGGAGCGAATACTCAAGGATTCCGATTCTTCCGTGTAGACGGACAAGTATCTAATATTTCTCTTGATCAATATGTTCCTTTCATGATTAATTACCTTCCATTTGGGGCAAGCATTTCCAGACGAGCTTGGAACACTGCAACCCAAACGTGGTTTTGGACAACCGAAGTGCGTGAAAGTTCAAGTCAATCGGATAAAAACCAATTGATTGCAAACTTCACCGTTATCCCCGAAACGGGGGCAGAACCTACCGAAAACGAAGAAGTTGTCATATTATATCGAGTAACTTCAGAAGATGGCTTGACGTTTACGTATTATTATGTAACTGTTACAGATATCAACTTTAATGTTACCATCGTATTCGATATTTATTTCTGTACGGGGGTAAATATTGGAACGTGTACCATCGCCTCACAAAGTACAGCGTTTTCGAATCAATTGGTTATCATTACCGTAAAAAATCTAAATACAAACGGAGATTCTTCAGTTATTAATGTGGTAAACCCCGCATTTTATCCGACGTTTTCGATTGTCAATTCACTAAATAATCAAATGACTCAATTTTATTACACATTCAGTGGAAACTATCGTTATAGCTTTGGTCGTAATATCTCCGGATTCTATCTCTTCGACTTAGAACTACCCAAAGACCGATACTTAAATGATCGTTATACTTACACCATCGAACATCAAGATTTTCTCTTGAATGACGCTTCGTTGTATGTTCCTGGGTTACTAGGAAAATACTTCTACATTGAAGCAGGTACGAAGAACCGAACCAGAAGGTTTAACATTTACATTCGAGAACAAACAACGATTCAAACCTCTGCACCATGGGGATTGTTTGATTTCTTCCGCTCATGGGCAGTCGATGAATAACAGGGGGATACTTACTGCATGAAGTCTCAAAAAAATCGCACAAACCGTTTATCCAAACGAATCGTCTCCATGACGGTGTTTTTCACTTCGATTTTTTTGGTCCTTGTTATGGCAGTTTTAGCGTTTCTATATGTATCTCAAGCGACAGTTACAAGACAAGAAGCAGCAATGACGTCTTCTAGAAATGTCGTTTCTTCCTTGCAAAGTTTTGTCTTTGACACAAGTCAAGCAGCCAAGGACTTAGCAATGAACTCGAACATTATTGAATATGTAAATTTGGTGTCAAATGGTGCACAAGCAATCCCCCAAGTGGGAGATGCACATTATTTGCTTTATCAAAATGTCATGAACTTAATCAATGCAGTAGAGGATTATGCTCCTGCGGGTCTTTACGATTTTGTGTTCATTGCGATGATCACTGCATGTTCTAGTGGGCTTGATGGGTGTTATGTCGGCACAAAAAATGCTATTTCGAATGAAACATGGAATTTGACTTCTAGACCATGGTATCAAGAATATCTGACTCACGAATCCGGATTATTGGTAACACATCCTTATATCGATCAACGATCGGGTGAATATACCATTTCGTACATTCAACCAATTATGAGTGATAATCAAGTCATCGGGTATCTTGGAATCGATACACTTTTATCTACGATTCCAGCTATTTTGGACAAGTATGATTATTTGAATAATCCATTAAAAGAAACGTTTTTAATGCATAAGACTTCTTTAAACGAACAAACGCTTCTTTATACAAGCAAAGCAGAACTAAACGCATATTTTATGAAAACATCGCTGCAAATTCAAGCTCTTGATGAAGAATTTGGCTATATCAACTATGGACTCTATGCCCTTACTCATCATGAAGTTTCTTTGCACGATCAAATCATAGCAGTGAATCTCTTAGGAACAAATTATGACGGATATTTTGCATCCATTGATGGAAGCAACTGGAAGGTTTTGGTACTTCATGTCAATCCTCCTTTGATGGGGATAGAAGTCACTTTTGCGGCCCTTGTTGGATTAGTCGTTTTGCTTACAGTATTGATATCTATGTTCTTATCAGCGCGAATCAATAAAACATTGTCTCCCATTGGGGACATCCTAACCACTTTGGATGAGATTAAAAAAGGAAATTTTGGAGTTCGATTGAATGTTCGCGATAACAATGAACTACGGAATGTTGCGGATGCAATCAATATCATGTCACATGAAATTGGGGAACAAGTCGATTTAGTGTATCGTAGTTATGTCTATGACTCGATTACAGGATTAAAAAACCGACGAGCCTCTCACGAACAAATAGAAACGGATTACTTCTCACCAAATGAAAAAAGTGCCGTTTTACTGATTGATGTTGACAACTTAAAAAACATCAACGTCACCAAAGGACAATCGGTTGGCGATGAGATTTTAAAAGCCTTTGCCAAACGACTGCAACAATCGGTGAAAAATCCAGATGCGGTTTATTTTAACGGGTCGAATGAATTTATCTTTATCATTCCCAAAGTAAAAAACTTAGAAGTAGTAGAAGCTGAGATATTGCGTGTGTTTGATAAGTTCCGTACCCCAATCGAAATTAAAAACCTAAAAATTGACGTACGCTCCAGCATTGGAGTTGCTGTTTATCCATATGATGGGAAGAACATGGATGAACTTATCAAAAAATGTGATACCGCACTATTCAAAGCCAAAGAAACCGGAAAAGGTAAGTTTATATTTTATAACGACCAGTTGACAAGAGAAGTCATTTATAAAGCACAAATTAATGAGCAACTCAATGATGCACTTCAAAAAGGTCAACTCTATTTAAAATACCAACCATTAATTGATAACCGAAATGAGATTTACGGATTTGAAGCTCTTGTAAGGTGGAATTCGCCAACTCTGGGCGAAATTAGCCCACAGGTATTCATCGCAAATGCCGAAGAATCGCAAATGATTATTCCAATAGGAAACTGGATTCTTAGAGAAGCTTGTCGTGCACAAGTAGAAATATTTAAACAGTTCAATAAGCCATTTGTGATGTCCGTGAACGTTTCCCCTGTTCAAATGCTGCAACAAGATTTTATTGACATTCTCCGCTCCATTATTAAAGAAACTGATATTGATCCACATTGTCTTGTGTTAGAGATCACCGAGAATGTGGTTATGGAATCGAGCTATTTACTAGATAAAACGATTGAATACATTCACGAAATTGGTGCCAAAATTGCTTTGGATGACTTCGGAACAGGATATGCTTCGTTAACTTATTTACGTCAATTGCCATTTGATAATCTTAAAATCGATAAATCATTCGTTGATGGAATATTTGCTTCCAAGAAAGACCACTCCATCATTGGGACGATTGTGGAATTGGTCCATAATCTAAATATGAAAGTAGTCGCAGAAGGTGTCGAAACCAGGAAACAATATGAGTTTTTAAAACAAATTACCACAGACATCTTCCAAGGATATTTGTTTTCTAAACCATTGCATTATGATGATTTGATTCAATACATCGATCAATTTTACAAAGTATCTCGTCAAAAACGCATTGACGTATTTGCGAACAAAGACTATACAGAACCGAGGTGATTTCATTGAAAAACATAGTATTTTTTCTAACAGGGAATTATTTATCCGAAGACATTGAGATTTTAGTGGCAGTGATTATTATTCTTGTTACGTCCGTGGTATTATTCTTTCTTTATCGAAACGTCGTCAGTGAACTTCGAAAGTTTAAAGAAGAACGGATTAATTTAAAAAAGGATAAAGAAGCAGCATTAGGAAACAAAGATGAAGAAAGTGTCGAACATTTGTTTGAAAAAAAGGATCGTGCACCTAAAAAATTAAGCGGCGATATTTTCCAACAACTTGATCAAACACTTCAATACGAAAAAGAGGGCATGGTTAGTGCACTATTTTACTTAAACCTTGATAATTTTAAGTCTTCGGTTGAGAAAATGGGTGGTGATGCTGCGAACAAAGCAATCAAAGAAATCGCACAGCGACTTAAAAAAGTAGGGGAGAAGAAACATCTTTCAGGAAACTGGAAAGAGGATATCTTCTTGTACTATTATCCAGGACCCATTGACAATGAATTAATCAAACAAATGGCCAATCAATTAATGACTGCTGTTTCTGCACCGTTAAAATCAACAACAGAGTTATTAACTACTTCGATGGGGATCGCGTTATTTCCATACGATGGAATCACCGCTTCTCAACTAGTAAAAAACGCAGAAGTTGCCCTTTATGTGGCGAAAAAACAAGGGAAGAATCAATTTGCACTTTATTCTGCAGAGTTGTTAGAATCTGAACAGTTTAATGTCACGTATTATCAAGAAATTAAGCGCTCCATACAAAACGAAGAATTTATTCTTTATTATCAACCCATGGTTGACGTAAAGACTGGAAAGATTATTGCATTTGAATCACTGCTTCGCTGGAATCATCCAACCCTTGGAATTCTTCCGCCTTCTAAATTCTTAAATGTCATGGATTTAACCGGCGACATTACGTGGTTTGGCTCTTGGGGATTTGAACGCGTGGTCAAGCAATACGTTCAATGGAAAAAGATGTTTCGGATTCGTGATTTGTTTATTTCAATCAACTTAAGTCCCAAACAATTGATGATGGATGGTTTAGCAAGAACATTTTTTGATATTGTGAGAAAGAATGAATTTGATACAGAGTCTTTTTGCTTAGAAATTATTGATTACTATACCGTTGTGAGAAATCCGATGGCTTTACATAACTTGAGTGAGTTTCGGCGATATGGTTTCCGGGTTGCCATGGATGATTTAGGTGATCAATACGAGTTATTGACCGACATGGATCGTGTGATAGCGAACATCATAAAAATCAATCGAGAAGATATTTTAAAAATTGTGAATGGTTCGGAAGGTTCCGATAAAGTATTACGCACCATTGGCTTAGCAACCCAAAAACAAAAAGTTGTTATTGCCGAAGGGATTGAAGACGAACGGATGGTTCAGATGTTATCCACTCATGGAGTCAGGTTCATGCAAGGATATTTCTTTAGTCCACCAAAATCAACAGATGAAGCCCAAGCAATGTTAAAAACCCCACCATGGGGAATGCACTCTTTTTCCAAACTAATCAAATAAAAAAAACAGTTGCTCTTAGGATTTTCCTAGGCAACTGTTTTTATTCGACGTAGATGGTAAATTTTTTCTTTCCAGTGTTTTTCGATAGATACATCGCTCGATCTGCAGCAATCAAAATTTTGCTTGGATCATCAATGTCAAATATAGAAGCAATTCCCATAGACACTGTAATTTGAAGAGCTTTGTCATCAGGATTCAAAGAGATTTGATTGATGCGTTCCTGTATTAAATTAGCGAATGCTTTGGCGTCTTCGGTTGTCGTGTTTGGGAGGACAAAGATAAATTCATCTCCGCCATAACGGGCAATGGAATCATGGGAGCGTTTTAATTGAATCAATTGAACTCCCACTAATCGAAGCACTTCATCTCCAAAATCATGACCATAAATATCATTGATTTGTTTAAAGTTATCGATGTCTAGCATAATTAAGGTAAGTGGTTTATTGTTTTTCATAGCACTTTTCATTGCTTGTTCTAGAAAACGTTCATGACTACGTTTGCTTGATACACCAGTGAGGTAGTCTGTTTCAAGTGCGATAAATCGTTGATCTAAAATTTTATAGATGAAGAATCCCGCGAATGTTGATAACAGTATCGATCCCCAAATGATGGCTTGTGACATCGTCTGGAGGATGGTTTGTACATGGGTATCACGGTAATCCACTCCAACTAACCCAAGCACTTGTTGACTATCCGGATGAATAATTGGAGCAAATCCTGTAACGTAAGTGCCCCAACGCTCTGAATAGATGAGTCCTGTAAAGGTGGCTGTTTTTGTTTGAAATACTTGAAGTTCAATCTCGCTTAGTTCGTCTATACTACCTATTGGAGAAAAATCATCACTATTTGGGTCTTCTCCGTCGAGGAGATACACGTATTCGGTGTTGCTTGTAATCTTGATTGTATAAACAAAAGCGGCCTTTAAATCGGATTTATAGGTAGCGAAACGTTGAATCATTTTTGTGTAATAATCGAGGTCATACAGATTCGTGGAATAATCTTCCAACTGATACATTGCTTCATAAGGTTCTACGTCTTCTTCAATGTTTCGCGCTATTAATTTAGCGGATTCCATAGCACTGGTTCCAAGCTGACTGATGATTAAACTTCTAGAGTAGGAATAAAGTATAATGGAAGGAAGAGCAAAAAAGAGTGCAACCACAAAAAGGGTTAATAGGATGGTGGAATATTTGCTTGTACGTATGGTTCTCATTTCCACTCCTCCAATTCATATGCGTGGCTCTTAAGGACGCGATTAGGCCGTTTAGTATTCACTATATTACCATAATAGATTCATTCCATCAATAGATGAAAAGAAGTTAGAACCATCAAGACGATGATTTCTAACTTCTTTTTATGTTAACAGGCCGTTTTTAACAATTTTCATGCATTCGTCAACAATCCAGTCAATTTGCTCTTCGGTGATATCTTCTTTAAAAACAACTTGAAGCCCAACAAAATTAGCAATTCCCATAAGCACATAACTCGCAGTTTCTAAATCAACATCACTTCGTACTTGGCCCAAATCTACAAACTCCATCAAGTGATAGACATAAGACTTAGAGAAAGATTGGTAGTACTGTTTGAAGATTGCCGGATCCACAGACATCGACTCCCAAATGAGTTTATAGGCAAGGGGGTCTCTTTTGGCGTATTTGATAAATGATTTTAAACCAGCTCGTTCAATTTCATAGCGGGTAAGATATCCAACCGCTGCCATCGCAGAAGTTTCACGGATTTCTTTTTTATACTCTTCTAGCAAGTACATATAGAGAGCTAGTTTATTATCAAAATATAAGTAAAAAGTTCCAGCAGCTACTTTTGACTTTTCAATGATGTCATTGATTGAAGTGGCTTGAAATCCATGTTTCGCAAACAATCGTTTTCCAGTTCGGATAATTTTTTTGAATGTAATGTCGCCTACTTTAGTTTTAGGAAGACGAAAATTCGTTGTTTTCATGATATCACCTTGTGTTTATTGTAATCTAAGGCAGATGAAAAGACAACAAGAATTCATGAACAAGCAAAAATTAGTTGATGGATGTAAAAAATTTCAATCCGATTATATATAAGGAGAATAAATATTCACTTTTTTCAGTGTTATTATCATATCTCTTTATAAAATAATAAGGGTGAAAGCGCTTGACAACTGCAGTATTTAGATATAGAATAAAAAAGTAATATGAATCTTTATTCACATGAAGCATATCGTTTCATACGAATTATTATTCGTTGATACTTTACAATAAAGACAGAAGATATTGAAACCAATATGGAGGAGAAAATTATGAGAAAAGTATTGATTGTAGCGGCAAAGCGGAGCCCTATCGGATCATTCTTAGGTACTTTAAAAGATGTACATCCTGTTGATCTAGGCGTACAGGTTTTAAAGAAGACACTAGAAGAAGCATCCATCCCACTTGATCAAATCGATGAAGTCATTGTCGGAAGTGTCTTACAAGCGGGACTGGGACAAAACATGGCAAGACAAATTAGCATTAAAACTGGCCTTTCACAAAGTATTCCAGCGTATTCCATTAACATGGTTTGTGGATCTGGAATGAAATCCGTCATGAATGCAGTTTCTGAAATTCAATCAGGAAACGCAGAACTCATCGTTGCTGGTGGGGTAGAATCCATGTCAAGCGCTCCCTATTTAGTAAGTGCGAAGATAAGAGATGGCGTTAAAATGGGGGATATGTCGTTACAAGATGTCATTTTACAAGATGGACTTCTTGACTCTTTTACAAAAATTCATATGGGGATTACGGCAGAAAACATCGCAGATAAGTACCATATTAGCAGAGAAGAACAAGATGCATTTGCATTATCCTCTCAGTTAAAAGCCATACAAGCAGTGGATGCTGGAGTCTTTGACCCTGAAATCATACCTATTGAAATTAAAACGAAAAAGGA
>JAUXXX010000031.1 GCA_030684695.1 bacterium
ATACTTGAATATCCTTCTATAAGCGCTGAATGCCTAAAAACGCCAGTTAATAATAGACTAATGCTAAATATCGAACCAATCACTTGATGAAATCGGATGTTGGTTTTGATGAAGATTCTACATGAGGTCAATCCTAATAAAATGAATGTTATATTCATAACCCATGCATATGGTGATCCTTGAGCCCCTAAGTGACTTGTTGTATTGGTGATGATTGAATATCCTTGAAAGCTGATAAGGGGTAAGAAAGTTGATACTATAAAGAATATAACATATACCATAATGTTTATACGTCTAGCTGATAAGATCATAAAATCATCCTTTTAATTCCACATTGGAGAGATGTTGTCTATTGTTTTGAATTTTAAGACAGATAAAATCATGTACAAAGTATTCTTTGTGGCTATTGAATCATATCAATGACTTTTGAATCTATGTTGGATAGGTGAATAACTTCCTAAAATCAATTTGAATTTTTTGACCTTTCCAAAAGAGGATTGCGTCAGTTAGTTTGATTTGTAAAAAATTCGTATGTGGATCACTTTCATCCACATGTTCACCATAAAAGGAGGAAAAGACTGTTCTTAATTCTTCCCGTAAAGAGAGATTTTCTTCTTTGAGGGGATGTCCCAAATCAATTGCCACCCCATGGGCTTGGAACCATTGTTCCGAAGCAATCGAAACGTGATTGTTTTGATAGATATCTATCATCTTCCCACTTTTTTGATGGGTCACGACGTAGAAGGAACCCTCTTTGTAATAGCCATCAATAAACCGACATTCAGGAAGATTGTTACGTAGCGTTGCTAAAGCAATGGCCGTGTCTTTATGAAATCTTTCATTCATTTCTTCTTTGATCAGTGTGATATCCATCAAGTCTTCTCCTTTTTTTCAATTAATGAAAAAAACAACTTATTCAACACATTGTATATGTTTAATCATATATTATCATTAAACATCGATATAGAACACCAATTATTTTGATCCTACGCAACAACTCAAATAAAAAACTAAGTCAGAATAAACTTAGTTCTCAATTATCTATCAATTATGTCGAAGTTTATGTAAAACCCGTTTAGCAAGACATCTATTTTAAAGCAAAGGAACAAATGTATTATTCCAACCTCTTTGGATATTTCTATCCATAAACTTCTATAGCCTTATAAATTCTTGAATCTATGTATCGCTCTCAATTAACTCTATCAAACTATCTTCAATGATCTTTATTTTCTTGGCTCGCTTTAAACTACTAATCACATTCACCAATGTGTCCCTAATTTTTGAAGACACCGTCTGAAAGCCACACAAATTAACAATCAACGTGTAGAGTTCATCCAAATTCATCGTTTTCGTTACATCAAGCACTCTTAGTACTCCATCTTTTAACTCTTCAGGATAAATATTAGAAAAGTCTCTTCTTGTACTCGTGTCTTTCGTTTCTCTAAAACTAATCGGGGTACTTTTGTGAATGATATATTCACCCTTTAGGCTTATCTCTCCTCTTACAGATAGAGATCTTAAGATTGCTCTGGTGAATCCATCAACGACACTTGTATATTTTTGTCTACCCCAAAAGTGTGGCACAATCTTTTTTAACTCATTTTCATGGATGGGTGAAGTGTTCCTGATGATTTCTAAAATATATCCGGGTATCTGGTTTTCATAAAAATAGTTGTAATTGTATCTACTAATTAATGATTCATAGTTCGGATACTGTTCAAACTCAATTTCTGATTTCTCTTTCTTTGAAGTAGAAATTGGAATGTTTGGTTGTACATCCACAAGTAGGTTTTTTTCACTTGGTTTGATTTCTTTAATGAAGTTATCCAACTTCTCGATTTGAGTCTTCTTGTTCTTAATCCAATCGGTTGACCAAATTCGATAAATGGTCCAGTTTCGATTTTCTAGTACTTGTTGTCTTAGTCTATCACGATCTCGTACAGACTTTGATGAATGATAGGTCGCTCCATCACATTCAATGCCTAGTAAATAACTTGATGGATTATTGGGGTTAATAACTGCTAAGTCAATTCGATACCCTGAACATCCTATTTGCTTTTTGACAATATGTCCCAATAAAGTAAGTTCGTTAAAAACATCTTCTTCAAATGGACTATCAAATCCAATCAGCTCATCGATCGTATCAACTTTTTCATCTTCTCCAAATTCAGCGTATTCTAAGTAATGTTTTAAAAATATCGCACCTCGAGATTGCGTTCTATTTAAATCAATATCTGTACCTCGGATAGAAGTAACCAAAATCAAGCATGTTTTCGCTCTTGTGACAGCGACATTTAAGCGTCTATAACCATTGGTTTGATTGAGAGGTCCAAAATTCATAGAAACCTTTCCTTTACCATCTGGCCCATAGCCGATACTGATGATAATAATGTCTCGCTCGTCTCCTTGAACTGTTTCAATATTTTTGACAAAGAATGGTTCATTCTCATTATTTGTAAAGAACTCTTCATAATGTGGGTGCGTTCTTCTAAAATGATTGATTTTACGTTCCACAAGCAATTGTTGTTCTGAGTTAAAAGTAACCACTCCGACAGATTTTGTTGTGCCATATTTTTCAATGATATTTGCCAATGATTCTATGACTTTATCTGCTTCAATTTCATTTTTCCTATCTACATATAGCCCTTTCACATATAAAAACTGAATACCTTCATGTTCTTCGGGCTTATTAATAGATGGAAAAGTAATTAGATCCCTGTATATCTCCTTATTTGATGGTCTGATTAGTTCTTCAAATTTGGATCGATAGTGCCATCGTAGTTTAATGGAGTTAACGATTCCACTTGACACTTCTAAAATCGAATCAAATGCAGTGGTATCGTAGTTTTCTTCAATGCTATTTTCATCATCATCAACATTTTGAAAAAAGTTTGTGGGGGGTAGCTGCTCTTTATCCCCTGTGATTATGAATTGCTTAGCTCTAAATAGTGCACCAATCGCATTTTCTGGTTTTACTTGAGATGCCTCATCAAATATAACCGTATCAAATGTCATATTTGTTCCACGCAAGAATGTGCTTACTGATAATGGAGACATCATAAGACATGGTTTTAACTGAGTGATAAGATTCGGTATTTTGCTAAAAAGCACTCTAAAAGGCAGGATTCTTCGAGATTTATTGGCTTCAGATCGTAGTGTTAAAACTTCTGCATTATATCCACCTAAGCCATTATAGTTTGGGATGCCATTGATGATATTACTTTCAATAATAGATTTTGCCATCTTCTGAATGGTTTTTTCTGCACTTCCATAACTACTTCTGGCAATATCTAAAGTAGCTCCACTAAATCCAGGTAAAAGGTTGTGTAAGAATGAATCAACAAGTAGAACATAAAACCTTTTATAAAAAATCTCTTGATAATTGCTTCGAATTTTTGACTCTAGAATTTTTTCACAGAAGTCGTTAAGACCACTTTTCTTGCATTTGCTAATAGCGAAATTAAACCCAAGCATCGACTCAATCTGGTGAGCATTTGTAATCAATGTATGGATGTACTTATTCAGTTCAGTGGTTGACAAATCATAGAGACGGAAGTTTGGTAAGTCAAAATGCTTACTCAAATCATCAATTACATTCTTTATTTTTTCATATGAAGTAATAAAGTTTCCAATGTATTTCCCATAACTATCCTTTTTTTGAAGAAACTGAGATAGTGGAGTCAATTCATCAGAATCACTATCAAACTGACACAAATGTTTATATGTATTATATGTGTCAAACCACTTCAAATTATAGAGCATTTGAGTTAAGTCAGATAAACTCATATCCGCTTTTTTATACTCTAACTTTTGCAAACCTATTTGATAATTGATAATCAACTCTTTATAAGAATCCACATGATTGATGACACTTTTTAACTGCTCATAACTGATATTGTTATCTATATAATAGTATAAAACCTCTTTGCGAACCTTTGCGTATTCAGATGAAAAGAGTCTTTTCAAAAAACCATGATTTGCTTTGACGATTCTCTTGGATTTGTTTGAATCAACATCGATTATTTTGATATCAGCAACTTCTTCAATCGCTTTTTTAAGTGCAGTAATCTTTTGATGTTCAATCACTAACGTTTCATATATCTTAATGTCTTCTTCAAGACTTTTATGATGAAAAATTTGATCATTAATATTTCTTAATTTCGTGAAGTGTGTAAGAAGATTTTTGAAGTGAAACAGATTACTTAAGTAAGTACTCTGTGATAACTTGAATAGATCCATTTGGGTAAGTAAACTCTCCAGTTTACCCAGTTCACTACCAAGCGTTCTAATCAACTCAATCATTTCTTCTTTTTCACTAATTGTAAGGTGATCATGTTTTAGTCCACACCAAGCATGGAGCTTTGGATCAAAGCCGATGCTTTCAGAAGCATGATAGAAAGAATGGATTAAAGATTCAAGTCCAACGAGCTCTTGTTCACTTAATTTATCGACATTGTAAATGTTGAACTGAATTTCATCATATCTTTGATACTTCAATAGAATGCCATAAAGTTGATATAATGATTTATTAATCGGAAATCTTTTTTGTAATAAGATCTTAGGATAATCCATAAGTTGCAGTTTTGAGTCGTTGTACTTTGAGATTTGCTGATCAGAAAAATGTGCATCAACCTCAATTTGATCTTGCCCTTTCTCAAGGGTGTTTGCTAATTCTTTTAGTACTTCTTTCTTATCAAGTTTCGAGTTATGAATGGGTAGAGCATAATCGTTTAAGCCAATCTTTTTAAGATTATTGTAAACAACATCTAGTGCAGCTTTTTTCTCTGCAACAAACAATACCTTTTTATTTCTTGCAATTAATTCAGTTATGATGTTGGTAATTGTCTGCGATTTTCCTGTTCCTGGTGGACCTTGCAAAACAAAGCTCTTTCCTGCAATCGCTGACTGAATGGCGATTTCTTGTGATGAATCAGCATCGAGAATGTGATAGTAATTATTTGGGTCAATGATTTCGTCAATCTCTTCTTCCCCATAGATCGAATCAGATTCAACTGGTTGATATTCTCCAATTAACTGTTGAATCAAGGGATTTTCAGAAATTTGTTGAACATGTTCTTCTAAATCTTTCACCATGTTGATTTTCGAGAAACTGAATATACCAAGATCGACTTCATCATAAATCTTCCAACGTTTATCAGGAAATTTTGAGTATAAGTGTTTTTTGTAGTTTTCGTATACTTCTAAACTATTCATGTCTACTTGATCTGTATCATAAGAGATATCTAATCTAAAATCTTGACTTAGTTTTCTGAGCAAGGAATCGTTTAATAGCAAATCTCCTTCAGGAAAAGATACTTTGAATGGAGCATCGAAAGTATCTTGTATAAGTTCAGCGGATAGAAATAACAATGGTGATTTGTAAAAAATATCACTATCTTTACTCTCGTACCATTCTAAATAACCTACTGCAAAATAGAGGACATTTATCGCATTTTCTTCTTTAAATGTTCTCGCTTTTTTCATTAGGTTACGAAGAATTTTTCGTTGAGTCTTATTGTTACAGTTAGAAAATAGAAAATTGCCTTTATGCTTTTTTTGATAATTTGTAATAACAGGAAAAAGTTCATCTTGCGAGTATATATCTTTTTTGGGAAGTCTAATTCCATGTACAGTAATAAATTCTTCTTCATCTTCGAACAAAAGCTCGATTTCTTCATCCTCTTCTTCATCATCAAAAATCTCTGCAAAAGTTAATCCTCTTGAAGATATCATTCTATCTAAGAATTCACTCATTGTCGGGTTAATCACTTGAAGTGTAGAAGATTTTCTTCTTCGAAAGTTTATCGCTTGATTTCTGGATGTAATATCTAGTAAACTTTTCTTCCATGATTCAATATTCGTAAGTAGTTTCTCGCTGTTCATTGATAATTTACCCTCCAACCGTCTTATATGCAGTGCAATTGATTGACTTTGTTAAACAACTCATTACCTTTGCTATCTTAATCAAAAAAGTAAATGGTAATGTTATACACATCACTACCATTTAGAAAACCAGAAGCCAGATATGTTCTATATTCACCATTTTATCATTGTTTAAAATAAAAAACATTCTTTTATGAAAAAGAACTTCCTGTTGAAAGATCAATTCTTGTTATAGCTGCAATTAAAACATGATTATGTTGATGGTAAGAGAAACTTCAGAAATTGATACTACGAATTCTATGGAGTCTTCAGGTGGAAAATGTAATTTTCTTCATTTGCCATATGAATAGAATAATTTGAATTTATAGATAAAAAAAGCAAAATCATGAATCAATTTTGCTTTTTAAAAAACTCACTTATAACAATACATCGTTGCTTCAATATGTTAATTACAAATGAACTTGGGTATTCACTTTCAAATGCATGGTATGATCCTTTGACGACATTTAAAACAGTTGGAACATTAGATGCTTCTAATCTATTTGCATAAGCAATTCCTTCATCACATAAACTATCCATTTCTTGAGGTACCACATAGGCGGGAGGTAAATTAGCCAGTGATTTTGCATACAATGGAGATGCATAATCAATTGGATTTGGAACAGCATCCCCTAAGTATAATTTCCACATTTGCTTGTTTGCATTCGCTGACCAAGTTGCATCTTTATACTTAATCAGACTATTGCTTTCTTGAAGATAATCCACAACGGGATAAATAAGCATTTGAAAGGCAATAGAAAACTCTTTTCTGTCTCTTGCCATCAAAGATACTGAAGCCGCAAGACACCCTCCAGCACTGTCTCCGTATAGTACCACTTTGTCTTTGTTTACTTGTAACTCACTA
>JAUXXX010000034.1 GCA_030684695.1 bacterium
AAGTCCGGAATTCCGGACTTTGAGAATTTATTTTGCGCGTACGCGGTTGTACATAGTAGTAATGTTGTTAGAGAAAGAATCGGAGAACGCAAGCAATGGTTTTGCAGCGAAGTTTTCATCTTTCATTGGATTGTATGGATAATCGCGGACCATCACACTACGGACAACATCGCCTTTTGTTCCATTTAAAATGACATCATAAACCGATTGTAATGCTGTAGTATAACCAACGATTCCACTGTTTTCATAAGCGTTTTCTGGATCGAGGAACCAGTCAATAAATTTATGTGCTAGTTCTACATTTTTTGCATCCGTTGGGATAACCATTCCATCGAAGAATGCGATGGTGGAAGCAGGAACATACACACCAATGTGATTGGTTAAACTCTTTGCTTGTGCTTCTGTTGTTGCTTCTTCTGTCAAGATTAAGAATGTATCGAAGAAGTCCCCTACATAAGTGAATGCAAGGTCTAAACTTCCAAGTTCGATGTCTTTTTTAAGGTTATCAGTAGCGAATACGTGGTAGTTACGAAGACCAAGAATGGTTTCAGCTTGTGACAAATAACTTTGGCTTGCTGTATTCAATGCATTGACATCTCCGACCAATCCCACTTGATTGGCATACAACATCGCGGAAGAATATGCGAAACGTGGTACGTCATACATGCCCACACGAAGAGGCGTATTGAATAGGCTAGCAGGTTCTACTTCGAACACAGATTTCCACTCATTGGATTCAATATATTCTTTTAATCCAGGAATGGAATTGTTAAACATGATTCCAAACACGCCCCAAAAGTATGGGATAGTTACTGTGTATGGATTAGCAACGTCTACGTTATCAAGGAACATTTGATCCATGATGATATTAACTCCATCAAGGAAGCTTTCGCTGTTGTAATTGGTTAATAACTCAAGATTGATTTTTTGAAGATATCCTTCGTCATACAATTTTTCAATCATATAATCGGATGGGATAACGATGTCATAAGAAGTAGTTTGTGCTTTGATGCGTTGTTCCATCAACTCGTTGGAACTAGCTAACGTGATACGGACACGAACGTCATACTCTTCTTCGAAAGCTTTGACAACGTCCATGTTGATGTATTCCCCCCAGTTTAGGACATTCAGAGTGAGTTTACTTGAACAGGCAAGAGTTACCAGCGGCAGAACCAAGATGGTGAACAAGGCGATAATTTTTTTCATTTGATAGTGTTCTCCTTTTTGATTTAGATTTGTTAGTTTGGTAATCGATTGTGTTGAATTTGAGCTAGTGCCTGTTTCTTTTGCTTAATTGCACTCGAGATATACATCCCCACAAGTACAACGACAACAGTTAAGGTTAATAGCGTGTTATATGCATAGACGGCAGGTGACATAATCTTGCCGATTTGCCCATAAACATAGATAGATACGTTGTCATACGCACCACCACTTGTAAAGAAGGTGATAACGAAATCGTCAATTGACATGGTAAATGCCATTAACATTCCGGTAAAGATCCCTGCTTTTATTGCAGGTATGATGACTTTCATCATCGCATCAAACGGTTTTGATCCCAAATCTAACGCTGCGTCATACAAATTCGGGTCAAGCTCCGATAGTTTTGGCAACACACTTAAGACGACATAAGGTAAGCTAAAATAGATATGAGATAAAAGTACCGTAAGACTTACTCGGAAGAACAAAGCAGTTTCTGGTAAGGGAACGAAGATGTTGGGAAACACACTCATTAACACCTTGAAAATTAACATCAAGGAAATCCCGGTTACAACGTCTGCATTTAAAATCGGTATTTGATTCAAAAATACCATTTTTTGTCTGGCTTTTTTGGTCAGCGAGTGAATTCCAATCGCAAACATTGTACCAAATACGGTAGATAGTAATGTGGAGAAAAATGCGTTTGTTAAAGTATTGGATACAACTTCCATCAATTGGGAGTCAGAAAACATATCTACATACCATTTAAATGAGAAACTTACAAAACGGTTGGCATTTCGAGAACTGTTGAGGGACTGAAAAGCAATGATGATAATGGGCAAATAGAGTAGAAACATAATAAAGAAGAAATAAAAATTCTTTAAAACTGAAGTCAGTGTTTTGGTTGTTTTTACAACCTTTGGTTTACGGAAGAATAAAACAATCCTTCGTGAAATCTTGGCTAATGTCGTACTCATAGGAAGCTCTCCCCTTCCTTATCCACTTTCGATACAAAGAAAATCATCAGGAAAATAATTATGACTAGTAAGATCGAAAGCGTCGACACAAAGTTAATGTTATAGTTGTAACTATTTTCAATGATGGTACCTACCAAAATAAACTTTCCATCTCCCAATATATAGGGAACTGCAAATCCTGAAAACGAAGGTAAGAAAACCATAATTACTCCAGTAGCGACTCCCTTTAATGACAATGGGAAGGTTACTTTAAAGAAAGTACGGATGGGACTAGCTCCCAAATCCATCGATGCTTCAATGAGCGACTTATCCATTTTTTCTAAAACGGTATATACTGGCAAGATCATAAAAGGCAAGAATGTTAACACCAACCCCGCGATAATGGCAGAAGGTGTTCCTTTGATATCAAGAACAAAAGACAAATTAATCTTCGATAATAAATCATTCACAAAACTTTGTTCGGAGAATAAATTCCGAAGGGCGTTGTTTCTCAGTAATGAATTGGACCACATGGGGATAATCGTTAACATTAAGATGACCATCTTATTCGCAAACGAGGAACGAGCTAAGATAAATGCCATCGGATATCCAATCAAGAAGACAACAGCAACGGTAATCCCAGCAAACGTAAAGGAGTTTTCTAATGCTTTGAGGACCGATGGGTCACGTAAATCACGAAACCAATTCGATAAAGTAAATGTAGCATTGGTAAAATCGAGTCCTCTTGTTTCAAAGAAGGAAAGAATCACCATCATCACAAGAGGAATCATCACCAAAATCGAAAGCCATACGACATAAGGCGTTACTAATCGCCCAAGCTTCTTAATATTCACTTTGCTCTACCTTCATCAAATGAATCTCATACGCGTCCACTTTTAATCCTACTTTTGCGCCAACTGGACGATTTTCATAGGTGTGAACCACAAATTCCTTTTCATTGATGATGACACAGAGTTCGAAATGTACTCCTTTGAAGACAGAACTTGAAACAATCCCTGCTAATTTCGCGCCTTCTGGTTCAATGATATCTAAATCTTCAGGACGAATGACAACATCCACTTTTTCACCATCAGCGAAATGGGTATCAACACACTCGAACTCAACTCCCATAAAGGAAACTAAGTTTTGATGAACATAATACCCCTGAATGATATTGGTTTCTCCAATAAAATTCGCTACGAATCGATTCTTTGGTTCGTTATAGATCCCTGTGGGAGTTCCGATTTGTTGAATCTTCCCTTTGTTCATCACAACAATGGTATCGGACATTGTCAATGCTTCTTCTTGATCATGAGTAACATAAATAAATGTAATCCCGAGTTTACGTTGCATTTCTTTTAACTCGTATTGCATGTTTTGACGTAGTTTTAAATCCAGTGCAGCGAGTGGTTCATCAAGTAACAATATTTTTGGACGATTGACAATGGCCCGTGCAATCGCAATTCGTTGTTGTTGCCCCCCAGAAAGCAAAGCTACTTTACGTTGAGCAAAATTGGGTAAACTAACTAACTTAAGTGCCGCTTCCACTCTTGAAACGATTTCCTCTTTCGCAATCTTTTGATTGCGGAGACCAAATGCAATATTTTCAAACACATTTAAATGTGGAAACAATGCATAACGTTGGAAAACTGTATTAATGGGTCGTTCATATGGAGGGATATCGTTAACCACCACTCCATTTAAAATAATCTGACCTTCATCTGGTTTTTCAAACCCACCAATCATACGAAGGGTGGTTGTTTTTCCACAGCCAGAAGGTCCTAATAGTGTAATAAACTCATTTTCATTGATGTATAAATCGATTGAATCAACAACAGGTTCATCATCATAACGCTTGGTAATACCTTTTAATTCAATTAGTTTTTTTCCCATAGTCCATTCCTTTCTGGCCGAAAAAATCAAACATTATTATAATACTTATGACCCCCCTTGTAAACAATTATTCTCATAATTTTTTAGAGATTTAAAAGTCTCAGGGATTTTTGAAATCTAACTATATTTATATAGTTACGTTTTATTTTTTAGAAGTAAAAAACCACAGGAAAAACCTGTGGTTTTAGACTGGATTTACCAAGGAAACAATTACAATACCGAGGTAGTATAACCCCATCAAAAACAAGAGTACACCTATCACTTTCCCAATGATGATTTCTTGTGGTCGAGGGGGTGCAGTGCGTCCAAATTTTATTTTTTGAGCTGTTTGAATGATTTTAACACCACGAAAGAAAAATTGAATTCCAAAAAAGATAAACATAGCAGCGATTAGTCCGCCCAACACCTTCATAAATACATCCATATGATCACTCCTATTGTTTTATTATACCATAATTAACTAAAGTAAAAGCCATAATCATATAAAGAGTCGGAGAGGTCTCTTCTGGATTATGGCTTTGTTCAAAACACTAACTTAACTTTATTATAATAGATAATAAAGATAAATAAAACATTTCACGATATTCATACAAGAATACCTTTGAATTACCGATGTTGTCTCATTACGCCAGGAAATGTGATATGGAACCTTGCCCCTTTGGACTCACTATCTTCAATGACAACGCCAATTTGGTGTTTATCGAAAATCATTTTGGTAATCGTCAATCCAAGTCCAGTATGTCCTTTGTACCCAATATAGTATCGCTCAAACACTTTTTCTCGTTCAGAGGAAGGAATTCCGATTCCATCGTCATCGATGAACACTTCAACCGTTGAAGATCGTACTGCCACTTCAATTCGCAGTTCTGATGTTGCGTATCTTAATCCATTGGACATGATATTGACAAAAGCGGTTTCTAATTTATCGGGATCTCCAAACACAGAAATGCTTGGATCAATTTCAGGATATATCAAAGCAATCTTGGCATCTTTTGCTTGAATTTGAACAGAGTTTAAACAATCTGACAGTAAGTCCGCTAGATTGATTCGTTGCATATGGTAAGGTTGATTGACCGAATCAAGACGACCTAGAAGCATGATTTGATTGATGTTATCACGAAGTTTTTCCGATTCTGTCATGATGATATTACAAGCATTTTTAGTTTCATCTGAAGATAATACTCCAAATTGCATTGCTTCTGCATATCCATAAATATTGGTGAGAGGAGTTTTCATTTCATGAGAGAAATTATGCAAGAACTCTTGTTCTTTCTGTCGGTATACATTCAGCCGAACCGCTGCTTTTTCTAGGGCAAGTCCTAGTTCATTGTATTCCTTTATTCGAAAGACAGGCCTTGGCTGTACTTTCGCTTCTGGGGCTAATTGATTGGCATAACTCGCTAAATCTCGAATGGGACTTGAAAACACTTTTGCTGTTACCAACGATAGTGCTGAAACAGCAACTCCTAAAAATAAAATACCAACAAAACTCGTGTAAAAGATTTCGTCACTATTGGTTAACGCTAAATCAGCTGTTCGAAAGACATACATTTCGTACTCATTTGGTGTGATTGTGGATTCGGTATAATAATAAAACATACTGTTATCTACGACACGAAATACGTTATACTTTTGACTTACTTTTGTGGCACCATCAAAATCGATGAAAGAGTCATCAAAGGAACTAAAGAGAGTTTCTTCGCCATCTCTGACAATAATTTCAACTCCTGTGATGAGACTGATGAGTTCAAGACGGTCAAGCAAAGCGTCAGGAGTAACATCTTGAATGGACGCTACAATATTACTATTCATTTCAAACACGTTACTATATAGCAAACGATTGAGTGTATATCGAATCACCACTCCGGTTAACATCAAGGCAATTAAGAAAAAAACGGATAGTAAAAGGCCAAAGTAGAAAATGAGTTTATTCCTTATTTTCATCTAGATCCCTCTTCACTTCACTGGATACTTTATATCCAAAACCAAAGACTGTTTTGATTTCCACATCTGCGAAACCTTCAAGCAATTTTCGTCGAATGCGCTTGACAAGATCATCGACACTTCTCGTTCCATCAATGACTTCCCATTTCCAGATTTTTCGTAACAGTTCTTCTCTACTAAAGGCTTTTGGTGAGTTTTTTGCAAGTAACAAGAATAAATCGTATTCTTTAGCGGTAAACGAAATGGGTTGTCCATTGACCACAATTTCTCGTTGATCCAACTTAAAGGTCATGTTTCCGAGCTGGAATTCGCCCATCTCCGAAGAACTATCAGAATGCGCACTTCTGCGAAGAAGTGCTTTCACACGAACGGCTAATTCACGTCCCGAAAATGGCTTCGTGACATAATCGTCGCCACCTAGTTCAATCCCAAGAATCCGATCCATTTCTTCTCCCTTTGCTGAAACAAACAAGATAGGAATGTTGCTTTCTTGACGGATTTTTGTACAGATTTGAAATCCTGAAACATCAGGAAGCATCACGTCTAAAACAAAGCAATCTGGCTGATTTGCTTCGAGTGCAAGCAATAAAGATTGGCCTGTTTTAAATGTTTTCACTTGGAACCCTTCATAAACTAAAAACTTCTCAATCAATGTGCGGATATGCTCATCGTCATCAAGGACATAAACTAGTTTTGCCAATGGAATCACTCCTTACATGTATGATACCACACAATTTATATTATTCATTTTTTTCACAGTTTTTCCACACGCTATGATTGATTTTTTTTATAAAAAAGAGGAAATTTCTTCCTCTTTGTCGTTATCTCAAATCTTCAACTTTCGCTTCTAATGGCGTGTCTAAAATTGATGGATTCTCCATTAGCCGTTGAAATTCACGTATGGAATTACCAAAATATAAACCGTCACAAATTCGTTCGTCAATCGTACACCCAAGTTGGAATATTTTTTTGACTCCAATAGTCTTCGCTTCTGGATCTAAAACGATTGGAACATATTTTTCTTTTCCCATGGACATGAACATCGAGGTTGTTCCAAAATTATAAATATGGTGCAATACATAGTTCATCTTAATCGATTTCATATTGGTTAAAAAAACAGATGTATGAAACGGGCTTAAGTTAAGAATGGCACGAGGAAGCATCCCATGCTTATCAAGAAACTTCACTGTTCCAACCATAAATTTAATCATGAAATTAGGAACAATCGTAAAGAATTTAGCTAACTTATCGGTATCGTTCACTGCTGAGACCTTGGAGTTGGCGATTACTTCTTTGTCAATCATTGCTTTGATATCGTCAAGCGTCTCTGTTCCTTTAAAGGTAAATTTTACCGTTGTTTCATCAGCTCCATCTTTTAATGCTTTTTTGATGGTAAATGCCAATTGAATATCGTTTCTACGAAATACACGACCATTCATAATAAAGCGGTTTAAACGTGGTCTAGAAGCCATCACACGCATCATCGCTGTAACTGTAACATCCATGTAGTTGACACGAACTCCGTCTTTTCGACGTTTAAAAATGTATTCATCCATACCGGTACAATCAATATCGTAAACACTCATCACCATCGCATCATTGCGGTGTGGCATGATGTGTGGCGATAACTTCATAATGGGATCGATATTCTTTATCTTCTTTCCATCACTTCGCAATCCAAACATAACGTTCCTCCCTGAAACTCACAATGTAGCCATTTTATCATAAAGTAGTTGTTCTTTCAAGTTTGATTAAAAAGTTGACCAGGAAATCTCGATAAAATTGTTCCTTCGCAGCCTTGAAATATGAATGGTTTTGGAGTAAAATAGAACTATAAAATTGAAACGTTTCAATATTATCAAATAGATGGGTGGTCGGTAACTTGGATCAAATAAAATGGTGGCAAGATGCGTTCGTTTATCAAATATATCCCCTCAGTTTTTGTGATTCAAACAACGATGGAATCGGCGATATTCCTGGGATTATTTCTAAACTCGATTATCTAAAAAAACTTGGAGTTGATGTGATTTGGTTGAGCCCAGTATATTCCTCTCCTATGGATGACAATGGGTATGATATTTCCGATTATTATCAAATTGATCCCCTGTTTGGCACGATGGATGATTTCATAAAGTTATTACATGAAGTACATCTGCGTGGGATGAAACTAATCATGGATTTGGTGGTGAATCACACATCGGATGAACACCACTGGTTTCAAGAATCGAGAAAATCCATTGATAATCCGTACAGAGATTATTATGTGTGGAGAGATGTCCCCACAGCAATCACTTCGGTGTTCTCAGGATCTGCGTGGGAACTAGATCCCCAAACCAGTCAGTACTACTTCCATTTGTTTTCAAAAAAGCAACCCGATTTAAATTGGGATAATCCTGACTTAAGAAACGAAATCTATCAAATGATCAACTTCTGGTTGGATCAAGGAATTGATGGATTTCGTTTAGACGTCATTGATTTAATCGGAAAAGACATTGACCATTTTCAGCTGTGTGACGGACCATTTTTAGACCAAAGACTTCAAGAAATGTATGAGGCTTGTTTTAAAGGTCGAGATGTAATGACCGTTGGAGAGACCCCTTGTTTATCTGCTAGCAGAGTTCGGGATGTCACCGGAGGTAGTGCACCTTTACTAAACATGGTCTTTCAATTCGGGCATGTTGGTTTGGATGAAGTTCCTGGACAAGGAAAATGGAACTTAAAGAAGTTAGATATTGTGGAGCTTAAACGTTATTTTAAACATATGCAAACCTCCTTGTATCAAACAGGTTGGAATAGTTTATTTTGGGCCAATCATGACCAGCCTCGAGCAGTCAGTCGATATGGTAATCTGCAATATCGCTATGAATCCGCAACAATGCTCGCAACTGTATTGTACGGAATGCAAGGAACACCTTATGTCTATCAAGGCGAAGAACTTGGAATGACAGGTGTAAGCTACACATCCCTTGATCAGTTTAAAGACATTGAAACCCATAACATGGTCAAAGAAAAACTTGCCTTAGGCTGGAGTATGAATGACATTATGACTGCAATTTATGCCAAAGGAAGAGACAACTCACGTTCACCGATGCAGTGGGACTCATCACCTTATGCTGGATTTAGTTACGTGGCCCCCTGGATGGATGTGAATCCGAATTATCAAGAGATTAATGCTGAACATGAACAAGAGTCAATACGTAGTGTCTTCCATTATTATCAGGAATTGTTTCAAATTAGGAAAAGTAGTGAAACCTTCACAAAAGGATCGTTTGAACTTCTAGAAGAAACACATCCATTTCTTTTCATTTATAAAAGGGTAAACGAAAACCACACCCTTTTGGTAATCGGATCATTTTCAGATTCGATACAATCACTACTAGTCTCACTTCCAACAAATGGCAAGTGGCTGATTCAAAACCAAGACATTTTTTCAACAAATCAACATACGAGTATACCGCCATATTTTGCCGGAATATACGAATATAAGAATCGGGAGTAATCAATGAAATCACTACTACAAACATTAACCTTGAAAGAAAAAATAGGCCAATT
This sequence comes from bacterium, assembly GCA_030684695.1. Taxonomy (GTDB): domain Bacteria; phylum Bacillota_I; class Bacilli_A; order Izemoplasmatales; family Hujiaoplasmataceae; genus JAUXXX01. The sequence goes on from JAUXXX010000034.1 coordinate 9,546, forward strand.
GACGCAATTAGCGCCATTCTTTTTAATGCATGATATCCAAGTAGAAATTGCTGGACATGTCCGACATTTAAATTTAGACGAAGATAAGATTTACTCAATCGGCTCGATTCTAGGCATCGGTTCCGCCAAAGACATGCGATTAGTTCAAGAAAAATACTTGGAAAAAAGTCGTCATAGAATCCCCTTGTTGTTTATGTCAGATATCATCCACGGCTATAAAACCATTTTCCCAGTCCCACTGGCCATTTCTTCTTCTTGGAATCCTGATTTGGCTTTTCTTTGTGCACGCATTTCAGCCAAAGAGGCTACTACTGCTGGAATACATGTAACCTTCTCACCGATGGCCGATGTTTCCAGAGATCCTCGCTGGGGACGTGTGGTGGAAGGGTTTGGAGAAGACCCTTATTTAGTAGGTGAATTCGCAGCTGCCATGGTACAAGGCTATCAAGGAAACGATTTAAAACAAGAAGACTCCATGATTAGTTGCGTGAAGCATTTTGCAGGCTATGGCGCAAGCGAAGCCGGAAGAGATTACAATACCGTTGATGTTTCCAGACTAAGTTTGTTTCAAACGTATTTACCAGCGTATAAAAAAGCCCTCGATGCTGGTGCGAAAATGATCATGTCTTCCTTCAATACCCTCGTTGGAATCCCTTGTACGACAAACTCCATTTTGTTACGTGATGTTTTACGTAC
>JAUXXX010000035.1 GCA_030684695.1 bacterium
GAAGATGCAATGTTCTTCGAAGCAATTAAGAATGATATAATTAGGTTGGGATATGTACCAAAGAATGTTTTGTTTGGGTCAGATTATTTTGAAGAAAGTTACGATAGAGCAGTTCTATTAATTAAAAAGGGCAAAGCGTACGTTTGTGAACTTACTGCAGAACAAATGTCAGAATACCGTGGAACGTTATCACTTCCAGGGAAGGATTCTCCTTGGAGAAATCGTTCCGTCGAAGAAAACCTTCGGTTATTCCAAGAAATGCGGGATGGCGTTTATGCAGATGGGTCTAAAACCTTACGTGCAAAAATTGACATGGCTAGTCCCAATATTAATATGCGTGATCCGGTCATTTACCGAATCATCCACATTCATCATCAAAACACTGGCGATAAATGGTGTATCTATCCGATGTATGATTTTGCTCATCCACTTCAAGACTCCATCGAAGGAATCACCCATTCCTTATGCTCTCTTGAATATGTCGATCATAGAGTATTATATGATTGGTTTGTGGAACATTGCGAAATGCCACATATACCACACCAATATGAATTTGGGCGTTTAAACATTACGAATACCATTATGTCCAAACGATACATTAAAATACTTGTGGAATCCAAACGTGTCAAAGGATACGATGACCCACGTATGCCAACACTTGTTGGACTTCGACGAAGAGGTTATACCAAAGAAGCCATAAAGAATTTCGTTATTGGAACAGGCCTTTCGAGAATCAATTCAACGGTTTCTACTGAAATGTTAGAGAATTCATTACGAGACGACTTGCGATTAAAGGTCGGTCGAGTGAATGCGATTACCAATCCATTAAAGATTGTGATTACGAACTACCCAAACAACGAGATTGAATGGATTGATGTACCTTTAAACAACGACTCTGAATCATTAGGCTCAAGAAAAATTGCCTTTGGAAAAGAAGTCTACATTGAACAAGAAGATTTTACGTTGGGCGCAGTTGATAAATCATGGAAACGTCTCGCAGTAGGGTTGGAAGTTCGTTTGATGCATGCATACTTTGTGAAATGTGAAGAAGTCGTGCAAGATGAAACGGGACGAGTCATTGAGCTACGTTGTACATACGATCCCTTAACCAAATCAGGCTCAGGATTTAATCTGCGAAAACCAAATGGAAACATTCACTTTGTGGAAGCTACGACGGCTAAAAAAGCACTATTCCATTTATTTGAGCCACTGATGGTGGATTCTGATGGGGACCGCGATATGATGGAACGTTTGAATCCTCATTCATGGGAAACAAGACAGGGGTATGTGGAAGCTTATTTGGCACAAGCAAAGCCTGAAGATAAATTCCAATTTGTAAGAAATGGATATTGGAATACTGATTATGACTCGACAGATGAGTTACTTTGCTTCAATCGTACCGTAGAACTTAAGTCAAGCGTGAAGTAAGATGTGGAGATATTTTTTAGCAACAGTTGCCTATTTGCTTTTTATGCTGGCTTCCTTCATTGGAATTATTTCCAGTATCACGATAATGCTTGATGAAGAAGCAATCATGACAGGGACAATAGGAATTGGTCATTATGTTTCTTTTATCATCGCCTTTCTTGTAATCTTTACTCTTAGTTTTGTTGGGGTATCTCGATCCATTTTAAGACTGATTACATACAAAAAGGAATCAAAATAAAAACAAATTTCCGTGGAAAAATCCACGGTTTTTTTGTGGGTGAGAGGGGCAAAAAAGGATGATTTATGGTATAATATTAGTAGGTGATGCATGTGTCAAACGCAATCTTTGAAAAGCTAAACAACAACCAAATCGAAGCAGTTAAAACAGTGTACGGTCCTGTAATGGCCGTTGCTGGAGCTGGTTCAGGAAAAACGCGGGTCTTAACGAACCGCATTTCTTATTTAATTGAAGAAGTAGGAATTCCAAGCACTCAAATTTTAGCGATAACATTTACCAATAAAGCCGCTGAAGAAATGAGAAATCGGGTACATCGTATGATTGAAGTACCCGTGAGTGGTATCTGGATTTCGACATTTCATTCCATGGGCGCAAAAATACTCAGAAATGATATTCATCACCTTGGATATAAACATGATTTTCAAATCATTGATGATGATGATCAACAAATTGTAATCAAGAAAATTATGAAAGAATTGAATATGGATCCCAAGCGTTTTATCCCTCGGGCCATCGCCAGTATTATTGAACGAGCCAAAGCGGATTCTTCTGTATTTCAAGACATTGAAGAGCCCATGTCTAGCATCTCATTTAAGATTTTTCAGGAGTATCAATCCTTTTTGTTTCGCAATAATCTCGTTGATTTTCAAGACTTATTGGTGTTGGTCATTGCCTTATTTGAGCAATTCGATGAAGTATTAGAAAAATATCAACGTTGGTTTCAGTACATTTTAGTGGATGAATTTCAAGACACCAACGACTTGCAATATAGAATCGTTCATGCCTTAGCAAAGAAGAATCGGAACCTATTTATTGTGGGGGATGAAGACCAAAGTATCTATGCATTTCGAGGGGCGAATATCGCTAATATTCGCAAATTCATGCGAGATTATCCAGAGCATAAAAAGATCATTTTAAATCAGAATTACCGATCAACAAACCGTATTTTAACAGCTGCGAATCAAGTCATTTCCCATAACAAAACAAGAATTCCTAAGGATTTGTTTTCTACATTAGGCGAGGGAGAATATTTGACCCATTACAAAGGACAAACCGATGACGAAGAAGCTTACTACATTTATTCGAAAATAAAACAATTACATAAAGATCACACCTTATACAAAGACATGGCCATTCTATATCGAAATAATGCCATGAGTCGTAAGTTTGAGGATTTGCTTTTAAAATATAACATTCCTTATCGTGTCATTGGGAATCTGTCCTTTTATAAGCGCAAAGAAATCAAAGACGCCATGGCTTACTTGCGACTTGTCATTAATCTAGGAGATGATTATGCATTTTCTAGAGTATACAACGAGCCAAGAAGAGGAATCGGCGAAACAAGTTTTGAAAAAATGGTGGAGCAAACAAAAATCCATCATGTAAAACTGATGGATTTGATTGACATGGGGTTGGATTTTTTACCATTATCTACCAGACAAAAACTCAAGCAGTTTAAAGAGATGATCGAAGAGATTAAGTATAAAATTGAAGATCAAAACATTATTCAAACTTACGAAAACCTACTTGAAAAATCAGGATATATGGCTTCACTTCATCAAGACGGTCAAATGGGCGACAAAATGATTGAAAACGAACGAAGAATTGAAAATCTTCAAGAGTTTAAAACGATTTTACTTGAGAAGATTAAAGAGTACGGCGATATCTCAAACTATGAGAAGTTAACCATCGTGCTAAATGAAATGACGCTTCGTGAAGAAGCACAAGAAGCACTTCTTAGTGACGACTATGTCAGCTTAATGACAATGCACTCTGCCAAAGGACTGGAGTTTAAAGTGGTTTTCATCGCATGCTTGGAGCAAGGATTGTTTCCTTCTTCACAGGCATTGTTTGAACACATCGATGTAGAAGAAGAACGACGTTTGTTTTACGTTGCACTGACAAGAGCAAAAGAGCGGGTGTTTTTAACGAATGCGGAATCACGTTTTATGTATGGCCATTACCAACATAATTCAGACAGTGAGTTCTTGCGAGAAATCCACGATGAACTGATTGATCGACAAGGTCTAGCAAAAAAGAAAACGACCATCTATGAAGGAATAAGAAGAAAACCAGAACCTGTTACGGTAACTCCAGAGGTCGCAGAATACCAAAAAGTGAACAATCAACTATCCATCGGAGACAAAATTACTCATCAAGTATTTGGTTCTGGGGTGGTTGTTATGATTGATAAGGACAAAGCAACCATCGCATTTCAAGCACCGATTGGCATTAAAACGTTAATGAAAGATCATCCTTCGATAAAAAAGGGGTAAGTTATGAACGTAAAGGCACGAATACAATATTTAAAAGACAAAATTAATCAAGCAAACTATGAGTACTATACGTTGGATAATTCTAGCATTTCAGACTTTGAGTTTGATTTTTTGCTTCAAGAGCTTTTGGAACTAGAAACGAAGTACCCAGAATTATCTACTATGGATTCTCCAACCAAACGAGTGGGAGGAGTGGCTTCAGAAAAATTTCAAAAAATTGTTCATGACGAACAAATGCTGTCTCTTGGAAATGTATTTAGTGCACAGGAATGTTTGGATTTCGATCAAAAAATCAAAAAGGAAGTATCGAATTATACCTATGTAGCGGAGTTGAAAATCGATGGTCTTAGTGTATCATTAAAATATGATTCAGGACTATTGATCAGAGCCGCCACCAGGGGAGATGGATTAATCGGAGAAGACATTACGGATAATGTACGGACCATTCGAAGTGTTCCTTTGCGAATTCCCATAGAAGCTCCCGTGGAGTTTCGAGGAGAAATCTATATGAGTAAGGCCTCTTTTGAGGCATTAAATAAAGAAAAGATTGCACTCAAGGAAGAACCGTTTCGAAACCCACGAAATGCCGCATCAGGAAGCATACGTCAACTTGATTCTACTCTAGTGTCGAAGCGAAAACTAGATGTATATATTTATTACTTGATGGATCGCAAAAACTATCAAACACACATGCAATCCTTGGCTGCTTGTAAAGAGTTTGGATTTCATGTGAACGAAAGAACGAGGCATTGTCAAACTATCCATGAAGTAATCGACTTTATTAATGAAATATCAGGCATTCGATCGTCACTGCCTTATGAGATTGATGGTATTGTCATCAAAGTGAATGAGTATCATACCTACGATGAAATTGGCTATACTTCCAAGTTTCCCAAATGGGCAGTTGCTTATAAATTCCCTGCAGAAGAAGTGAAAACTTCGATAGAAGGTATCACCTTTCAAATAGGAAGAACTGGTGTCGTGACGCCAGTAGCGGAACTAAAACCAGTAATGATTTCAGGATCTTTGGTTTCAAGAGCGACCTTGCATAACGAGGATTTTTGCGTTGAACTAGACATCCGCATTGGCGATCAAGTCATTGTTAGGAAGGCTGGAGAAGTGATTCCTGAAGTGGTTAAGGTTGTTTTGGAAGATCGACTACCTACTCTAGCTCCTTTTTCGATGATTGAATTTTGTCCAAAATGTCAATCACATTTGGTTCGTAAAGACTCAGAAGCGGATTATTATTGCTTGAACCCGCTTTGTGAAGGAAAAATCATCGAAGGTTTGATTCATTTTGCTTCACGAGATGCTTATGACATAGATGGAATGGGTGAAAAAGTTGTTATTGATTTGGTCAATGACGGGTTTATTCATTCGATTGTGGATATCTTTCATCTTAAAAATCATTATGAGGACCTCATTCAAAAAGAAGGATACGGAGAAAAGAGTGTTCAACGCTTACTAGAGGCCATTGAAAAAAGCAAACAAAACAATTTTGATCGATTGTTGTTTGCTATAGGGATTCGTCATGTGGGGCAAAAGGCATCCAAAAATATCGCGGAAGCATTTGGCTCTATGGATGCGATTATGCAGGCAACATACGAGCAACTTCTTGAAATCAAGGATGTTGGTGGAGCGATAGCTACCAGTATCATTCAATATATGAAAGAGGAATCTAAAATTCAGTTAATTGAATCTTTGAAAGTTCTAGGTTTGAAAATGCAGTATGACACTCAAAAATGGCAGAAAGAAACGTATTTTACAGGGAAGAGTGTTGTTATAACAGGAACTCTTTCCAGGTATTCTCGAAACGAAGCAGAGGCATTGGTAGAGAAATTTGGTGGAGTGGCAGGTTCGTCCGTATCGAAAAAGACCAGTATTGTTGTTGCTGGAGAGTCTGCTGGAACCAAACTTCAAAAAGCGAGAAGTCTTGGGGTTGCTGTGATTGATGAAGAAGAGTTTCATCGCATCGTCACTGAAATCATGAATGAAATTTAGAAATGTGGTGAAACAATGAATGACTTCATTACGATCAAAGGTGCTCGGGAAAATAATTTAAAAAACATTAGTCTTACCTTACCAAAAAATAAACTAATTGTTATGACAGGATTATCCGGATCAGGGAAAACATCGTTAGCGTTTGATACCATATACGAAGAAGGACGTCGACGCTATGTAGAAAGTTTATCGGCATATGCCAGACAGTTTTTAGGAAATATGGAAAAACCAGATGTCGATTTAATTGAAGGTTTATCACCCGCCATTTCAATCGATCAAAAAACTACGTCCAATAATCCGCGTTCTACGGTAGGAACGGTAACCGAAATATATGATTATGTCCGCTTGCTGTATGCTCGTGTTGGAATACCTTACTGTCCAGTTCACGGGATTGAAATCACTTCTCAAACCATTGAGGAAATGACCAATCGAATTTTAGAATATCCTTTAGCAAAAGTGATGATTATGGCTCCAGTGGTTCGTGGTGAAAAAGGAACCCACGCCAAAATCATTGAGCAACTAAAAAAAGAAGGATATACAAGAATTCGAGTCAATAAGATTGATTACCAACTTGACGAAGAAATCATCTTAGAAAAAACCAAACGCTATGACATTGAAGTAGTGATTGACCGAATTGTTGTAAAAGAAGGCATCCGTTCTAGATTATACGATTCGATTGAAACAGCTACAAAAATTGCATCAGGACTGATGATTGCCAAAATCAATGAAGAAGAAGTTTTGTTTAGTGAACACTTTAGTTGTCCTCATTGTGGATTTCAAGTCAGCAAACTTGAACCACGTCTATTTTCATTTAACTCGCCATTTGGGGCGTGTCCAGATTGCTCTGGACTAGGATTCACCAGAAAAATTGATGTAAACTTACTCATTCCAAAGCCAGAACTCTCCATTATGGGTGGAGTACTCGATAAGTATGCGAATACCGAAAGTATTTATTTGCAGCAAGTCATCCAAGCATGTAAAGCAATGGGGATTGATATTCATAAACCATTTAACCAACTGACTCCAGCTGAGCAAAATACCATCTTGTATGGGACAAAGAAAGTACTTCATTTTACATTTCAATCGAAATCCAGCGAAATGGTTCATGATCAAAAAAAGTCGTACGAAGGCGTCATAAAAAGTTTAGAACGACGCTATATCGAAACGACGTCGCGTTTCATTCATGAGTGGATTGAAACAATGATGAATGACACTCCATGCGAACGATGCGGCGGAAAACGCCTAAGTGATGAAGCCTTGTCTGTAAAAATTGAAGACAAAAGTATTTATGACATCACAAAACTAAGCATTTTGCATCTTCTAGATTGGGTGAATCAACTGTCACTATCCAAACATGATTTAGAAATTGCTTCCCCTATCATCAAAGAAATTAAAACGAGATTGAACTTCTTGATGAATGTAGGGTTGGATTATTTGTCTTTATCAAGATCATCTGGTTCTTTGTCTGGTGGAGAGGCTCAGCGAATTCGCTTAGCTACTCAGATTGGTTCACGATTAACGGGTGTGATGTATGTGTTGGATGAACCATCGATTGGACTCCACCAACGAGACAACCTTCGGTTAATCAATACACTCAAAGAAATGCGTGATTTAGGAAACACGATGATTGTTGTGGAACACGATATGGAAATGATTGAACACAGCGATTACGTCGTAGACATCGGACCTGGTGCTGGGATTCATGGTGGTGAAGTTATTTTTTCTGGTACACCAGATGAACTACGTAAAAGCGAAAACTCATTAACTGGGGACTATTTAACTGGACGAAAATCGATACCGATTCCAAGCAAGCGAAGAATCGCCAGTCGTGGCTATATTTCTATCAAAGGAGCACGACAAAATAATCTTAAAAATGTTAATGTTCAAATTCCAATTGGCTTGTTTACTTGTGTCACTGGTGTATCTGGATCTGGAAAGTCTTCCTTGGTCAACGAAGTATTGTTCAAAGGGCTAACCAATCTTTTAACCAAACGAACAGAAGTAGCTGGTCTATGTGATTCCATTGAAGGATATAAAGGATTTGACAAGATCATTGATATCGATCAATCTCCCATCGGTCGAACTCCTCGAAGCAATCCCGCTACTTATACAGGGGTGTTTGATGAGATACGTGATTTGTTTAGTCGTACCAACGAGGCGAAATTACGAGGGTATGATAAAGGTCGCTTTTCATTCAATGTGAAAGGTGGACGCTGCGAACAATGTCAAGGAGATGGTGTGAATAAAATCGAGATGCATTTCATGCCAGACATTTATGTTGTTTGTGAGGCTTGTCATGGAAAGCGATACAACCAAGAGACGCTTCAAGTGAAATACAAAGGCAAGTCCATTGCTGATGTACTCGAAATGACCATTGAAGATAGCGTGGAATTCTTCCAACATTTGCCTAAGATTTATACTAAGTTAAAAACAATTCATGACGTTGGACTAGGTTATATTAAGTTGGGCCAATCTTCCACGACTCTATCGGGTGGAGAAGCTCAACGAGTGAAGTTAGCATCCGAATTGTATCGAAGAATTACTGAAAAATCGATCTATATATTAGATGAACCAACAACGGGACTTCATAGTCACGACATTGTGAATTTGGTCAATGTTCTCCAAAACATTACTGATAATGGTGCGACGGTTGTTGTGATTGAACATAATCTAGATGTGATCAAAGTAGCGGACCATTTGATTGATTTGGGCCCAGAGGGTGGCGATCGTGGGGGGCAAATCCTTGCTTTTGGAACACCAGAAGAAATCGCCGCCATCAAAGAAAGTCATACAGGTCAGTATTTAGCGAAAACATTAGCCGCAAACAAGTAGCTTCATGCTACTTTTTTTACTAATGAATGATTGCTTCGTGCAAATATATCATTTTATGATATGATGATAGTAGACCAGACAATAGGATTGAGGGAAAACTATGGACGACAAAGATAAATCACGTCAGGAAGAAAAGGATTTACTTCAAAAAGCGACAAAAGATTCGTCACAAAAGCATAGTGAGGAGTCTGAGATAACGCCAGTTCAAACAAAAAAACGACAAATCAAAATAGAGCTTGGAAGAAGATACTCTAGCTATCTACCCATTCATATCGTTGTAAGTTTTATCATAAATTTTATTTTGATGTTTTCCATAGTAAAACTTCTAAGGTTAGCAGATGTTCGAAACGATTTTGTTTTTTTCCCAATTGCCATCCTTTTCACTGCTTATGAAGAAAGCATCAAAGCCTATCTGTTTAGAAAACAAGTGAAACTGGTCATTTATACATCAGGATTGATTTTCTTTTTCTCCTACATTGTCTTTTTTTACTTTTTAGACTTATCTATTTTCCGGACCAGTTTTGCATTTAAAGATGTAACCTATCCGATTATATTTATTCTGTTATTACAGATTTCACGAACTATTGTGAAGACAAGTTATTTAATGTGGGTGAAGCGGTTGAATCGTTGGACTAATTCCTCATCGAGAAAGTAGGAACAATATGCAAAAACTTACGGTCCAAGAAGTCATTCAGGGATTAAAATTAGAAGTACTTGCGGGTCAAGGTGGGGTAAATCGAGAAGTTACCAATCCAAGTTTGTCAAAACCCGGATTAGAGTTAGCCGGACTGTTTGACTTCTATGAACACGATCGCATTCAAATTATTGGGTCAAAAGAAGGAGCATTCTTTCATTGGTTAGACGTTCAAGATCAAGAAATTCGGGTTCGGATGCTTTTTGAAAAACAGCCACCTGCGTTTGTGTTTTCAAAAAATGTAGTTGTACCAGAGGTGTTCATTCGCTTTGCCAATCAATTTCAAATACCAGTTTGTAAAAGCACCTATAAAACTTCTTCGCTTTTTAGTGAATTGTTTGCTTTTTTGCAAGCAAAACTCGCAGAACGGACCACGCTCCATGGAGTACTCCTTGATATCAACGGAGTTGGGGTTGTCATTACTGGTAAAAGCGGGGTCGGAAAAAGTGAAGTAGCACTTGAATTGGTTCGCAGAGGATATATGCTTGTCGCAGATGATATTGTCGAAATCTATCAGCGTGAAAAAGGAATTATTATTGGGGAAGCACCGGATGTCTTAAAGAAATACTTAGAAATCCGCGGAATTGGCATCGTCAATGTGGTTTACTTATATGGAGTACGAGCGTATCGAGAGAATAAACGAATTTCAATGATTGTCAATTTGGAAAAATGGGACGATGCCAAGGAATACAATCGTCTGGGGTTGGAAGAAGACAAACGAATCATCTTCGATACTGAAATTGTCCATCTCACGATCCCGATTACAGAAGCAAGAAATACAGCGACCCTCGTCGAAGCTGCAGCGAATGATTATAAATCAAAACATTTGGGTTATCATTCAGCCAACGACTTCAATGACGCTTTAAACAATAAAATTAAGCAAAATGCAAAAAAGGAGTAACTCATGAAATCAATTAAACTATGGATGACGTTTTTACTCATCGTCATCGCTTCCTTTGCAGTATTATCATGCGCATCAGTTCCTACAACCAACCCAGACAATACCTTTACTGTGGTATTTGTGGACCATGATAACACGGTTCTAAAAACAATTACTTGTGACGTTGCAGAACCATGTGATATTGTTCCACCCGCTAACCCCAATAACAAGGAAAACACCTATTTTACAAGATGGAGTGTTTTTGAATCTGATTTTGATGAGATACAATCGAATACGACGATTAAAGCCATTTACACCTTAGATAATCGGGTGGTTGTCATTGGTAATCGTGCGATTTTGTTTTATTCTTTCTTTATTATGTTGGGAATTATAGCTGCACTTTTCTTAGGTTTGAAAGAAGCGAAACGACTTAACGTTAACCAAGACGCGTTAATTGATGGGTTTTTATGGATTGTGCCTGTTGCTATCTTAGGAGCGAGATTGTGGTATGTTGCGTTTGAGTTGGAACAATTCGTTTATGGTGGGTTCTTCCCTTCTGTTTTACGGGTATTAGGCTTCTCCTCGGGGACACTTGATTTCTCAACATTTGGATTATCAGGACTAGCCATCCATGGAGCTTTCTTTACTGCCATCGTTTGTGCCTATTTCTTTACAAAGAAACGAAAAATTGACCTTCTTCGTGTCATTGACTTCATCGCGATAGGTTTTATTATCGCACAAGCATTTGGGCGATGGGGAAACTTTTTCAATCAAGAAGCACATGGGCCGCTTGTTGGTGGATTAACAAACAATTTAGCCAATTTGTCTTTGAAAGAACAATTTGAGTTTTTACGTTACAGTGTTGGATTACCAGAATTTGTTGTGAATAATATGTACATCCAAGCAGGATTTCATAGTTTTGCGACCGAACCGCTAACAGGATTTTACCACCCAACGTTCTTTTATGAAATGTTCTTTAATCTGATTGGGTTTGGAATTATGCTCGTTTTAAGAAGAATTCCACACATCAAGTTTGGGGAAATATTTGGTTTCTATTTGATATGGTATGGACTAAACCGGATTTTCATCGAAATTTTGCGGACCGATCCACTCACATTTGTATTTTTAGGTATTACGTTTAGAAGTGCTATCGTTACTTCAGTTTTAATGATTCTTGGTGGTATTGCCTTAAGTCTATACATCCGCTTAAAATTAAAAGGGGAAGGATATGATTCCGTCCCAGGTCATTTCACCTGTCCAAGGAAAAAGATCTCCTCATGATTTTAACAGAATTATTGATTATCGGTTGTGGACCAGCGGGTATGATGGCCGCAATCTATGCCAAACGTGCCAATAAAAAAGTGATTATTATCGAAAAAAGTAGTCCAGGTGGTCGTGTTCGTTCCACATATCAAGTCGAAAACTACCTTGGATTTGGTCGAGTGAACGCAGAAGAACTTGTAAATAATATGGTTACTCATTTGAAGCAATTAGGAATTGATGATGATTTCGGAAGTTGTCAACAAGTAACTATCTTGAACAATCGCTTTTACGTCAAAACAGAAGATCAAGAATATCTTGCGGATGCTGTTATCGTAGCATCTGGAACTAGACCCAAACCGATTGGTTGTCTCAATGAACAACCATTGCTTTCAAGAGGCGTGTCTTACTGCGCTATTTGCGATGGAATCTTTTATGAGAACATGCCTGTTTTAGTGGTTGGAGGAGGCGATTCTGCACTCGAAGAAGCTCTCTATTTGGCGAATGTTTGTTCTAAAGTGGATGTCGTTCATGATTTAGCGGCATTTACTGCTTCTCAAGGTGTTGTTCAAAAAGTCTTGAATCACCCTAAAATTACTGTAAGGCCACATACCATTGTGAAGGAATTTATTGGTAAATCAGTATTAGAAGGTGCACTACTCGAAAATATCCAGACGCACACATCTTATAGCGTTGCAGTAAATGGAGCGTTTATTTATGTAGGCAATCAACCTGAGACAGCTTTTTTATCTCATTTGAGTGTCACAGATGAACAAGGTTATATTGTAGTTGGTACAGAGATGTCAACATGTGTTCCAGGATTATTCGCTGCCGGGGATGTAACAAAAAAAGATTATCGGTTGATTGCCACAGCCATTAGTGATGGAGCGATTGCGGCATTGTCGGCTGTGAAGTATCTAGATGGGATTTTGAACAAGGGGTGAAGTCATGTCTTATTCGAGCGAAGTCAAAAATGAGTTGGCTTCCATACGCAATTTTCAGTGTTGTTCAAAGGCGGAACTATCCGCTCTTTTGCACATAGGAGGAAGCGTTGAATTAAGTCGTGAAGGGATGGCATTATCGTTTCAAACAGCGAACAATGCCGTTATCCGTAAGTTTATGAAACTTGTGAAGGAACTATATAACATTGAACTTACGTTGATTTCTAAAAAGCAGTTAAATCTTCAAAAGAATGATTTATTTGTCGTAAAAATCCGAGATCGTGTTGAAGAAATGATGGAAGATTTATCTCTTGTAAATAAGAATGCGCTCTTCTTTCATGATTTGGACGAAGCCATTGTAAAAAAAGAGTGCTGTAAAAAATCCTATTTACGGGGTGCTTTTTTAGCTGGAGGATCCATCAATAGCCCAGAAACATCGAGTTATCATCTTGAAATTCAAACATTTTCAATCAAGCAAGCCCATGTTTTACAGAACATAGCCAATCAATTTGGGTTAAATGCTAAAGTAGCACAGAACAAACGAGGACACATTACATATCTAAAAGAAGCCGAACGCATTAGTGACTTCTTACGGGTAACTGGTGCAACAAATCAGTTGTTTGAATACGAAGATTCGCGTATCAAGAGGGATTTCAAGAATTCGATTAATCGAGTAATCAACTGTGATATAGCTAATGAGCGAAAAGCATTGATTGCGGCTGCCGAACAATTAGCATTGATTGAAGTGATAGAAGCACATCATGTTACGAAGCTTCCTAGAAGCATCGAAGAGGCAATCTTTTTGAGAAAAACATACCCAGAAGCGACACTGTTAGAACTATCCTATGTTTCTGCGGAGCATTATCCTGATATGATATCGAAATCGGCACTCAATCATCGCTTTCGAGCTATCAAAGAGTTAGCAAATCAAATAAAGTCTGGTGATCTACAATGATATGCGGAATTGGTACAGATATTGTTCAAATTAGTCGATTAAAGGACACATTAATTCATAAAATACTGACACGAAAAGAAATCGAACTTTATAATTCCTTTCAAAGTAGTGATCGAAAAAAAGAGTTTTATGCAGGGAGATTCGCTGCGAAAGAAGCAATCATTAAAGCAATTACATCTCCAGAATTGATTGTTTCATTTCAAGACATCACGATTTTGCCAGACATTCATGGCAAACCAATCGTAGATTGTCAAAAAGCCAAAGGGGTTCAGCTATTGTTGTCGATATCTCATGAAAGAGACTATGCGGTAGCTTTTTGTGTATGTGAGACTCTGAATTTGTGATGTTTGTTTGAACAAGGAAAAATTGCTTGCAAAAGAATCAAAAATTGAGTAAAATGATACTACTGAGGTGAAAATATGGCTACATATGCAAAAGGATTCAAGAAACAAACAGGGGAACAAATTTTACTCAAAACCATCGTTGGAATTATCGTTACAGTTATGGCAATTGTTCTTGCGGTATTCTTATATGATGTGATTACAAACGAACCAAACTATTCCGATTTTACAGCGATTACCAAGTATGATCAAATCTTGACACAAAAAAATGCTGCTAACACACAACTACAAGATTATTTAGTGTACTTCTATCAAGATTCTTGCGTTGCTTGTAACGATGTAAAAGCAGAAGCACTACAACTTGTTCGCGACATCGAAAAGATGGGAATTAAAGTATTCTTTGTGAATACAGCATCAATTACTGAAACAACTACAGGCGATCGTCAAGCATTTATCAATGCAATTGGGGAATCCAATCTTTCTACCCCAATGATTGTGGCAGTGGCAGATGGTGTATTTCATCAAACATACATCGGTGTAGGACCAGTCAAATCTGTACTTACCGCTGTAAAAGCCGACACATTCGCACCATTTAATTAAACAACGAAAACCCGAAAGGGTTTTTTTTGTTTCTACGGGTGAAGTTTTGGCCCAAATATGATATAGTTAAGGTAACTTTTTTAGAGGAGAGACTATGGAATATATTAATCAAGAACTAATACAAAAAGTAGCAGCGAATCAAAATATCTCGATTTCTCAAGTACAAACGGTACTTGATTTATTGAGCGAAGACAATACCGTTCCATTCATTGCACGGTATCGGAAAGAGGCCACTGGTTCTTTGGATGAGGAACAAATTCGAGCCATCGAAAAAGAATATGAATATGGCAAGAGTTTGCAAAAACGAAAAGAAGACATTGCAAGGTTGATTGATGAAAAAGGCATGTTAACAGAGGAACTGAAACAAAAAATTGCGGAAGCAATGAAGTTAGTTGATTTAGAAGATATTTATCGTCCATACAAAGAAAAAAAGAAAACAAAAGCTACCGAAGCCATTGCCAAAGGGTTAGAACCACTTGCCAAATGGATGATGACTTTTCCGTTTAAGGGTGATTTAGTTCAGGCGGCTACTCCATTTCTAAGTGAACAAGTAGCATCCATTGAAGAGGCATATACAGGTGCCAAATATATCATTGCGGAACAAATCTCGGATAACGCAGCGTATCGTAAATGGATACGGGAGTTTACCATGCGTTCAGGCAAATTGGTCGCAAAAAAGAAAAAAGATGCACAAGATGAATACCTAACCTATCAAAATTATTATGAGTACGAAGAACCACTCAAACAAATCAAATTACATCGTATTTTAGCCATCAATCGTGCAGAGAAAGAAAAAGTGATTACCGTTTCAGTTCAAGTAGATACCGAACAAATATTACAGTTCCTTGAACGTCAAGTAATCGGTAATATATCATCGATTGTAAACCCCATGATTCAAGAAGCCATTGCAGATGGATACAAGCGGTTGATTGAAGGAGCGATTGAACGTGAAATCCGTAGCGATTATACCGATCGTGCCGAAGATCAAGCGATTCATATCTTCTCCGAAAACTTGCAATCTTTACTACTTCAACCACCAATGAAAGGGAAAATGGTGCTAGGAGTTGACCCAGCATTTCGAACTGGTTGTAAAATGGCAGTGATTGACACATTTGGCAAATACATTGCTAAAGATGTCATATATCCCCATGAGGCATACATTGGCGGACACGTTAGTGAGCGCCAACTTCAAGAATCCACCTATAAACTTAAGAAAATGATTCAAGATCACTTGATTGAAATCATTGCGATAGGAAATGGAACCGCTTCTCGTGAAACCGAGAGCTTTATCGTCAAAGTACTCAAGGAATTGGATCGCCCTGTTTATTATGTGATTGTCAACGAAGCAGGAGCCTCTGTTTATTCCGCTTCTGACTTAGCAAGAGAAGAGTTCCCAGAGTTACAAGTCGAAGAACGCAGTGCTGTTAGCATTGCAAGACGGATGCAAGATCCTTTATCCGAACTCGTTAAGATTGATCCCAAAGCCATCGGCGTTGGTCAATATCAACATGACGTTAGTCAAAAGAAACTAACAGAATCACTTGATTTTGTGGTTTCAACAGCAGTGAATAAAGTAGGAGTGAATGTTAATACGGCTTCCGTATCATTATTAAAGTTTATTTCGGGATTATCAGACAGTGTTGCTCAAAACGTAGTCAAACACCGAGAAGTGAATGGGCCTTTTAAATCGAGAAAAGAAATCTTAAAGGTCGCAAAATTAGGACCAAAAATCTTTGAACAAGCCGTTGGATTTTTACGGATTCCGGATTCGAAAAACCCACTGGATAAAACACCCATTCATCCAGAAAGCTATGATACTGCTTTGCGGGTGTTAGATTATTTACAAATCCCCGCTCAAGAAATTGGGTCTGAAGTATGTAAACAAAAGATTGAGTTAGTAGATCGCAAAAAAATGGCTCAAACGCTTGAACTAAAAGAAATTACCTTATCGGACTTGCTCGATGCCTTTGCATCTCCAATGAGAGACCCACGGGACCAATTTCCACAACCCATTTTAAAAAGTGAGTTGTTAAAATTAGAAGATATGCAAGTGGGTACCGAATTGCAAGGAACGGTACGCAATGTTGTTGATTTTGGTTGTTTCGTAGACTGCGGCATTAAAGAAGCTGGATTGGTTCATATCTCAAAAATGAGTGATAAATTTATCAAGCATCCCATGGAAGTAGTCAGTGTTGGTCAAATTGTAAAAGTATGGGTCATAGGCGTCGATATTGCCAGAAAACGTCTTCAATTGACGATGATACCACCAAAGTAATTAAGCAAGTCAAGTAACTTTCCCATTGAGGAGGTTGTCGTATGCGTTATGATTTTATTGTATCGGCTATCTTTTTTGCACTTTCTTCTGTGATGGGTATTTTAGCAATCATTTTGTTTTTTCGAAAAGAACGAATGGGTGCGATTAAACTATATAGCGCACTATCTTTTTTGTGTGCGCTTTATTTATTAGGCGAAGGAATCTATTTACTAGCAGATACAGAAACAGTCATGATGCGTTTGATGCATCTGCAATACATGATTATTCCGTTTTCGGCTGTGCTTTGGTTTTGGATTGCTTATCAATTCACCCATCCACTTGTGAAGATTCCTAAGTGGCTCATTATATTGCCTCCAGTTACCTCTTCATTGTTTGTCATTTCAAATCTTTTCTATTCCATTCCTTTTGTGGGAGCACTACAAGCATTATTTTTTCAAGACCATCAGTTAGTGAATCACCCAGGAGTTTCAGAAGGATATAATACGCTTGTATTTGATAAAGGAATCATGTATTACTTGATGATTGTATCAATGTCTTTTTTTGGATTTATCTCTTTTGTTCAGTACCATTCCTTACGACAACATGTTAATAAAGCAACTAGTTACAAAGGTCTTTTTTTATCAATTTTCAGTATCGCAGTTACGCTTTTTATCATTTATGGTCTAGCATCTTCACAAACACAACTCTTTGATTTTTCTGCATTTGTACTGAGTGGTTTTACTTTACTCGCTTTCTTTGTATCCTATCGACAAGAAATGTTTGACTTGGTCCCAAAAGCGTACAAAATGGCGTTCGAAAACGAGCAAGTTCCATTACTTATTGTTGATAAAACATACACAATTATTAGAGCAAATCTTGCGACTAAAAGCATTTTTCCAACTCACTTTAGGGAAAATGAACCGACACATTTGGCTGATTTGTTTAAAGAATCACCAACATTATATAAGGAATTAATCAACAATCGCTCACTGGAATACGAAATCAACAATCGACAATTTTTTGATGTAAAGTTGAAAGAATTACACATTCGTGATACCAGATTACTAGGGTATTTGATTTCTATGCAAGATATAACGCACCACAAAATTGCACTGAAGAGAATGGAAAATATCGCTTCCATCGATGAGTTAACCAACATTTACAATCGACGTTATTTCTTTAAAGAGGCAACTCGCTTGTTTGATGAAGCAGTAAGCAAACATCAAATAATGTCCATCATAATGTTTGATTTGGATCATTTCAAAGATGTGAATGATATTTATGGACATCAAGCTGGGGACTATGTTCTTGAAGAAATGGCTAGACAATTTTCTTTGATACTAGATCCTAGCGATGTGTTTGCCCGATATGGAGGCGAGGAATTTATCATTTATCGTCCCTCTAAAAACGTATCTGATTCCAAGTTGTTAGCAACAAAATTGTGTCAATATTTACATGATTATGAATTTCATTTTCAAAATAGAGCAATGAAGGTTTCTGCATCATTTGGGGTATCAGGAACAAGTAAAGTGATTGATAATTCACTAGAGCAATACATAAAAATTGCCGATGTAGCATTGTATAAAGCAAAAACAAAGGGAAAAAATCGAGTTGAGTGCGGATAAATTCCATCTATACGTTTCATTTTAATAATTTGTATTATAATATAAATAGAAACAACGAAGTGATACACTTCGAAAAGGAGGTACTATGGGAAAGATTAAATTTGGGTATGGTTGGGCTTTGAAGTTTTTACTAGCAGCCATTTTGATCGCGGCAGGAATTTTGCTTAAAGTGTATGATGTTCAAGTGGTGTATGCCGCAACGGGGATGGCCATCGTCATGTATTCATTACTTCGTGTCGTACCATTGATGAAGACTTTAAGAAAAGAAGTACTACGCACCATCAATTTGATTGAAATCATTTTCGATACAATCATGGGTGGAGTTATGATTTACGTAGCGTTTTCTGGAAACGCAACCGATGCTTTTTGGAAAGCGCTGTATGGCTATTTGTTAGCAGTATTCTTTTATGCAAGAGCAATTATCTACTTCACTTCAATGTACTATTTTGGTGAAAAATCTGAAGCTATGAAGTTTTGGTTCCATGTAGTATGTGTTACACTAGCTCCTACCATTTTTGTGTTAACCATTCTAGATAAAAGTATCATTGAAACATTAGGATGGATCGTATTATTCATTTCCGTTTCAGGAGGCCTGTACTTAGGATATGATGGTTATGGGGGATATCGCAAATACCGTGAATCTTCAAAGAGGTTAAACGATGATAAACCAGTCCAAAAACAACCATTAGTGGAGAAGGAATTACCACGTCCTGTGAGTGAAGAGAAGGAAGAAAAACAAATTCCAGCAAGTTAAATTAAGTTGACAGTTTGGCCAAAATAAGGTATTATTTAAGGGCTGACTGTCAAAAATGGAGTAATACTCAAGCGGCCGAAGAGGCGCCCCTGCTAAGGGCGTAGGCCGGGTGACCGGCGCGAGAGTTCAAATCTCTCTTACTCCGCCAGTTTATAAGCGTAAAAGACGAGTGTTTGCTCGTCTTTTTTTCTTGCATAC
Organism: bacterium; assembly: GCA_030684695.1. Classification (GTDB taxonomy): domain Bacteria; phylum Bacillota_I; class Bacilli_A; order Izemoplasmatales; family Hujiaoplasmataceae; genus JAUXXX01. The sequence goes on from JAUXXX010000035.1 coordinate 19,278, forward strand.
TAATACATTTATTGGTATAATTGTCATGCAATTACTCGGAGGAGTACCCAAGTGGCTGAAGGGGCTGGCTTGGAAAGCTAGTAGGTCGTTAATCCGGCGCGGGGGTTCGAATCCCCCTTCCTCCGCCATCTGGACTGTATAGGGTAAATACAACAGTCATTTTCGACAGTTGACCCTTTTAAAGAGAAGAACCATCAAAAATGATGGTCTTTTTTTTCGCTTTATATAGACCTAAACTCGAATTCATCAGGTGTCGAATATCGTAACGAAGCATGTGGACGTTTTTCATTGTAGAAGATGACGTACTCGTCAATACAATTTTTAAGATGATCATAGCTATTATAGATGTGCCGATACACTTCTTCCTTCTTTAAACTGGCAAAAAAGCTTTCAGCAACTGAATTATCATAAGGACAACCCTTCTTAGAAAAAGACTGGATGATGTTGTTTTGTTTAAGAAATGTTTTAAATGCTCTTGCAGTATATTGTAAGCCTTGATCGCTATGGAAAATCAGATCTTTTGGTTGATTTCTTATTAGATATGTTTCTTTCATGATTTCAAGCAATTCAGAAGTACCCAATGTTTTTGCGAGTTGCTGTCCAATTACTTTCCTTGAATACAAGTCTATAATGACTATCAAATAATAATGTTCTTTTCGAACACGTATATAAGTAATGTCACTTATCCATATTTTGTTGACTTCAGGGTAATACTCTGACTTTGAAATGATGTTTGGTTTATAAGCGTATTTCCGTTTATGGTAATTATTATAATCATCATCAGGTTGGTTTGGTTTAAGATCCATCTCCTTCATGAGTCTAAGGACTCTTTGATGGCTAATGATATGGCCAGCTTTCACTAACTGGATACGAATTTTTCTACCACCAAATCTACCATCTGATTCACTAAAAATCGATTGGATGAGTGGTTTAAATTGATCATCTTCCTCATCAATAAGATATACTTCAGGTTTTCTATTTTTATCATGATAGAAAGTCGATGTTTCAATCCCTAATATTTTGCAAATAGTTTTGATGGGATATTGTCTTTCAGCTAACAAGTAAACAAGTTCGATTTTTCTTTCCTTGGGTATACCAAAACTTGATATGACGAAATGTTGGATATCATTAATAAGTTCTAGTCTTTCAAGTTTGAATTGGGTATCATAAACGTTTCTTTTAGTTAACGAGAACTCTTTAGCAGGTTTTTCGACTAGCATATCTATCCAGTGATATATGGATGTTCTTGGTATGTTATATGCTTTTGATAAGTTTGTAATGGTTTCTCCTGATTTATAGCGATCAATAATTACAGTTTTCAGTTCAGCTATATATTTCAAATTGATTCTCACCTTCCAATAGTTGTATCTACAATTGTAAATAATGGATTAAATTAGTAAATTATTAATGTGAGATGAGATTAAAATAGTGCAATATAGGACAAAATCATGCATTCATAACTCATTTAGTGTAAAATGTTAGTAATTGTGGCGGAGGTATTTAATGATGTTGAAAGTTAAATTAAAAGTTAATCCTGAAAACTATGAGTATTTTAAAAACGAGATAGAGAAATTAGGAATTTCGATAGACGATGGTGCAGAGTTAACTTTACTGGAAGAGAATCTTTCCCAATCAATTTCTGTTCGAAAAGAAGATGATATATATATAATTCCTGTTGAGAGCATCATATATATTGAGAGTTTTGGTCATAATATCGTAATACATAGAGAAGACGGTCAATATAATAAACGAGACACTTTAGCAAATCTTCAAAACATTCTTCGAAACGAAAATTTTATACGAATCAACAATTCGACAATAGTTAATAAGGAAAAAATCAAACACATTCGACCTATAATTGGAATGAAGTTTGATTTGCTTTTAGTAAATGGTAGTAAAACATTAGTGACAAGATCCTATTATTATCAATTCAAAGAAGCAATCGGATTTTAGGAGGAAAATGAAAAATGTTAAAAACAATCTTAGAAGTCTCTGTAATTTTAATCTCGTTTGTAATCGTTGGATTGGTCATTTATATCCTATATACACGACGTATTAATCAAGTTCTAAAAGGAGTTAAAAAGAAAAGAATCGGGAAAACACTGGAATTTCGACTACTGATATTATCAATTCTCTGTGTCTTTACCATTTTTGGGTATGTGATAGTCCAATACTCAATCGAACAGAGTAAGTATAGTAACTTTGAAGTAGAGATTTCATCAAGTATCTCCGAGTTAGATTTCAATTATTTTTATGATGAACTGTATCAATCATCCAATGCCGATGCTGATATTTTAGTTGGCAGAGATAGAGTAATTCATATCATTATAAATAATCAAGGTCTTATTCAGGAACTCTCATTAATTGTATTAATACCTAGAGATGGAAAACTTGTAGAGTATGCAGGCGTTTTTGATGGTAATAAAGTCGTTTTCAGGACTATACCATCAATCGTTAATCCATCTGTTTTCCATTTTAAACTTAAAGAACATACTCAAAGATTGGCAAGGGTTGATTTCTCATCAGTATTCAGCTTATATATGGACGCAGAGTCAGATCAAGGATTGTGGATTGATATTAACCTAGGATTTATATGGGAGGATATACCAGTAACACATAACTTTCTAGTTGATTCCTACTCACTTGATAGCAGTAATACTATTAGCTTAATTGACAGCATCACCTTTTCTCCCTTATCACCAATTATTAATATATGGATTGGGAGGACATTCATAGATAATCAAAATCAGCTAGGTTCTATACATATAAAAACATATTATTTGATTGATTAATCACCAGTATACAGGATTTCGATTTCATCTGGAGGGATGCTAAAATCTACATGATTTGGGCTAGGGTGCTAAAGTTCTACACGATATGAAGCAAGGTAGCTAAAGTTCTACACGATATGAAGCAAGGGTGCTAAAATTGTATTATAACTCTTTACCTCACACATCTAACAAGAATAGGTCTGATACAATTATCAGGCCTTTTTTTTGCTTAAATTTAGCTAAATCAGCCAAAATGAACCTATTCTTACTCGATTTTCACGCTTTTGTACATTGCGTTGGTAATTTTAGCAACTGTAAACTTATGAAAATTTGATACTCAAGTATTTTAGTTTACACGATTTGAATGGGGAGTGCTAAAAAAACTACACGAATTTAACTAAAGCCCTAAAAATCAAAGCTAATATCATGTAATTGCAGAACTTCACATGCTCATTAAATTAAAAAAATGTAAGGATTAATTATTGATTTTTACTTGTGACATATGGTGACACTAATGATGACAAAATCTATAATTGTATTGGTGACAACAATGGTGACAAATAGTGACAACAATGGTGACAAACTCACAGAATTCTGGTATAATTCAATCAATAGGAGGTGTGATTGATGAAATTGATAGAAAGTAATGCGAATGAGTTTAAACTTTTTCTAAATGACAAGTTCGAAAAAGTCGTTGTATCTTTTCTAAACTCAAAAGATGGAGGAAACATTTATCTTGGAGTTGATGATTTAGGTCAACCCGTAGGTTTAAAAGAAGTGGATAAGACACAATTAGAAGTTAAAGATAGAATCAAGAATAACATAAGTCCTTCCACGTTAGGTTTATTTGATGTTGTGATTGAAGAAATGAGCAATCATCAGATAATTCATGTTATTATCGCTAGTGGAACTGAAAAACCATATTACATAAGACGAAAAGGCATGTCGCCAGAAGGGTGTTTCACAAGAATAGGCAGTTCAGTTGAATCTATGAATAATGAGATGATTATCGACCTTTTTTCTAGGAGAACCAAGAACTCACTAAAATCAATTATTTCTCCCCAACAAAGTCTGACATTTTCACAACTTAAAATTTTCTATGATGAGGTTGGTTATGAAATTGGAGGTAATTTTTTAAATCAACTCGAGTTAATAAATGACGACGGAAAGTTTAATTATGTCGCATATCTGCTTTCAGATAATAATAATATTTCAATTCAAGTAGCGAAATATCAAGGATTAGACAGTTATAATTTGATTGAAAACGAAGAGTTTGGACATTGCTGTCTAGTTAAAGCAACTAAAAATGTTTTAAATCGCTTAGAAATAGAAAATCGTACATTCACAAAGATTACATCGATTGAAAGGAAAGAAGTTAAAAAGATTGATCCAATAGCATTAAGAGAGGCCGTAATTAACGCGATTGTACATAATGATTACTCAAATGAATATGCAGCAAAATTCGAGTTATTTGATGATCGCTTAGAAATTTCTTCTATCGGCGGTTTGCCTGAAAGATTCACGAAAGAAGACTTTTTGGGCGGATTTTCAGCACCTAAAAACAAAGAGTTAATGAGAGTGTTTAAAGATGTTGGCTTGGTAGAACAATTGGGCACGGGAATAAGAAGAATACTAAGATCTTATCCAGTTGACATTTATGCTTTTTATCCGAATTTCATCAAAGTTACATTTAAATTTAAAGATAATACCTTAAAAATGATTAATGATACAAATGATGAAGAAATAAGTGATATCCAAAAACAGATTCTGCTGATAATTGAAACAGAACCAAAGATTACGCAGGAAAAGATGGCAAGCCAATTAAATGTTCATAAAAGAACAATAATTAGGCACATGAATACATTAGAGAGTTATCAACTGATTAGACGTGTAGGAGATAATCGTACAGGTCATTGGGAAATATTAAATTAGCAAGAGGTCAAAGTATGAAAAAAGTTCTTATAATTGCATTTGATAATACGGGATTAGAATATTTATCTTTGAGACAAGTATTAGAATCATTTGGATTTTCTGTCCTCATAAAATATATAGGACGACCTAATCATTTTACAGAAGTCTTGGAAGGTAAAATGGAGTTTGATCCAGATTATATTATCATTTCATGTCATGGGGAAGAAGGCAAAATAATAATGCCTGTTTTGGCTATGAGTATTTACACAGGCAATGAACCAAGAACTGATTTTTCAGACAAAGAGATCAGTCAATATTTGAAAATCAAGAATAAAATCATCATAAATACGGGATGCATGACTGGTACAGAAGATATGCTTCTATCTTTTTCACGAAATCAAAATGTGTATATAGCGCCAAATAACTATATTGAAGGTAGTTCAGCATTGTTTTTTGTAATTAACTTTTTCTATATTTTAACTCAAAATAATAATGTTATTCAGTCATTTGAATCAGCAAAAAATTATGATAAAGAAACAATGGTATTTGTTACTTCTAATAACCTATATTTCCCTAGATAAGGTTGGTCAATGGGCTATAAGTCAGACAATTACTATATCAATTGTAATGACAAATGAAAACTTTTGGAGTATCTGTGAAGGTGTGACGTCTTTAACAAGTGCAAAAAATCTACATGATATGGAGCAAGGTTTCTAAAAATATTTACACAATATGAGGGTTGGGGTGCTAAAATTGTATTAAACCCGTAACACTAGACAATGTTATTAGAGCTTGTTTTGTTTAGTGTAAATGATACTATGGAATTGGTTCTTATTCAATTAGGTTGAGTATTCGATTTGAAGTACTTTTTGACGTAAAAGTTCAAATGAACATCGTCCATACATCATCCGTTTGATTGTTTTGATTTTATTGATCTTTCCTTCTGCGATTCCATTACTTTCAATTTCGGTAATGCCACACACTATCGCTTCATAATCTCGATATACGGAGTCACGAAACACCATAATTTCTGGATAAGTATTAATACTGTGATTCAGTAACCATCGATCTAACTTGTCCTTGCTTTTCGAACCGATGATGATGCGAAAAGCAGTAACTAGGTCAATCAATCGTTGTATTTCAGGTCGGTCTCTTAATAAATGAATGATATCTTTCTGTTCTCGTAGACTTATTCCTAAATCACCGATTCCTTTGTCAAAGAGTAGTCTTTCGATTTGTCTTCTTTGTATTTTTCTTGTTACGCATAATTGAGATTGATGATGGAACTTTAAAATAAAATGTCGGAGAGAAGAGTAGGTTCCTTGATAATTAAATCTTGATTGTAGGATTTTGAATAGTTCTGTCCGTTTCATTCCTTGATGAAGATGAGAAAGAATCATATCTTCATGTTTGGCTAATGCATGATGTGAGTCCCTTTTCATAGAAGGAGTCCACACTCCTTGTACATATTGTTTCACGGTTCGATAATCAACTCTAAACTCCTTTGCTACTTTTTGATAATTACGACATTCAAAATATCTTTTCTGAATCTTCTCCATCTGTTCAACCTTTTCAAGATAAGCTTGAGAAGGTAGATTGTCGTGGAATATCTTCTTTTTATTGGTAAAAATGGGTATTTTTATATGTCTTTCGTCGATTTTTATTTGTAACGGTATTCTTTTTCTAAGGTCTTTTAAAGCTCTGTCCGTCAAATTCTTCATAATATGGAATCGATCGGATATTTGAATCGCATTCGGTAAGGCAATTGATATTGCTCTGGCATACATAAGGGATCCATCGCGAGAGATTCGTTCAATAGAAGGGAAGTTCTTTAACCATTCAACGACGTCATCTTCCTTCTTCGAGTCCAGAATATCGATCACTTTTCGCGTGTTAGAATCAATTAATACCGTTCCATAAGTGTGCCTTTTCTTTTTGGCAAAGTCATCAATCGATACACTTTTGCATTTTTGATTAACTCCTAATATTTTTTTTAGCGATTCGGAGAATCGTGGTATCGGAAACATCTGCTACTTGCTTGCGAATCATTCGTTCTAAACCAATGGTACTCATCTCTTGATTGAGACGGAGTAGATAAGCATCTAAGCGTTTTGTTCTTCTTCCCGTTTCGTTAATAAAGTCATAGGACTCAGCTATCGTCTTCTTTGAGATAGCTGGGTTATCATTAAAGTACTTCTTCGTTAAGAGATGGAGTTCAATTTTGTACTCACCATAGGGAATATCCTTCACTACACGAAGCTTGCGTGAATGAACTGGTTTTCCTTCAATGGGATGTTGCTCACAAAAGATTCTCATAGTATTACCTTGAACATCATGCTTAATGTAACATATTGAGGGGCTTAATTGTTTCAAATATTCGTTCATAAAATACCTCCATATATAGCGCTATTTTACCATATAATAGAGGCGAAATCAACCTAATTGAATAAGAACCATGGAATTGAAGAAAAACGCCGGTGAAAAATGTCGGTTTTCGACAATTCCATTTTTTGTTATAATATAGTCAATACATACTGGAGGATAACAAAATGAGGAAGGACATCAAGGAGGCAATTGCTATTTTGAAGAAACAAGGAATCAAACCCAATTACACTGCCCTAGGCAAGCGATATGGATGCGACTATCGAACGGTAAAAAGGTACTATGAACAAGATCCAGATGAAGAAAAAATGAAACGAAAACGACCATCTAAGCTAGATCCATATCGACAGATGATTGAAGAAAAAGCAAAACTCTATTTAGTTAATGAAATATGTATTACAGCAGATGTTGCAATAGCATTTTGGGAAAAAATGGGATATCAGAAACTTAATAAAATGGGATTCAATGGTTTGGATGTTTTGAAACTTGAAATCTAGAATTTTGGACTGTATAGGGTAAATACAACAGTCATTATCAAAAACCCCTTCTGGTAAGCCATTTTTATAGGGGTGCTAAAAATCTACACGATTTGGGGCTAGGGTGCTAAAAAATTACACAATTTGAAGCAAGGGTGCTAAAATTGTATTAAGCCCCTATACCTTAGACATCTGACTAGAATAGGTCTGATACAAAGGTATCGGGCCTTTTTTCTGTTATTAATGCATTATCTTAAATAATAGTTTTGTTTTGTCATGAAAAAAGCTGACTTTCGAGACATAATTTAATAAGCAAATAGATGCTTACACCATTTTTGGCTGACATTCACTTTTATAATGAAAAATAGTAATCAAATGTTTAACATGCGTAATGTTTATTGTATAATACAAAATGAGTAGGCTAATATTAACAACATATACTTTTTATATGACCATATTTGCCTTAATTTTTTTAGCAGTGAACCTAAGCACAAGGAACCAGAAGATTACTGATAATTGTGTATGTGGTAATTTTCACAAAAGATAGCATCTATTAGCATTGTTATATGATAAATGTATCACTGAAGGCGGGGATAAAATGCCACAATACGGTCCAGATCTATTTAGCTCTGACATAGGTTCAATAATGAGAGAAGAGTGCAAATATTTACTTGCATTTAGATATGAACCAAACGAGGTTTATCAGGTTATTAAAAAGTACTTCATAAGTGATTCAAGTTCAAAGAGGGATATGAATCTTTTTTGGCTGATTATGGCTCGTATTCAAGTGAACTATGGATGTTTGATTGAGGAAGTAAAAGAAGAAGCTCTCAAAGTGATTGAATCAGGAGAGGATATTTCGCAATGGAAGGAGTATGTTTTGATTGAGAAGCACGTTGCTTCTTATCAAACAATGACAAATGAGATAATTCAGAAAAATGTGTTTAAGGGCATGGATAACATTCAGGAAAGCGCACAAACATTTTTAGAGGAGTTTCAGAAACTTCAAGCAGAGAAGTTGATAGAATACCTTCAAGATGAGAATCTTTCTGAAGAAGTACTTCATTACTTTAATGATGCAGGGTTCTCAAAAATCGAAATTTTTGGCGATGATGGTAAGAAGTATTTGAAGAAGAGAGTAGAAGTTTTAGAAACATTAAAGAATGATATAGATAGTTTTAAGCCTTCCAAGAAGAAGTTCTCGAAACCGTACTCGTTTGATCCTGAATGGAAAATAGGCGATGTTTATGCCTACAAGCTACTTGAGGAAGAAGACCAAAAGAGATGGATAATGGATGTCGACTTCTATAACAAGTATATTCTATTTGAAGTTGTTGGTATTAATCGGAAGCCGAAATCCAGAATTATTCCGACACTGGTTACCCAAACAGAAGTATGTGTTAAACCGCTTGTTTTTATTCATGATTCATTGCCTGAAATCTTAGAACTAATCAAATTCGAATATCTTAACATGAGAAGGACTCCTTACAAAGATAACATCGAGAAGCACGGAAAGTTCATCAAAGATAAAGATGCCATCTTTTTTGTAAGTTTCTATGGTGAAACAAGGGAGTTTAAGAAAATGAAACTCATCAAGTTGAAAGAAGGTACGAAAACTGAAGGCGATGTTAAGATAAGTAATATTGGATATTCAAATGTATCTATCGTGTACTTACCTTATTGCATAGCGAATGATTTAAGTCATTATCTAAATGAAAATAGAGATCTTTGTTGATTGAACTGTGTGGTGAAAATCCATATTTTCGCGGACAGGGTTGGTTACCTATCGATGGGTAATTCATGATATCAAATGGGTTGAAACCCAGGAGATGAGTGGATTGGTATGGAAATTAATGAGTAGTCTCATATGAATCATGTGGATAGAAAACCACTTATCATAATCCATATATATCATAATTATCAATACTTATAGAGAATCACTGGCACTCAAGTCTAAGAACTAAAATGATTAAAGGTAGTGTCATGATTCTTATGTGACTATACAATAATCTATATCTATTATCGGAGGAAATGATAATGTTTCAGTTATTCAAAAGAAAGAAGACAGATGATAGTGTTTCTTTGAAATATAAAACAAATGATATGAAATCATTACGTGAATTTGAAGATCAATTAATACTACTGCAACTGAATTCAATCGTAATCCAACCAAAATTCGACTCGGTTATGAAGTTACCTATTGGTTCATCTAAAATTGGGGGAAAACCTGATTTGCCAATTGACTTTGAGTGGTATTATTATAAAGCTAAATCATTGAATACTGGTATCGAAATAGATCGACCACTATCATTTTTGGCACAATTTAACTTAGAGGAAATTAAGAAGTATGATTTAGATAACAGATTACCAAACACTGGAATATTGTACTTTTTTTATGAAATGGAATCAAATAAATGGGGATTTGATCCCGCAGATAGAGGTTGCGCAAAAGTATACTATTATAATGGGTGTTTTAATAATTTAGTGAGTACTGATTGGCCAAGCGGAATTAGTGATGAATTTGTTTTTTCTGAAATCAGCTTATCTTTCTCTCCCAAAGTAAGCGCACCATGTTATGAAGAACTATCACCAGATTGGAATTTTGATATAGTGGATGTATATAATGAAGTATTAGAAAAAAAGGGATATACTCATGGTGGCTATTCATCGAAATTACTAGGCTACTCAGACAACATACAAGGCGATATGACTCTAGAGTGCCAATTAGTTTCTAATGGATTATACTGTGGTGATGGAACGGGATATCATTCTCCGAGGAGAAAAGAACTTGAAGCGAATAAAAATCAATGGAAACTTCTATTTCAACTTGATTCAATAGATGAGAAAAAGATTCAGCTCTATTTTGGAGATATGGGAAGATTATATTTTTATATCAAAGAAGAGGATCTGCTAAACGGTAATTTTGATAATATATGGTTTTCATTACAATGCACTTAATAACAGACCGCATCTGGAATGTGAACTTGTTTTGGTCTGGTATGGTTTTTTAATCAGTGGGTAGCTCATGATATCATATGGGTAGAAACCCAGGAGAAGAGAAACCATACCAAGAAATAACTCGACTAGTTCAAATACATCCAACAAAAAGATTCTGAAAAGAATCTTTTTGTATAACGGATAGATACAAAAATGTTGCAATAATCAACCGTTTCTCTTATAATGAAATGGGGGAAGAATAATGAAAAAAGATAAAACTAAGATAGAAAAAATTCTTAAAAATGAGTATCTAATCGATATGGATAAACATTCTAAAGAGTTATGGCTAAGAGCAAAAATAGTGATGCAATTTGTGACGCTAAGAGAAATACGAAAGTTATCTCAAAATGATGTGGCAATTAAAATGAATGTACTACGTCAACAAATTACTAGATTTGAAAATATGACTAATTCACCAACCATTAGTTTTCTTGTTAGGTACGCAACCGCACTCAATACTACAATTGATGTGATTCTAAACGGAGTAGAACTAAAGGGGGCATCTAATGAAGGATACTAAATTCGAAATTGTTAAGTTTGTTAATAGTGATGTGGAACTAGACGTAAGTATAAGTCCTAATGATGAAACTGTTTGGTTGTCCCTCGATGAAATGTCTATGTTGTTTGAACGAGACAGGTCCGTTATTGGGAAGCATATAAGAAAGATCATAAACAGCAATGAGCTTGATGAAAACACATGTAGGGCAAAATTTGCCCGACAACTAGAGGATGGTCGAGTTTATCAAATAGATTATTACAATTTAGATGTAATCATTGCTGTTGGATATAGAGTTAATTCAAAGAAAGGTACAATATTTAGAAAATGGGCAACAACCATATTGAAAGAGTATCTATTAAAAGGGTATAGTTTAAATGAAAATAGAGTTTCTGTTTCAAATGATAATTATATCGAATTGAAAAATGAAGTGAAATCTATTAATACTAGACTATTAGCAATAGAAAATAAGATTGATTCGAAAGAAATCCCAATTGAGAAAATATTCTTCAATGGTGAGTTTTACGATGCGTACTCTTTAATTCAAGACATATTTAGAAAAGCTAACAATGAAATCATAATTATTGATAATTATATCGATAAAACACTTTTAGATCGATTGGTTGTTAAGAGAAGAAACGTTAGTGTTATCGTGTATCATGATCATACCAAGTCGCAATTATACGGAACGGATATAATAGCATTTAACAAACAATACGGTGGTTTTAGTAATGTAAATACCACAAAAGTACATGATAGATATGTGATTATTGATAAGGTAATCCTGTATCATATTGGTGCCTCACTAAAAGATTTAGGGAAGAAGATATTTTCTATCAGCGAATCAAATCCTCAAACTATAAGTACTTTATTAGAAAATCTTTAAAACATGAATATATACGCCTCGCGTTATAGAGGTTTACTTGTTTCCGTATGAAATGTACTTGAATTGTCGCCCTTGCACATCCTGTGCATACAGTTAAAGAGTAGTTTTACAAGGTGCTAAAATCTACACGATTATGTCAATTATTGAGGAATACTAATTTAAAGGTTAAAATTTAGAGAAAAAACCACTTTCCTTATAATTATGGAAAGTGGTTTTAAGTTATTCATAGATAAAACAAATACATATTGATTTTTATATTCGTTTTTGTATTTGTAGATCGAATATACAATCAGATTCCACATATTTCATCTAGATTGCCTTTTGATAGCACAAATGCTTGTATGTATCGTTTTATGCTTTTTTAAACCAACATTCTGTTGATTTCAGGTTATATTTCTTTTCTACTTTATACATAATGTTAACTGACTCTTCAAGTGATGATTCGATATGTTTAGATTAAAAACTTTGTGGCTTTTATATCAAGAACAACGATTTATTTCGCTCTTGAGATAGTGAAGCTTAAATTACTTGTAATGCTGTTAGGAATCCATCAAGGTTATCAATGCACTTGAAAATACTATGAAAACAACAGCACCAAAGCGATAGTATCGTGTTATAGATGCTGTTTCAAGGTATGCATTGTATACATCAATAGCCATTTGTTCATTGGAAAATTCATAAATTCGCCAAACAGCATCTGTTCCCAAGCCTTTTTGATACGCAGAAGTTAGTAATGTAGTAACCCCTGTTGTTCTTTCAATATGAGACTGTAATCCGCCAAACATGTTGATATGATAGTTTTCATAACTACCACCAAAACCGTTTGATTCCAAAAAAGCGAGCAAATCAGAGACAGAACTAAAGCGGACTGCAGGGGTGGAAGTAGTGGTAGACAGGGAATCTGGATTAGTCGTATTTTCAGAAGTGCCAGAAATCGTTGTGTTAGTGGGTTCTAAATAGTTTGATGAACTGGTTGATGAGTCACAAGCCGATAAAAAAATATATAGCAAGCAAAGCAATAAAGTGAAAAGAACTCTCTTTTTCATAAAAAACTCCTTTGGTTTTTAATCTTATTTTATCGAATTCAGCATAAACCGTCAACAAGGGTATTATAAATACTTAGATTTCTACTATAATTTGAGACTAACTATGGAAGTATACCTGTTTTGTTTTTAATAACCCCTAAAAAACCAAGCAGCAAACATCGCTTGACGACATTTTGGATACATAGCAACTTGGATATTGCAAGACATGCCACTTCTTAAAAATAACTTCCAAAAGTTTATGTATTATACTTATATTTGCATGATATAAAGATATTTACAGAGAGGGCTCAAATAATGGACAGAAGGTTATAATATCCGCTTCATTCATTTTTAAATAGACTTACATTTCCTCCTTATCTATTAACTATATCAAAAAAAGTAGACTGTGTTAATCTATTTAACGCGTCCGCTTTTACTATACCAGTTTAATTGTATCAGGCCTTTTTATGCAAAAAATTAGGGATATAGACAAAATATGCTAACTTTTAGTCGATTTTTGACTTTTTATACTTAGTTGACACTATTTATGAAATTCTAAATTGATAAGCAATAACTGATATCGACCGAACTGTTTATACTATTTGGGTGAGGGGGTGATAAAACTCTGCACGATTACCTGACTTCTTAGTGATTTCATAGAATCAATCTCAAGTACAAGTTGGATAAATGAATATTCATAATGAATAATAACTACAAAAAGTATAACGTGGATTGGCATGGAGTTTGATGAGTGGTCGCATATGAATCATATGCATAGAAAACCGCTTATCAAAATCCATTTGGATTAGCTTTTCGATTTTGCCATTTTGCTGATGCTGCGCAGTCATTAATTATCATATAAGTAAAACCGTACATGTAGCACTTCCTAATAAGTTCTTATAGAGAAAAGGAATGGTTTGATATGAATAAAGCACGCATAAACATTATCATCAACATTCTTGGAGTATTCATTGTTTTTGTTATTTTTTTCATTCCATGAACTTTTAAATTGGATTGTGACCTCCGACGAAGAATATCAGTATTTTTTTACTACCTTGGTGGGGGTGAAGTGCATTGGATTAATATCATTTGAGATCTTATTCTTTTTTGTGTTTTCAACAAAAATCCGACTCTAAGCTTATCTGCAAAGGGAACGTTTCGTCCAGTCCTTGACATAGGGTACACATTATCTCCTCAAGTATTAGGCCTTTTTTATTAATTTTTTATGTTTATTTTGATATAACATAAATAATGACAACGACATAGTCAAGAACTATTCAAAAGGAGCTCTATGCAAAAAACAAAACCGTTAACGATTGAAAATAGAGGGGATATTTTATATGTCGATTACCCTGAGGTATACGACGCATTTGCGTCAGTAGTAAAGAAGCCAACCATGATGGAAGCCCTTAAAAAACATTTTGATCTACAAGACAAAGTGGTTCTAGACATCGGTTCAGGGGCGGGCGATTCAACGTTTCAGTTATCCACCATTTCAAAAGCAGTGATTGGTCTTGAAATTGAAGACAACATGAGAAGTATCGCATTAAAAAGCATGGAAGAAATGAATATTCAAAATGTATCCTTTAAAAAAGGGACAGCCTTACAAATGGAATTACCAGATCAATCAGTGGACGTATCGGTTGCGATTACATTACCCTTATTCATTGAAGATGAGATTAGAATGTATGTAAAAGAAACGATTAGAGTCACTAAACCTGGTGGAATGGTGATTAATTTAGGGATTGCGCCATACAGCTATGGTGGTGATTTGGCAGAAATCATCTTAGGTCCATCGAAAATCACTGAAGAAGATACCGAAGGAGTTGTTGACCGAATCCTAAGAGATGAATTTGGATTTGATTATTTTGATTATGAAGCTCTTCAAACGTTTGATTCGGTTGAACACATGGTTTCCACCTACGGGTTTATCTTTGGACAACAAGTGATTGATTATATCCGTATAAATAACCGAAACCACGTTAATTGGACATATCGTGTGCACTATCTCAAGAAATGAAAAATACATCATATGTCCAATACTCAATAAAGGAAAAGGGCAACTGGACTGTATAGGATAAATACAACATTTATTCTCGATAGTTCCCTTTGTTAAGCCATTATTTAGGGGTGCTAAAATTGTATTATAACCCTTTTCCTTAGACAATATTGATGACATAGCACCTTGGGTATAACAAATCAGATGTGGTAATGTGCCTTCTTTTTGCGCAGCTTAGGAGCTATTATATATAAAAAGAAAAGGGTTCAAAACAGAACAAAGTTACCAAGATGCAAATGTCCAAAACCACTCATTAAAACCACTTAATCCAAACATTAAGAGGTGCAAACTTGCATCTCTTTTTTGTTTTTTGAACGACATATTGATTTAATGTTTTGCCTTGATATAATGATAGTAACAATACTTCTCCTGCTTGGAAACAGGGGAGGTATTTATTTTTTCTGGGGGTGTGTTTCGTGAAAAAGAATGTTCTATTCATCGGGTTGTTCCTATTTGTATTCACAAGTTGTCAAAAGACAACGACCACTTCTATTCCAAGCACGACTACAACAGTTCCTGTGGTAACAACCACAACAGTTCCTGTGGTAACAACCACAACAGAACCTGAGGTAACAACATCAGTTCCCGTAGTTACAACTACTACAGCTACACCAGCAATCGATGTTAGCTATTTGAGTTATACAACGGTTTCAGGAACCATTCGAATTCTAGGATTCATTACCGGTCAATCACGAGAACATCTCATCATTCCTGAAACGATTAATCAAATGCCGGTGACGGAAATCGCTAACCAAGCGTTTCAAGGTAACCTTATAATCAAAACCGTTGTCTTACCAAGTTCACTAACACATATCGGAAATGAAGCCTTTGCTTTAGCCGAAAATTTAGTTTCGGTTCGGATTGATGGTATTTCTGCCATACGCTATGTCGGCAATCAAGCGTTTAGTGAATGTAAAAAACTCACATCAGCACAACTTGTTACTTCACCGGAATTAATAAAATTTTCTCCACAATCACAAGTAATCAGTTTGGCCGATGAAGAAGAAACAGTTATCTTTGGTGAACTGGTATTTTATAAGTGTAACAGTTTAGTCATATTCGTGGTTCCTGAAGGCACGAAGCGGATTCCTCAAGGCATGTTTACTGACTGTGAAAGCCTCCAGGTTATCGTGATACCGGACTCTGTTGTGGCGATTGAAGATTTCGCATTTGCTGGTTGCCAAGGGTTATTGGAAATTCAGCTATCATCCGCTTTGATGAGCATTGGAGCTCATGCATTTAGTGGATGTACCTCCTTAGCGACCATTTCATTTCCAAGTAGCCTTGTATCCATTGGCGATATGGCTTTTCATCAATGCTACCGGCTAAAAGTAGTTGTCATTCCAATCAACGTTATATCCATGGGTATGGATGTTTTTGTGCCCAATTTTGAGATCACTCATCCGTTACGAGTTTACATTGAGGCATCAAGTCTCCCAAGTGGCTGGAGCGAATTTTTCGCTCCGAGTTATGTGGGAGTGTTTTACGGTTTAGGAACCATTGAAATCATCGATGATTTTATGCTCCTACCCGATGAGAATGGGTGGAGTGTTCTTGGGTTTGTAGGAGATAGCATGGACCAACTGAACATTCCCGAGATGATTCAAGGGAAACCAGTAATAAGCATTCATTCGCACGCATTTTCATTTCAAACACAAATCAAGATTTTTCACATTCCGAGGACCGTTCAAACCATTGGTGATTCAGCTTTTTATGATTCGGGCATCGAGGTAATACTTTTTGAGGAACAGTCGCAATTACGGCATTTAGGGGCTCATGTGTTTGAAGCATCGTCTTTCTTTCAAACCCCTTTATTACCAGAAAGCATCCTTACGATTGGGGGCTATGCATTTTACCAATGTGATGGCATGACTGGGGAGTTCAAATTTCCTTCTCAGGTCCAAACCCTCGAGTCTTATACATTAGCATACGTGAGCCAGTTACAGTCCATTGTTTTACCAAAATCTTTAAAACGCATTGAAACTCATTCGATAATTGGTGTTATCGAATTACAATGGATTATTATTCCTCGTTTAGTTGAAGAGATTCAAATGCAAGGAATTGCGGATTGTCCCAAAGCCATCATTTTGGTTGAAAACAATGCGATTGGTACCAACTGGAACCCAGATTGGAATCCACATAACCGACCAGTATACTTCAATGCACAATCTTTAGTCATAGAATCCGGATTCTTATTCCAAGTGAACCAGAGTCAAGCTACTCTAATCAAGTATCTTGGCGAATGGGATCATAGTATAGTCGATATTCCACAAATGGTTAAAGGAAAAGTTGTTTCTGTGATTGGCGCAAGCGCATTTGAGTTTCAAACCAATATTACTAAAATCACGTTGCCATCATCTGTACAAACCATTGAAGCTTATGCATTTGCAGGATGTAGTCAATTAGAGACATTTGAGATTGCTCCAAACTCGATTCTTCTGGAAATTCAAGAAGGAGCATTCAAGAATACAACTTCTTTACAAGCTTTTTATCTACCTGACTTTGTTCAAATCATTGGTGATTATGCCTTTGATGGCGCGTCCGAATTAACCACTTTCTCCATCTCTTCATCGAGCGATCTTCAATCTATTGGGCGAGAAGCATTCAGTAAAACACGTAAGCTAGCACAGATTTTTATTCCCAACTCGGTTCAAACCATTGGATATTATGCTTTTTCTAGGATGCTTTTTGAAGAGGGGAACGATTTCCACGTTAGTTTAACCATTTACGTTGAAGCGACCAATCAGCCACAAACTTGGCACGATGAATGGGTCGAGTATGAGTCAAAGCCGATAGCAATTATATGGGATGCCAACCAAATCCTTTATGAAGGAGACTACATCTATCAAATTGATTCTTCCGGATATGTTAGGTTACTTCGATACATTGGAGATTCTTCGATAACAAGCATTGTCATTCCTACTCATATTCAAAACCGACTCGTATTGCACATAGGCAACCGCACTTTTTCTGGTATGAAACATTTGACTTCGGTTACGATACCTGAATCCATCCAAACCATTGGGGAAGGAGCCTTTCTTCGTTGTCAAAATCTGTCTGTTTTTATATTACCTAATCATCTTCAATGGATTGGAAAAGACGCTTTCGAAACGGAGAGAAATTTGATCACGTTTGTTCGCTCACAAGGGACAGTCGAGCAAGCCTCTGATTTCACTCCTGGATGGCTTGGATCTTATGGAGTTGCGACATATCGTTATCATATTTTACAAGATGGAAAGAGATTACCGAATATATGGCTTGAGGCTGTGGATGTTTCAGAACAAGGATTAACCATTCACCCAACCCTTCAAGACCCCGATCAAATTGGAACTTTCAAGTTCATGGAGTTACTTTATCAAAATCAAGTCATCTATTCTTCCAATCTATGGGGAGAATGGGAAGTTGACCAACTAGTCCCTTCTACTATGTATTTGGTTCGCGTTCAAATCGAATTTACCATTGCAAATCAAGTGATGATGCGAGACTTTTATTATGCTGTTACGACAGGCTCAATAGAAACACCATAGATTTTGTCAGAATCGAATGAGGAGGCTATTAAGAAATTAGACTGTATAGGGAAAATACAATAGTCAATATAGAAATTCACTTTTGTAAAGCTATTTTATAGGGGTATACAAACTGTACTATAACTCTTTACCTTGGACATCTAGCTAGAATAGGTCTGATACAATAATCAGGCCTATTTTTTGTGCAAATATTCGACCTATCCTTTTCGTGATGATTTTTTGAACCGAGATTGGAGTCTTATTCTATCTGAAACTAAAAATGAAGCAGCAATAAAAAAGATGGGCTTCTCCATGTGGAGACCCATCTTTTTGATGATCAATGCTTATTCAAATGCTTCTTTGATGGCATTCGAAATGGAATCAAGTAATGCATTTTGATTTAACGGGATTGACTCTGAAGAAGGCGTCGTGGTGTCTTTATTGAGGGGGTTATTTGTACAGCCAACCAAGACGAGCAAAGATAACAGAATCAAACCAAACAATAGAATCTTTTTCATCGTTATTCCCCACTTCCTGTATACGCTGAAATCAGAATTGATAAATCCGTTTCAATCATAAAACTACTAGGTAATGCCTCAAACACTCCACCCTTGTTATCAACGAATCTCCAGGTTCCTAAAGCAATATTTTCGATTACAATAAGTTCTTGAGAAACAATCGACAAGTCCTTATGTACTCCAACTAACGGATCGATCAGAATATGCGAGGCAAAACCCCAAGAACGAGACACATCAGGATAGAAAGAATAGTTATTCACTAAGAAACGGACCAAATCCGTTCCATCGGATTTAGAAACAATTATGATATTCGCTGAACCAGAAGAAGGAACCCCATTGGCAACGAACGATAATGTTCCCACATAAATCGTTAAAACATCATCTACCTCAACCGAACCATATAGTAACGACTCTGAATCTAAAGCACTTAAGACTTGAACTTCAAACTTGAATGCTTCCACAATGGTAATTGAATCAAACGGATAGTATAAATCTTCCGCCGCTAGATGGAGAGTACGCAGCTGCCAACCAAATAGCAACAATGCAACCAAAATAAGAACTTTTTTCATATTCAAAAACCTCCCTTATATCTTTATCATAGAACAATCAACTAGGACTGTCAATCACTCATACTCCTTCTTTTTAAAAAGAGTTCGTTATTAAACTAAATTTGAAACAAATAGTCCCAAAATTTCAATCACACATCCAAAAGATATATGAAACTGCGATTAGAATAAATGAAGAACCATCATTACGCAAGTCAATAATGCGGAGTGTGCATATTGGTTTTTAATGGGCATTACCACAAACCTAATATGATTATTGGATCTGGGATTCGTTATCCCAGATCCATTTTTAACAATCAAAACAATATCTTGAGTAATACCTATGTTATAATCTTTTATAGAGGTGATTAAATTGAAGAAGCAATTACCAAAACGTCATGAACTCGATGTGAAATACACATGGGATATGACCAACCTATTCAAGAAAGAAGAATTATATATAGAAGCATTTGATGTAGTGGAACATGATGTGGATCTATTTTGTGCGAAGTATGAGAACAAACTACATTCCAAAGAATTAATCAATGAAGCTCTTACTGCGTTTCAAGATATTCAAGCAAGATTGACAAAAATTGGAGCATACAGTTCCTTACAAGCGAGTTCTGATTCCATTTCTGAAGAAAACCAAATGCGTCAAGGGAAAGCGATGATTCGTTTCCAAAGTATTTCTAAAAAGGTAGCATTCTTAACAAACGAGTTAAAACAAGTAGATAATGAAGTGTTATTAGCAGCGGCGGAACTAAGCGATGATAATCGATACTATTTGAAAGATTTAATTGAAGACAAAAATCACACATTGATCCCAGAAGTCGAAAAAACATTGGTTGCTTTATCGCCGGTGTTAAACGCATCTTATGTCAATTACAATCGTTTTAAACTAGCCGATATGAAATTTAATGATTTTCTTGTGGATGGTATCACATATCCCAACTCATTTACCTTGTTTGAAAATGAATATGAACACGATGTAAATACACTCGTTAGAAGAAATGCTTATGAAACGTTTTATCAAAAACTTTCCGAATACCAACATGGGTTTGCAAGTAACTATCAAGCTCATGTTCAAAAAGAAAAAATCATGTCTGAACTACGAGGATATCCAAGCGTATTCGATTATTTACTCCATGATCAAAAAGTATCCAAAGATTTCATGGACCGTCAGATTGATTTGATTATGGAAAAACTTGCGCCGGCAATGAGAAAATATGCACTTCTATTAAAGAAAGTCCATGGACTCGATAAACTGACCTACGCAGACTTAAAAATCCCTGTGGATCCGACGTTTGAACCCAAAGTATCGATAGAAGAATCCAAGCGTTTATTGATCGAAGGATTGTCTGTTTTGGGTAGTGAGTATAATCAAATTGTATCGCGTGCTTTTGAAGAAAGATGGATCGATTTTCCTCAAAGTCTTGGGAAGTCTACGGGAGGTTTTTGTTCTTCTCCATATGGATCAACTTCTTATATTTTGATTAATTGGAATGGTCAGATGGATGAAGTAATGGTATTAGCACACGAGATTGGTCACGCAGGACATTTCCAATATGCCAATGCGAATCAAAGTATTTTGAACACAAGACCATCCATGTATTTTATTGAAGCACCATCCACAACCAATGAGTTGTTAATGGCGAATCATTTAATCAAGAATGCGAAATCAAAAAGAGAAAAAACATGGTTACAATCTGTCATGATTTCCAGGACATATTATCATAACTTTGTGACTCATTTGCTTGAAGCCGCGTTCCAAAGAGAAGTGTATAATAAAGTGGATAGTTTGCAACCCCTATCCGCTCATATTCTCAAAAATATCAAACTAGATGTGTTAAAGAAGTTTTGGGGAGATGCAGTGGAAATCCCAGAATGGGCAGGTTTAACCTGGATGAGACAACCCCATTATTTTATGGGTTTATATCCGTATACATATTCCGCCGGACTTACTCTAGGCACTAAAGTGTCCAGACTAATCGAAAACAAGGAGATTTTGCCTCAAGATTGGATTAATGTATTAAAAGCAGGTGGTACAAAAACACCACTTGAATTAGCAAAAATGGTTGGCGTGGATTTGACCACAGACACCACGCTTTGCGAAGTGATTGAAGAAATATCAGCCATCATTGAAGATATTATTGCAAACCAGTAAGCATCCAAACATATATAATGAAAGACGATTTAGACTAGGGAATCCCTAGTCTTTTTCTTATCATTAGTTTCAACCCCCCTTTTATGGGGTCGCTACTTTATCACACATAGCGATTCATAAAGGGCTATTAGGCGAATGTAATTTTAAAGTGTAGTGATTTTGCAGGGATTGATTGGATGTATAAATTAATGTTTATTCAAAAGAACAATAAGGAAGCTTAGTTGAACAAGTGATTCATAAGTCATCAATTTAGTGATAGTTATTGTTTTAATCGAGGAGAGATTACTTCCGAGTAACAACAATTCAGATTTCTTTGAATGGTGTTATAGACTCAAAATGAAGTAATTAACATCAAGAAATTATTCTAGTTTTCTCCACGATCGAAGTGATGGTTTATGAATGTACAATAAAATTCATCCAACCCTTGGTTTTCAAAAGAGGTATGATAGTATATAGATGGGGTGATCAATGTATGGATATTGTCCAATATGTTTCTCAATATGAACCACTACTTCACAATTTGATCGTTGCTCAAGGGGAGGATTGGTTTGATTATACCTTGGGAGAAAATCGACAAAAATATGCAAATGCCTTGGAGAAATCAATCGTCTATCTAGTCATCCAGGATGGGGAATGTGTTGGATATGTACGCTGTGTGAATGATTTTGGCTATGGCATTTACATCTATGATTTATTGGTTCATTCAAAAGTGCGAGGGAACCACCTTGGGAAAGCATTGATGGATAGAGTCAAACAAGATTATCCCAATGACATAGTCTATGTTATGTCTGATGTGGATGGGTATTATCAAAAATTAGGATACTCTTTAGAAGGGTCCATCTTTGTTGTAACTACAGATATAAGAGAACAAAGCGAACAAAAGTAGAATGTTATAGTACAATAAGTGTTATCTAATTATTTGAGGTTACTATGAAAAAATCGATTATTTTTGCCATCTTGTTTTATTTTATTCAAGGAGTTGTTCATAATCTAGGTCATCCTGTGACACCATCTTTTGTGAGGGGACAAGGAATTCCTGACTACATGTTTGGTGTCTTTTTTGCTGCAATGAGCTTGGGAATGATGTTTGGAGCGCCGCTATGGGGAATATTAAGTGATCGTGGGAAAAAGAAAACATATATTGTGATTGGGTTATTGCTATATAGCATTGGTCAGTTTGGATTTGGGTTCATGAATAATTCCATACTGATGGTAATGTCTCGTTTTATCAGTGGATTTGGTGTATCGAGTGCCGTAACCTTGCTGACAAGCTATGTCATTGAAGAGTCAGATTTGACAACACGTGCAAAGAATCTGGCATATACTGCAGCTTCTGTTGGTTTGGGGGCGTCTGCTGGTTATTGGATTGGAGGATTTATCGCCACCAATCCAATGATTTCTTCACTCTTAGCGACATCTAATTTATCGATGGTATTTTTGTATCAATCGGTATTAAACATTGGATATATTTTGGTAATCATGTGGTTGTTTCAAGATAAACCCTTTATTCATTCGCAAACAAAGAAACAAACGTCTATTTGGCAAGGCTTGAAAGAAATTACCAAAATTGACGTAAGTTTGTTGTTTTTCTTTGGGGCGCTGGTCTTAATGACCATCGGTGGTATTAATTTAAGTAAGTACATCGATGTTTATTTTGATGAACTTGGGTATAATCCACAAGAACTAGGTACATTTGTGATGGCTTCGGGAATCGTTTCCTTGTTGGCAAGTGTCTTGATCGTACCATTTGTCTCACGATTTAAACGTCAACTTGGAGTCCTTGCGCTCTTGCATATATGTAGTGCTATTATCGTGTTTTATGTGTTCCGTGAAACAGCGTTTCTGCTGGTAATTTATACAGTATACATGATTTACATTGTGTTAAGAACGATTCACCACCCACTAGAACAAAATTATATTGCCTATAATGTAAAAGATGGCAAGTATGGAGCGATTATGGGAGTAAGGCAATCATTTGTATCCATTGGAATGGTTGTGGGGCCTTTGTTAGGTGGATTTTTGTATGAAAGAAGTCCTTTGTTGTTATTTGATATGAGTGCATATGCCTTTTTAATAGGAGTGGTTTTTCTTGTTTGCACTGCAATACTGAAGAAAAAATCAATAAATGGAGGAAGCAACTATGAAAACAACTAGTCCTGGCTTTCAAACGATTGAAGAGTACATTGAACTATTTGATGGATTGACAAAGGAGCGTTTGCTTCTGTTACAATCGCTTATCAAACTTCACGCACCTCTTGCTAAAGAAATGATAAATTACCAGATTCCAACATTTGAATATTATGGGAATTTGGTCCATTTTGCGGCATTTTCCAAGCACATTGGGTTTTATCCTGGAAGCAGTGGAGTAGAAGCATTTGAAGCATCTTTACAACCATATAAACACGCAAAAGGATCCATTCAATTTCTCCTTAGCCAAGAAATGCCTTGGGATTTAATTGCAAGAATTGTTCTTTTCCGTGTTCAAGAAAATGAACAACGGATGGAAATGAAACGTGATCATTCCACAACTAAGTAACACAGAGTCACTTCATATGCCTAGATATTTTCGCATGTATTTTGGGTTATTCTTTTTAGTGAATAAAGAAAATCACATCATGCTTTTGTCATCGTAGACTCTAAAATATGATTGATGGGAGGACATAAATTAATAATGATTAATGTAGGAAAATAATCTCTAATGTTTTCTTGATGTTTACAATTCAAAAAAAGTGACTAGAATTGAAAATTAATAGTGTTAATCGTTTGTCATCTTGAGAAATGATTGTTATAATTCGAAGTAGAAAAAAAGAAATAGGTGGATAAAATGTCGAACGAATCATTACCAATCCTCAAAAAAGAAATCGGCTTGTTTGGTGGAGTTTCCATTTTAACAGGAATTATGGTCGGGTCTGGTATCTTTTTTATTGGATCTTATGTGTTGTTATTTACAGGCTTTTCCGTGGGGTTAGCCATCTTGGTGTGGCTAATTGGTGGAGTACTCACCTTGTTTTCGAGTTTAGCGTATGCGGAACTAGGGACATCACTTCCTTATAGTGGTGGATACTATGTATATCTGCGTGAAGCGTATGGAAAAGAAGTAGCGTTTATGGGTGGGTTTACGAACTTCATCTTAGCGAGTTCTGGAAGCATCGCTGCACTTGCCATCGCATTTTCTCAGATTTTATCCAATGTCATACCGGCATTAGGAGGAGATGTATTATCAAGTGGTGCTCAAAAAATAATCGCTGCTGGATTGATTATCGGATTAAGCGTCGTGAATTACTTCGGGGTAAAACTGGGGACTTCTATTCAAAAAGTATTTATTTGGGTGAAAGCCATACCTATTATTTTGGTGTTAATCCTTGGTTTGTTCTTAGGAACACAACAAGTCGATTTTAGTATCACACTTGAAAATGTTGGGTTTGCTGGGGTAATTGGGATGCTAGGTTTTGGAGTTGTCGCAACGCTTTGGGCATACGAAGGATGGACCAATCTGAATAACCTAACAGAGGAAATGAAGAATCCAGGAAAGAATTTGCCAAAAGCATTGGTGTTAACCATTGTTTCTGTGATTTTACTTTATATTTTATATAACATTTCGATTGTTCGAGTGATTCCATTTGGAACGATTGTTGATAACATTCAAGCGGGGAATATTTACTTAGGAATCACAGCAGCAGCTACTATTTTAGGGCAAGCTGGCATGATTATTGTGCTATTAACGATGTTAATTAGTGTGTTTGGGGCGTTGTCTGGATGTATTATGGCATTTCCTCGAGTTTATTATGCAATGGGAAAAGATGGCTCGTTTATTGATGCCTTTGGTAAAATTGATGCCAAGACAAAAACACCATACATAAGTATCATTGCTTCTGCTGTAGTTAGTATCCTTTTATTGGTTTTTGAATTAGCAGATTTAGTTTCCTTGGTTGCGTTTGGTGGATTGGTGTTTAATACACTGATCATCTTTTCCGTTTTTTTGTTTCGAAAACGTCATCCAGAGTATCTTCGTCCATACAAGATGTGGGGATATCCAGTGGTTCCAATTATTACAATCGTGATGCTTTTGGGTGTGCTTTCAGCAACACTTGTGATGAATGTTGTTCCTTCTTTGATTGGTCTTGGTGTGATTTTATCAGGGCTACCTGTTTATTACCTCATTCAGTTCATCAAAAAAGCGAAGTTGAAAAAAGAATAAACAAGCATTCATTTTGAAACCTGTAAATGTAGAATGTTTCCGATAGAATGGAATATGGAATATTTTCATAAATCGTTACATGTTTATAGTGGTTGATTTAGCATGATAGATTGTGATAAAAAAGGTTACTTATGAAAATAACTTTCATACTTGCCGTAAGAACGGTTTGTAGTATAATGGTAATAACATTTTAAAAACAATACAGAAAAGAGAGTATACATTATGCATAAATACGACTGGACGCTCATCGAAAAATTAAACCAAGACATTTCCTCCTATTTTCCGCATTTGTTTTTGATTGATAAATCAATGACAAGAAGCTTTGAAGGCGTCTCACGTCTTGTTATGCTGGATCGTTATACCCAAAAAGACATTAACCATACCACACTAGGCAATGGAGATTTAGTTGTCTGCGTAGTCAAAGATGATCCGAAGTTCCCAACTAGAGGAATTGGATACATTACTTCCATTGAAGGGGATAAAGTTCATATCAAACTGGAAGAAGAATACATTGGGATTGCAATTGATGTACTTCCAAGCGGAGAAATCATCCGTTTAAAAAATTCAGTGGATAAACCCATGGAAATCTATTATGAGCAAATCGCTCATCGGGTAGCCAATAACTTAGGGATTGGCGAAACAGTCGATAAAGTAAAAGAGTTTTATCATGAAATTGCCGAAATGAACTTAGTGCCTGCAGGGCGTGTTTTGTTTGGCGCGGGCAGTCAAAGTGCGGTAACCTACTTCAACTGCTTTGTAATGCCCTATATTCACGACTCAAGAGCAGGAATCAGTGATCATCGCCAACAAGTCATGGAAATTATGAGCCGTGGTGGCGGAGTAGGAACAAACGGTTCAACTCTTCGTCCTAAAAACTCCTTAGCAAAAGGAGTCAGCGGAAAATCAAGTGGTGCAGTAAGTTGGCTTCAAGATTTAAGTCAATTAACCAATTTAGTCGAGCAAGGTGGATCACGTCGTGGTGCACAAATGATTATGATGGCGGATTGGCATCCAGATATCATCGAATTCATCATTTCTAAAATGCAAAATCCAAGAATCTTACAGTTCTTAATCGACACGATTAAGGATGAAGATATTGTCAGAGAAGCGAAAGCAAAACTTAAGTTTATCCCACTTTCTTCTGATGAAGTTGAAATGTATGAGATGTTAAATGACGTTGAAGAAAAGAATCCAGGTTCTTTAAAACCATCCGTATTTAGCAAAGTCAAAGAGTTCTTATTATATAAGGGGCGTTATGAAGTTAAAAATCCAGAATATTTCAATGGAGCGAATATCTCTGTAGCGATTACTAGAGAATTTATGGAAGCTGTTGAAAAGGACTTAACGTATGAATTGCGCTTCCCAGATATTGATAATTATACCAAAGGTGAGAAAGCCGCATATGACGAAAAATGGCGTGATGTGGGCGATGTCCGTGAATGGGAAAAGATGGGGTATGGCGTTCGTACCTATAAAACATTTCAAGCTAAAGAGTTATGGAACCTGATTAATATTTGTGCAACTTATTCAGCGGAACCAGGAATCTTCTTTATTGATAACGCCAATGATATGACCAATGCGTTAGGATATAATCAAAAAGTCGTATCCACCAATCCTTGTGGAGAACAACCACTCGCTCCATATTCTGTATGTAATTTAGCTGCGATTAATTTATCAAACATGGTCGACCACAAAAAGAAACAAGTGGATTGGAATAAACTTCAAACCACAATTCGCGCAAGTGTTCGCATGCAAGATAATGTCATTGATCGTACGACATACTTCCTTGACCAAAACAAACGTCAAGCATTAGGGGAACGTCGTGTTGGGTTAGGAATCATGGGTTTGCATGACTTATTAATTTATTGTAATATCCGATATGGGTCGGAATTTGGAAATGAATTTGTGGAACACTTAATGAAATTCATTGCTATCAATGCCTACCAAACATCGATTGATCTGGCCAAAGAAAAAGGCTCTTTCCCCTTCTTAGAACAATATGGCTCGAGAGCAAAATTCATTGAATCTGGTTATATGAAGAAAATGCCAAAAGAAATTAGAGATGGCGTACTCCAACACGGAATTCGCAACTCTCATTTATTAACCATCGCCCCAACCGGTTCTACAGGAACCATGGTTGGAGTATCCACAGGACTGGAACCTTACTTTGCATTTAAGTATTTCAGAAGTGGACGCTTAGGAAAATACATGGAAGTAGACGCTCCAATCGTCGAAACCTATTTGCAAATGCATCCAGAATATAGAGGAAAACGATTGCCAGATATCTTCGTTGCTGCGATGGACTTAACCGCTCAAGAACATGCAGATGTGCAATGTATTATCCAACGTTGGGTCGATTCCTCGATTTCAAAAACCGTGAATGCACCCAAAGGATATAGCGTAGAACAAGTAGAAGAACTCTATTTATACCTCTATAAGAATGGTGCCAAAGGTGGAACGGTCTATGTTGATGGAAGTCGTGACACTCAAGTATTGACCTTGAAGAAAGACGATACTTCTGCTGTTCAACTTGATTTGGTAGATATGGGAATTGAAGTAGAAAAAGGAAAAGTACAAAAAGAGTCCGAAAGCCAATTGCATTTGCGAAGCAAAGCAGGTAAAAATATTGGTGTTGAGATTGGCGATATTTGTCCAATATGCTCAGAAGGAACCGTTGAAGATTTAGGCGGATGTCATACTTGTACGAACTGTAATGCACAGTTAAAGTGCGGATTATAAATAATTATTTAAGGGGACGAATCGTCGTCCCCTTTTCTTATACGAATAGTTATGTGCTTGCAATCCATCTAATAATCGAGTAAAATATTCCTAATGGGGCTGTAGCTCAGCTGGGAGAGCGCTAGCGTGGCACGCTAGAGGTCGCGGGTTCGATCCCCGTCAGCTCCACCATTAGTTTGCACTGGTCTGATACGAAATGTATTAGGCCTTTTTTCTTTGCAGAAAGGGCGTTATATCCCTATCTGCCAATTTCAGAATGATATTTTGAGCTAAAATCGGAGTTTTTACAGGTCAGATATTTTATCGCTATCTAACCAAATAACGATTACCAAACCATTTACACGATTACCTAACATTTGAACGATTTCATGCTATCGTATTCATGAACAGGATGGATTAATGAATTGGCAAGAGGTATAATAGAAAGTAAGATGGATATATTATAGAGAATGGTAGCAGTTCTATTGCATGCAATGATGGAGGATTATGATGATTTCAGAAAGACCTATAAAAAAACTAAAACGTAGTCACTCGGGGGTATCTACACGAGATAAGAAGTCCTATTTTGGCACCAGTTCCGAATCTATATATGTTTACGATTATCAAACTACTGACCTAATTACAAAATTTCAAGATGTTCCGTATGGAGATAAACTTTTCTTAAATGAAGACAATTCGCTTTTGGTTGTAAAGGGTACTGCGGGAAAAATTGGAGTATATGATACCAAGTCATTGAAACTTAAATATGTAGTGAAGATGAAAGGGAGTTCACAGCCTCAAGATGAAAATCTCTGCTTCAGCCTTTGCGGAAAATACCTATACAATATTGTATATGTTGATACTTTGCTATCTCATTTGGTGAAGATAGATTTAGCAGATGGCTCTTATGAAAACATATACAGTCGACTAAATGAAGTCTACAGTCAAATTCATTTTGTAAAACAACACAATCTCTATTATCTATTTGGCTTCGAACGAGGAAGTAGTAATCGGTATTTCGTACGTATTCTCAATAGCGACTTTGTCGAATGCAACGAAATAGAATTAGAGAATTCCCCTAGTCAAGTCGAGTATTCTCCAAAGGAGGATTTATTTTATATCAATTATTTAGGTAATTATTCAGTTAAAGTGTTATCAAAAGACTTTTCAAAAACAATCAAAGAGATTAGCTCACAAACAATCACAGAAACCATAAAGGGTAAGCATTCCAAAAGAGAAGTAACGAGTTCAGTATATGGTTATATTATTGGATTTTCATTAAGTACTGATACCTTATACTTGGCAATCACATATGTTACAGCTGTTGTTGTATTTGATGATACTGGAAAGGAACAAAGAGTATTCCCCATGCTTTGCGGTTCGGCACGTTTTTTGAACAACAGTGATGAAATAATGATCAAAGGTGACATTTATAGAATCATCAAATAAGATATATCCAAACCATATTCATTTCGATCTGATTTCAAGTCTTGACACCTATTTGGTTTTCATTTGCCGGAAACGAACCATCCGAGTAAGTTAAGATTGATTTTGCAATTTCTTCTAAGACACCCAAAAGAAGCGGGGCGCGAGATTTTAGCTGGAGGCGCCAAATTGTATTAAAATAGGATCCTCACACATTGTAGAAGCATAGGTTTGATACAATCGTATCGGAATTTTTTTATTCTCATTTCAGTTTTTAAAGATTACCGAACAATTTGCACGTTTGCTCAACCATTTATGCGATTACCATGAAAGTATACAACACTGCCAAAACATGAATATAAACTTAGTCTTGAGATTAATTATCCAGATTGAATATTTCAAAAAGATTATATATATATTAGTTTTTGGATTATAGTGGTATTAAAGTTTTTGACATAGCAAGATGGTTATTTAATGAAACGAAACAAACATGAATTTTTTGAGAGGGAGAATAAGATGTATAAATTTACACCACCAAAAAAAAATAAGTTCGTCTACATTAGTGTCAATGTTGCGATATTAATTGCATTTCTTACATTACGCATAGTTTGTGGTAATGATGAAGTAATATTGGGACTCAATATGGGCATCTTTTGCTTATTTAATGGTATTTGGAGTTTGAATAAAAAGAACTTTTCATTGATACATAGAGATGATAAAAGATACCAATATGGATGGATATTTGCGTTGATATTAGGTTTTTTAATGATAATCACAAGCTTAGCGATTTTATTAGTTCAATAATTTCGATTAGCAATGAAACGCTAGCAGAAAATAACATACGGTCTCTATATTAACTGTCCATTGTATTTACTTGACTCATTACGGTTGGGATTAGTGTAAATCTACACAGGGACTTGAATCGTTATTTATAAGTAAAAAAGTATCGTAATAATGTGATATTACACACTCTTTGTATAACGTATAAGAAGACAATTCTTAAAGATTGATCATATTTTACAAGATTTGAAGCAAGGGTGCTTAAATTGTATTAATCCCGTATACCTTAAACATACCGATGTTATTTTCCATAAAGATATTAATCATTCTAAATTTTCAAGTGGATAGAGATTGCCTAATTTGTCTATAAAAATGAAAGAGGGAATTTATGTGTACAAGATGGATTCGAAGGCAATGCATTTTACTAGGTTTACTATTTTGTAGTATCAAGGTATAATGAAACATAACGTAGTCTACAAAATCATATAAGAATTGATAAGAGGTATCCATGTTGAAAAAAGTGTTTACTATTTTGAAAGTGTTGCTTTTAGCAATCGTTCTACTATTTATACCAAGAGTAGGGACATGGGTTGCCAATATGTTCAACTATGACGCAATTGACCCCGATGGTGCTTTCATGTGGATCAGCGTCCACCATATCATTCAAGCACTTATTTTCCTCATTATTATTGTCATTATAAAAAAGTTTAAGCCAATGAATTTCCATTTAGGCATAGGAAACAAAGAGGTAGGGATTAAGTATCTAAAACGGTTTATGATTATTTTCGCACTTTACACGATTATTGCTTTTACAGTCATCTTGTTACTTGATGGATTTGGGGCTTTCCAATATCCATTAAATGCTAGAAATATAATAGGCTACTTAGGATTTCAGCTGTTGTTATCGGGCCCATCAGAAGAACTTATTTTTAGGGCGTTTGCGATTACCATTTTTGTGACATTCATCTCAAGCAAAAGAGTGGACAAGCACTTAAGTTTTGCGGTGTTATTCGCAGCAGTCATTTTTGGTATCGCGCATATTCAATTCTCATTTCAACCATTTGGACTTTCCTACTCCTTACAACAAGTGTTTTATGCCATCGGATTAGGATATTTTTACGGAGATTGTTATGAAAAATCCAAAAGTGTTATTTACCCCATGATCATGCATAGTTATGTGAATGTATTGATGGTTGGAGTTACGATCATTCTTTCATTTATATTTTAGGACAATTAGTTTACATATGGTTTTGAATGGTTCGAATTGTATTTCTTAAGGTCGCAAATCAACTTTATAAACCATTGATATAAAAATCATACCAAAACAAAATATACCCTGTAAAATGGACACTTTGAAAAGGTCTATTACAGGGTATTTTTTAAGTTTATAATGATAGAGCAGAAAAGACCGAGGCTGGATTTAATGTGTTGTTTTATTGGGGTTTGAATACCAATTTGAATGTTTCGAAAATGACTAACATATCTTCATCAAAGGTTTTTCCAATGGTCGCAGCTTCTTCTTGGAAGAATTCGAGATGAACTTCTCTCCAGTAATCAAGGGATTTATCACCTTCTCCTTCAATCATTGCCATTTCAGGAGTTACATCCTTAAATGGTAATATTTGAACGTTGGTGGTTTGAATGATGCACACAGCCTCATCACTTGAGTTTAAGATTACACTGAAATCACCAATTTGAGGCATTGGTTCGAAAGTATCAAGGTATAGCTGATGCAAAGAAGCGGTAGCTTGTTTGGTCCCTTCTAGAACAAGAGATGCGAGTTTATTTGGAACTGCTCCAAATTGCCATGCTGTATAAGGAATGTGCGAATCGGTACAAAAAAGGGCCCAACATTCATTTGCTTTCATGATTACCTCCTAAGGAATTTGATAAGTGATTATGCTTTGATGGCATACCGAAGTTTGGCAGATCTTGCTCTACTATTGGAATTTTGCTCTTCCATGGAAGGGCGAATGATCTCTTGTGCAATTTCTTGATAGACGCCTTGACGGAAGAGGGATTGAAAGCTCTTTTTCACCAGACGATCTTCTCCAGAATGAAACGTAAGTATGGCAACTCTGCCGTTCTTCGCTAAACTATCGGGTAATTTATCTAACAATGCTGATAATGCATCATATTCATGATTGATATCAATACGAAGAGCTTGAAAGGATCGCTGACAAGCTTTTTTAATTTCGTCATTTCGTAGATGAATGGGGATATGAAACAATGCATCTGCAATGATTTGTTTGAGTTGTAAGGTAGTTTCGATGGTCCCACTTGTCTTTAGAAAACGCAAAGTGGCTTTTGCAATGACTTCTGCGTTTGGTTCATCGGCGTTTTCTTGTAAGATTGACACCAATTCATCATATGACAATTCGGTTAATCTCTTAGAAACTGGAATACCAATCTGGGGGTTCATTCGTAAATCAAGAGGACCGTCCATCTTAAAGGAAAATCCTCTAGATGGGTTGTCAATTTGCATGGAGGATACTCCCAAATCAGCCAAGATAAAATCAAAAGGTCCTGTATGTTCCACCAATGCATCGATTTCTTTAAAGTTTAAAGATTCGATGGTAAGGATGTCTTCCCCATATCCCAAATCATGCAATCTTTTTTTCGTACGAGGCAACTCGATAGGATCTGCATCGATGGCATAGAGATGTCCGCTCTTTTGTAAACAAGCAAGCATTTCTTGGGTGTGACCCCCATAGCCTAACGTACAATCCAAACCAGTTTGTCCTGGTTTGATTTGTAGAATGTTTAATATTTCTTGAACACAAATACTACGGTGCATCCCAGCAGGAGTATTGCCTTTTTGAATGACTTTAGCGATGGTTTCTTCGTATTTATCAGGCTGAAGTTCTTTATATTTTTCTTCAAATGTTTTGGGATGAGTTCCAGAATATCGAACTCTTCTTTTTGGTTTCTCAATGGGTTGGGTCATTTTGGGTTCCTTTTCAAGTGATTCACATATCCTTCACTATACGAACTAATCATATCAAATCAAGGACTGTTTTACAATAAAATACAAGTTTGGAATACGTAAGTTAAGGATATCTTTGGCAAACATTTAAAAAGGAGTACAAATATGATACTATGAAATAAATCACTTGGTAGGAGAACAAATATATGCCATTATGGATTATTCGACAAGACATCACAAAAGTGAAAGTAGACTGTATTGTAAACTCGGCGAATACTCTGCCCATCATTGGCGGAGGGGTCGATCAAGTTATCCATCAAGCAGCTGGGGAACAATTGTTAATGGAGCGCAAGCAATTAGGGTCCATTTCCCCAGGAAGTGCAAAAATAACAAATGCATATGGATTGCCTGCAAGACATGTCATTCACACGGTAGGTCCACTGTGGGTGGATGGGCATCACGGGGAAGAAAGTACTTTGCGTCAATGTTACCAAGATTCTTTACAATTAGCACGAGTTCATGGATGTGAATCCATTGCTTTTCCACTGATTTCCAGTGGTGTTTTTGGTTATCCCAAAGATAAGGCTCTAGAGTGTGCCATTGAATCCATCAAGCAATTTCTTGATCTACATGATTTGATGGTGTATTTGGTTGTTTATGATAAGAAGTCCTATCGAATATCCAAAGAACGAGTAGACTCTGTTCAATCATTTTTAGAAGATCGTGATGTAATAGAAACGAGTTCTTACCGCATGGAAAATCACATCCATCCATCGATAAGAAGAAGTGAGTCTGTTCATCGGCACAAATCATTACTTGATGAAATCAATGAATTAGAAGATACTTTTTCCGAGCGTTTACTAAAACAAATTGCATTATCGGGTATGTTGGAAGTAGACGTTTACAAAAGAGCCAATATTGACCGTAGATTATTTTCAAAAATTCGCAGTAACAAAGACTACAAACCAAGCAAACAAACCGCTGTTGCTTTTGCATTTGCACTTCGTTTGTCACTCGATGATACCAAGGATTTATTGGAAAGTGCCGGTTTTGCACTCAATCGCAGTAGTAAATTTGATTTAATCGTTCAATACCATCTCTTACATCGTCTTTATGATATTCATTCCATAAATAGCATTTTATTTGATTATGATCAACCTTTGTTGGGCTCACAAATGGAGTAGTCCACGTTTTTTAAATGTCGCAATTCATGCGACCTTATGTGATTTCCTTTTTGGTATGATTAGGGTATCAATGAAATAGGAGGTCCAATTCATGAAAACAGGAATTACAGAAGTCGTTTTTCTCTTGGATAGAAGTGGGTCCATGGGAGGATTGGAATTAGATACCATTGGAGGGTTTAATTCCATGTTACACAAACAAAGACTTATCGAAGGCAAAGTGAAAGTATCGACGGTATTGTTTGATCATCAGTTTGAAGTCATCCATCATCGATTGCCCCTTGTAGAAGTTGCGGATTTAACCTTGAAAGAGTATTTTGTCCGGGGGTCCACAGCGCTACTAGACGCGATTGGCCGTTCAATCAAAAAGATCGGTTCCATTCAAAAGTATGCAACAGATGAAAATCGTAGTGAGAAGGTATTATTTGTTATTATTACAGATGGAATGGAAAATGCAAGTACTGAGTTTACTAGCCGACAAATCAAGCAAATGATTAAAAATCAGACAGCGGATTATAACTGGGAGTTTCTTTTCATCGGTGCGAATATTGACGCGGTTGAAACGGCAAGATCATATGGTATTAAGGAAAATAGAGCAGCGAATTATCACCATGATAGTATGGGAACCATGAAAAACTTTGATGCAGTGAATGCCGCCATCGTTCACCTTCGTGATGAAGGGAGCATCAAAGACGATTGGAAAGCAGAAATCGATAAAGATTTCGAAACACGAAAACAATAGTATTATTACGGGGAGCGCAAAGTTGCACTCCTCTTTTTATACATATATTTTTGATATTTATTATTGTTGACTTGATTTTACAAGAATAATTGGTACAATGATTTTGTAATGGAGGACGAATAATGAGTATAAAACGTAAATGGGTTGGTATTTTTGTAATTATTTTAGTCATGATTCTAGCTTCTTGTTCTCAAATGACTGACAATGGACCTCAAGAAGGTGAGTTTGGCAACCTTGTGACATTAAGTGAACAAGCACCCAGTAGAAAGATTATTTATAAAGCAACGCTTTCTGTTTACACAGATATATTGAGTAATGCTGTGACGGATGTAAAATCCTTGCTTACAGCAGAAGACTGGGTTGATAGTGAACAAATCAATGAAACCAGAGCCATTTTAGTGTTGAGAATCAAGACACAGCGACTTGATAGTGTACTAGATGCCATTCGACAAGAGTATGAAGTATCCTCATTCGAAAAGACAGCTACAGACATTTCATTAAACTATTTTGATAAGACCACACAAGTACTTACCTATCAAGCCGAACAGACTCGGTTATTAGAATTGTATGAATCAGCTACTTTATCTGAAATGATTTCAATCAATACAAGATTATCTCAACTTGAAGTTTTGATTTCTAAACTTCAAGGAGAATTAAATGTATTTGATAGTTTGGTGGACTATAGTGAAGTCCATATCACAATATACGGTTCCAAAGCAGCGGCACAAGCGCCGTTTGGGAAAAGTATTGTTTATTCCTTTTTACTAGGGTTCAATGCCTTAATCAGTTTTTTTAGAGTAATCATCTTAGCATTCGTTGCTTTGCTTCCTTGGGCGGTAGTAATCACGCCTACGGTATTTTTGGTTATCTATTTGACAAAGCGCTCAAGAAAGAAAAAAATCAAATCAAAAGAAGTTCAGTAGTTGTAAATATAAAGCGAAAGTACGTCAAACGATGTACTTTTTGTTATCTTTCTAATACAAGTTTATGATATAATCGAATCAGTTCTTTGGACTATTTTGGAGAGTGTATGAAGAAAAAACTACTTTTACTTGCTGTGATTTATATCATCTTTATTGCGCTTGGATTACCAGATGCCTTACTAGGATCTGGATGGAATTTGATAAGGGAAGAACTCAATGTCCCATTAGCAACACTAGGGATTATGACCATTTGTGTGTACTCCATGTCTGTGCTCGCAACCTTTAATGCACCGCGATTACTTCGGTTATTAGAAACCAAGAAAATCGCGATTATTAGCGTTTTTTTCACTGGTGCTGCTTTGCTTTTAATCAGTCAAGTAAATCAGTTTTATCAAATGCTTTTTTTGGCAATACCTTTAGGGATAGGGGCAGGAGCCATTGACGTATCACTCAATCATTATTTAGCCGCAAACTATGAAGCAAAGCATATGAATTATCTACATTCATTCTATGGAATAGGAGTAACCTTAGGACCGACAGTAATGGCGTATACCTTGTCTCAAGATTCGTGGAGAAATGGATATATCATTGTGGGATTGATGTTACTTACCATTGCCTTGATTGGACTCTTCACCCATAAACTATGGGCCAAGGAACCCAAACAAGAACGAGAAGACACACATGCACATATTCAACTTAAAGACATCTTAAAGACAAAAGGAGCGATCCCTAGTATCTTGATTTTCTTGTTTTATGTTCATATTGAGTCCTTGGGTGGGGTATGGATTGCCAGTTATTTCTTTATTGAAAAGGGCGTCAGCTACGCGGTAGCTGCACTTTATACAACTGCTTTTTATCTAGCACTCACAGTAGGTAGGTTGCTTTCAGGGTTTGTATCTTCAAAAGTAAGTCCTCAGTTTTTAGTGAAGCTGGGTCAAACGTTGATTGTCTTATCGGCGTTTTTATTGTTTGTAGACTTTAGTCAAACATGGGTGTACTTTCTTATTGTCGGATTGTTTGGTCTAGGGTGTGCACCAATTTACCCCAACATGATGTTCTTAAATTCTGTCTATTTTGAAAAGAAGCAATTAAGTAAAATGGTGTCATTGCAAATGGCACTTGGATATTTGGGATTTGGAGCGCTTACTCCACTAGCTGGGTTATTATTTGAAAAAACGACAATCGCTTACTTTCCAATCGTATTGATATTGATGAGTAGTGTTTTATTTGGAATAACGTTATACTTGATGATTTCTAAGAAGCCAAGACTAGTATAATTGATTCTTCTTTCGTAGGCGTAATCTGTTTCATTTATAATAATTGTTGTAAGAATACTTTTTTAATCTGTGTGGAGTTCCTACTTCATCACATTAGTAGAAGACATAGTTGATTTGATTTGCCTAGTAGCTTGAATCTATTATAGATACTATTTTGAATTGAAACCAATCTTTTTGGTTTCTTTTTTTCTAAAATGTAATATATAATTGACATATTGTACGCTATAATGTATATTTACGATAAGGACGTGATGAAATGAACTTAAATATGAAGCTTGCTCGTATTGAGAAAGGTTATTCACAAGAGGGTTTAGCTATGAAAATTGGTGTAAGCCGTCAAACCATTTTACTCATTGAACAAGGAGCGTATAACCCCTCCATTCAATTATGTATTGCCATATGTAAAGAACTTGATCGCACACTAAATGATTTATTTTGGGAGGATACTAACCGATGAGGGACGAACGAATTCAATGGACGAATGGACAAATCAAACAACAGGTTCTATGGATTATCTCAATTTTAGCACTCGTTTCCTTAGGAATCAAACTGGCACTCTCTTACACAGATATCATTGTAGAGTTGGTATATATAGGTTTGATGACAGTGAACATCATTGGGAGAGTTTTGATTCGATATAATGATCGAATCATCGATGAATCTATTCAAAAAAGACGAGGGATATTTACTTCAAAGATGTTTACAATCATCGCCCTTGTTTGTATTGCCTTGTATTTTATTCAGCTGCCTTATTTGGAAGTTGAACTCATATTGCCTGCAAATCTTTTTGTCTCTCTTTCGTTGTTTACTGGGATTCTTTCCTATTTTATGATTGCTAGAAAGAAACAGATATATATCAATGCAACGATTATTGATCTCCCATTAAAACAATACCATCGCAGACTATGGAAGCGTGTCGGCATTCTCTTTCTATTTTCTTTAGCCATTGGTGTACTATCTGGAGGAATCTATTACTTAACTACCTCTATGACTGAAGCCATATGGATGACACTAGTGGTGATATTTTTCTCTTTTGTTAGTGTTTCACTCGAATACGGATTATTGTCTATTTATGAAAAGTTTCACTCCGATGAGATGTTTGAGCAAATCGATGGAGTTGTACGTTATGTTCCTCGTACGTATGTCTTAATTAGTTGCATATTACTATTCTATTACACGTTAAAAACGATTTTGATTGTTTTAAACCAGCTTGATGTACTACAATTATTGCATCGATTTTACTATAATCTATTTCAAGATATCGTTGTTTTATTTGATGTGATCTATGGAATTCCATTACAAGTACTCGCATTTATCGGTTTTATTGTTTTGTATCGATCTCAATTGCGTCAGCCAACCAAAAAACCTTCCTATTTTTCTGTGTTTAAAGTATTAGCACTTCTATCGATGATTTATGGGATTGTAAGTGGACTCATCAATCATATTCTTTATTTTATTATACGCTTTGGGAATCCGCAGCAAGGGATGCAATTGCTTGCTTTGAATAGCACAATATCGGTAGCTTTAGCAATGGTTATTTCGTTTATTTCGTTGATTAGTGGACTCCTCATTTATTCCTACATGGTTCAAAATCACTTTCCTGTATCAAAACTATACTTAGCAATCGTTATAACATCGTTTCTTAGTTTTTGGGTAACTCGTTTCCTCTACTTTCAATTTTCTTCAAGTATCCAAATACGGATGATGATTTCGTTGGTATCTTCGATTTTTACTTATGTTGTAATGGGAATATTGAGTTTATTATTAATTGTGATACTTTCGAAACGTAAACGAAATATTCTACCAGTAGAAACGGTAGACCAAGGATGAAGTATGAAGTGAGTTGTGTGTTAGATTGCACACTTGAAGTTTCGAGTAAACTATATATCAATCATGAGCTCATGCCCTTATGGGAAGAAGGGTTACAACGCATTGAATGGATTCATGAAACTCATAGTCTTGTGGGAAACATCGGATATTTGGTGTTTTTGGGTCCAGAAGGTGAGTTTACAATGAAGTACACAATACAGTCCATTGAACATCCGCATACAGTGGTTATGATATACGAAATGGGAACGGTATGGAATCGATGCGTGAATCATTTCGCATCCATGGGAGAGCGGACTTCATGGACGATGGAAGTAGAGTTTTCTGGGATAGAGTCATGGAATCTTCCAAAAGAATCCTTCGTAAAAAAAACAACTGCGGGAATGCAGTTGTTTGTGGACTTTGTAAAAAAAGTATGAACAACGATAAACGGAGTCTTTTGGATTCTATTCAGCAAATAAGAGATTTGTTCGAATTGCACCACATCAAATACTTTGTCGGTGGATCGATGATGCTTTATTTGCGTGGAGTGGAAGTGGATGTTCATGATATTGATATATTGGTTGATCAAATGGATTACATCAGAGCAAGTCGCTTACTAGGTAGTATTGCCAAGCCTGTGGAAAAAGAGCCAAACAGCATCTATCAAACAACCTACTTTCAAATGTATCAGATGGGGGATATTTCCATTGATATCATGGCGGAATTCAAGGTATCTATTAAAGATGATGCATTGTTTCATTATCCTTCGCTTATGCTTGTAGGGGATAAAATGGTTCACCCTATTGTTGGAAACATCGAATTGATGCTTCTAGAAGATTGGCTTGTTATTTATCAATTGATTCATCGGCCTCAAAAAGTACGCGATATTTGCTTGTATTTTGAGACACAGCATCCTACTCTTACACGAATTATGTCGATATGTAATTGCATTGATAATGCTTTGGTTTCAAAGGAAACTTATCAAGAAGTAATCCAAGCGATTGATTCCATACAATTTTGAGCTACGAAGTGAAGTGTTATATTGTACTTGCTTTTGAGTGTTCACAATCATAGAAGAATCCCTTGACAGAAGTCTTGGGATTCTTTTTCATAGATGAAATTTAGCGTTGATAGTTTGGGGCACTCGCAGTTAACTCAACATCATGAGGATGATTTTCGATTAATCCTGCATTGGTTATTTGAACAAAGGTGCCTTGCTCTTTTAGTTCCTGAATCGATTTCGTTCCACAATAACCCATCCCTGAACGCAGTCCTCCTAGGAGTTGATAGACCACGTCTTCTAGTTTTCCTTTAAAGGGAACGCGTGCTTCAATGCCTTCTGGTACAAGTTTTTTACTTTCGACAGAAGAGTCTTGAAAATATCGATCTCCGGATCCACGTTTCATTGCGGCTAAGGAGCCCATTCCTTGATATGTTTTATAACGACGTCCATTGTAAATGATTTCCTCTCCAGGGGCTTCTTCGGTACCAGCAAACATCGAGCCTAGCATGACGCAATCCGCTCCTGCTGCGATGGCTTTGGTAATGTCACCGGAGTACTTGATGCCTCCATCGGCAATTAAAGAGACAACGGTATTTTTCGTGGCTTGATATACGTCATGAATGGCTGTAATTTGAGGAACACCTA
Organism: bacterium; assembly: GCA_030684695.1. GTDB lineage: Bacteria > Bacillota_I > Bacilli_A > Izemoplasmatales > Hujiaoplasmataceae > JAUXXX01. The sequence continues at coordinate 60,641 of JAUXXX010000035.1, forward strand.
CACCAGCAATGACTCTAGTGGTACAAATAGAACCTGGTCCAATTCCTACTTTCACTCCATCCACACCAGCTTGAATTAAGTCAAGTGCAGCTTCTTTGGTAACAATATTTCCTGCAATGATTCCAATGTTTGGATAGAGTTTTCTTATCTGTTTGACAGTATGGATGACATTGTCGGAATGTCCATGGGCGGAATCCACGACAATGACATCCACTCCGACTTCGATAAGTGCTTGAACTCGTTTCATGGAAGTAGAATCGATTCCTACAGCGGCCCCAACCAATAGACGTCCATAGAAGTCTTTGGCACTCAAGGGATAATCTTTTGCTTTATCGATGTCTTTGACCGTAATCAAACCGATTAGTCGGTTATTTGCATCGACAATCGGAAGTTTTTCAATGCGATGATCAAAGAGGATTTTCTTCGCTTCTTCTAAGGTGGTCCCAAGTGGAGCGGTAATTAGGTTTTGATGGGTCATAGCATATTCCACAAGAACCGTGGTATCTTCCCGATATTTCAAATCCCGATTGGTTAATATACCCACCAAGGTGCCATCCTCTTCAATCACTGGGAGTCCAGAAATCCGATAGGTTTTCATTAGTTTTAGTGCATCATCTAGGGTGTGGTGTTTGCTTAAGGTGATTGGTTCTGTAATCATCCCATTTTCACTTAGTTTGACTCGTTTGACTTGCCTTGCTTGTTCTTGAATCGACATATTCTTATGAATGATACCTAGTCCACCTTGTCTTGCTAAGGCAATTGCTAACTCTGCTTCTGTGACAGTATCCATCGCAGCGCTTAACAAAGGAATTTGCAAACGTATCTTTTTAGTTAGGGAAGTAGAAATATCGACCTGATTTGGTAATACACTAGATTTTCTTGGAACCAATAAAACATCATCAAATGTGAGTGCTTGAGTCAGTACTTTACTAGCTAATTGATCCATAAATTCCTCCTTATTCCCACTCAATGGTGGCTGGTGGTTTTGATGTGATGTCGTAGACGATACGGTTGACTCCTTGAACTTCGTTGATAATTCTTCTTGAAATCGTTTCTAATATGGGATAGGGAACAGGGTAAAACTGTGCTGTCATGCCATCCACAGAATGAACTGCTCGGATGGCTAGGACTTCTTCGTATGTTCTACCATCCCCCATAACACCAACGGTTTTGACTCCCGTTAGTACAGTAAAGTATTGCCAGACTGTTTCATTCAGTAACGCTTTAGAAAATTCTTCACGTAAGATGAAATCACTTTGCATAACGATACGCAGCCTCGAAGGTGTGACCTCCCCCATAATCCGTATGGCGAGCCCAGGTCCAGGGAATGGTTGACGATAAACCAAATGATGCTTTAACCCAAGGGCAACCCCAAGTTTTCTTACTTCATCTTTAAAAAGTGTTTTAAGTGGTTCTACCAAGATGAAGTCCACATCTTTAGGAAGGCCTCCTACGTTATGGTGGCTTTTGATTTTTTGAGCAGTGCTTGTTCCAGATTCAATGATGTCGGTATATAAAGTCCCTTGAGCAAGATAACGGAATTGGCCTATTTTGCGCGATTCTTCTTCAAAAACGCGGATAAATTGTGTCCCGATTATTTTTCTTTTATCTTCAGGATCCGTGATTCCCACTAGTGCTTGTAAGAAACGATCCTTTGCATCAATCTTGATGATATGTAAGTGGGAGTCTTCTAAGGAAGTCATTACTTCACTTGCCTCATCCTGACGGAGTAATCCATGGTCGATAAACATACAAGTCAGTTTATCTTTTATAGCTTTGTGTAATAAGAGTGCTGCCACGGAAGAGTCGACTCCTCCGCTTAATCCAAGAAGAACGTGGTGATCTTGGACTTGATCTTGGATTCGTTTCACTTCTTCTTGAATAATGGAATCCATCGTCCAACTTTTTGTTGCTTTACAAATCAAAAATAGAAAGTTGGAAAGCAGAGTCATTCCATCATCAGTAGATTGAACCTCGGGATGAAATTGAACTGCATACAAGGGAAGTGTTTGATGGTGCATCGAGGCAATCTTACAGGTGGTTGAACTGGAGTCAACGATCCAGGGAAGGTGTATATTTTCCACTTGATCTCCATGCGACATTAATACTTTTGTGGGTGAAGGGACATTTTGAAACAATAGACTTGGAGAATGTGTCAATTCAATTTCACTTCGTCCATATTCACGATGAAGCACCTTTTTAATGGAAAGACCTGTTTGATAAGCAAGTAGTTGCATTCCATAGCAGATACCAAGGATTGGAATTCCATAGTCTAGTAATTCTATTTCCAAAGTAGGAGCATTTGACTCATACACACTATTTGGCCCACCACTTAGGATGATTCCCTTGATATGGGGATTGTCTTTTAGTTTTGCACATACATCACTATGATGCCATAATTCACTGTACACACCTAAGTCGCGAATCCGACGCGTGATTAAGTGATTATATTGACTTCCGTAATCGATGACGATAATGGTATCGTGTAACATGTTTTTCCTCCTATGAAAAATGCGACGATTTCACGGCACACCGAAATCGTCGCATCATTCATGCGTAAAAAACGATTTCGTAGTCCTAAAATTGCGGTTTCAGGGTAGAGACAATTGGACCAATTTCCAATCATATACGAATATTTACTACATTCTACATAAAATCCATCTTTAAATCAAGGAAATTCAAATCAGAAAAGGAAAAGAAGATGTAAAATTACCTTTTTTGGTGGTTTCTATTGTAAAATAGAAGTATATAAGTGTTAGAAGGTGAAAATATGGCATTAATCAAACATGAAATTCCGATATTGGAATTCGATAATACGTTCGAAGGATTGATTCACGCACCTCATCACTTTGAAAAAAGTGCCCCAACCCCTTATTGTGTTCTCACATTCTTCAAAGAAGTCATCGATCATTTAGTGGAAACAAAACAAGCCATTCCGTGGAAGTATTTAACGTCCACTGTCGGAAAACACCCCATCTATTTGGTTACAAAGGGATCCATTCAAATAGCACTCGTTCACCCGATGTTAGGTGGTCCCTACGCTGCTGGAATATTGGAAGAATTAATTGCACTTGGATTTGAAAAATTTATTGCTTGTGGGGGAGCTGGAGTACTGGATAAGTCTATTACCGTGGGTCATTTGATCATTCCTTCTAAGGCACTTCGTGCAGAGGGAACCTCTTACCACTATCTAGCACCTAGTCGATTTGTGGAAATTCAACCAGAAATTGTATCCAAATTGGAAACAAGTTTACAAATGGCTAATGTTCCTTACTTGGTTGGAACGACTTGGACAACCGATGCGTTTTACCGGGAAACTAAAGATATGATTCAACACCGGAAAAACGAAGGGTGTATTTGCGTAGAAATGGAATGTGCATCGTTTTCTGCTGTTTGTGCATTTCGAAATGTGATGTTTGGTCAAATCCTTTACGGAGGTGACGATATTTCATCGTCGACTTGGGATTCACGGAAGTGGAACTCAAGAAGCGATGTTCGTCATTCTTTGGTGGATTTGTGTTTTGATGCTGTTGTATCGTTTTAGAAAGAATCTAAAAAATAAACTCGTTAAAAGGGGCTGATTTAATGAAAAAGAAGCCGAAAATGGATCATTATCCACATCCAACCATCGATAGTTTGCGAATAATTAGCATTTACATTGTACTAGGTGGACTGTGGATTTTATTGTCTGATCGTTTTGTGGATCTGTTTTTTGAAGATATAGAAACCATCAGGCGGATACAATTATTCAAAGGTTGGTTTTACGTTGCTTTGACAGCGACGATTTTTTACATGATTATTCACTACCGGATTTCGCAATATAAGCTAACGACTGACCAAGTTTCCATGGTGAACGCGCAGTTAACAACTTCCAATGAGCAGCTGTTACAAATGGAAGCCACATTGTCGAACTTGGCATTTGTGGATGCATTAACGAAACTAGGAAATCGTCATCAATTGGAAGTTAAGTTTACTAAATTTCTTGAACAACATCAAAGCATTTCCTCTTTGGCGTTTATTTATTTTGATATTGATAATTTCAAACACATCAATGAGACACTGGGGCATGAACGAGGAGATGCTTTATTAATTGATGTAGCGGAAGCCTTAAAAGAACTTATTCAAGAGCCTGATATGGTGGCTAGACTTGGTGGAGATGGATTTGCGATGGTTTTAACCCGTGTGGAAAATGAAGAACAAGCACAACAAACATGCGATAAATTATTTTCATCACTTCGGAAAAAATGGATTGTGGGGACACAAGAGTTCTTTATTTCCATCAGTGTTGGGATTTCGATGTATCCAGCCAATGGAAAGACATTCACTGAGCTTTTACAAAATGCGGATACAGCCATGTATTTTTCCAAGGATAGTGGACGTGATAAAACATGTTTTTATGATCCTACGATGCGAGCAAGAACAGAGTCTTATCTTGAAATGAGTTCGTTGTTACGAAAAGCCATTATGAATCGTGAGTTTCATTTGGTATATCAACCCAAATACACATTATCGACTCAAGAGATTATAGGCTATGAAGCATTGATTCGTTGGAACCATCCCACAAGAGGTTATATTGCGCCACTAGACTTTATTCCCTTTGCGGAGCAAATAGGAATGATTCGTCCCATTGAAGACTACGTTTTTGAAGAAGCCTTTCGACAAGGAAAAAAATGGAATATCGCAAAGCTACATAAAAAGATATCCATCAACTTATCAGCCATAACTCTTTTACAAGAAGATTTTGTGCAATCCATTAAGGTGCTTTTAAAGCAAGTGGATATCGCTGCTTCTTGCTTTGAAATAGAAGTCACAGAGTCAGCGCTACTTGGAAATATTGATAAAGCGATTTCGATTCTTGAGCAGTTAAAAGACATTGGGTTTACAATAGCGCTGGACGATTTTGGGACAGGATATTCTTCTCTTACTTATTTGCAAAAGTTACCCATTGATGTATTGAAGATTGATAAAACGTTTATTCCAGTCAATGAGCATGAATTAGAAAAAGTTCAAATCATCAAATCAATTATTGATTTGGCTCATTATTTAAAATTAAAGGTGGTTGCGGAAGGAATTGAATCACTTGAGCAAGTGAGTATTCTAACAAATTTTGGATGTGATTGTGCTCAGGGATATTTCTTTTCAAAACCGGTTTTACCAAATGAAATTGAAAAGGGATTGTATCGTTCATGAAGAAGCTACGCAAGATTTTAATCCTATTGATTGCATCCATTGTAGTGTTGATATCCGTATTTTTGATTATTTTTTATACTCCTGACATTTCTTTATCCGACTTAATGGATCGGTATTATGGCGAACAATCGCAAATGATCTCGGTTCAGATTGTTTCGTCATCAGATGTTACCTTAGATCTAGACATTCATGTTCAAGATCATGGAAATCAAGAAAATCCCGTGGTGGTGTTGTTACATGGATTGTTTGCCTCTTCGCATACATTTTTGCCTTGGATCGAACGTTTGGTCGAAGAAAACTACCGCGTTATTAGCATCGACTTACCAGGGTTTGGATTGTCCACTCCGTTTCCGGATGGAAAAACTTCGACAAAACGGCAATCAGAAGTGGTATTTGAAGTCATTGAATATTTAGAAATTGATGAATTATTCATTGGTGGAAACTCAATGGGAGGGGGAGTATCGTGGTACTTCTCAAGTCAGTACCACCAACGTGACGTTACTATTTTAGGAATCATTTTAATAGACGCTGTTTTTCCAACGCCTATGGATAACTCCTCATCAGAAGCTTCCTTTTTATTCAACGTACTCGCATCTCCACTAGGTCCTGTTTTATCTAGATTGACACCAAAATTTTTGTTTCAAACAATATTAAATGGGGTATATGGATCGGCTTCTACATTGGAAGAAGAAGCACTGACTCGTTATTTTGAATTATTACGATATCCCAATCGACGACCACAGTTCATTACACAAGTCAGGTTAGAAGAAATTACTTCGATGACCAATGAAGAGCGTCTTTTATTTATCAAGGATGCCAACATTCCGGTATTGGTTCTTTGGGGAGAAGAAGACTCCTGGATTTCCAAAGATGTGACGATCCTGTTTCAAAATGCTTTTGATTTATCTGTTGAAAGAGTCATTATTTTTACTGGATTAGGACACGTTCCCATGGAAGAAAATCCAGACTTGACAATTGTCCCAGTGATTGCCTTTTTAAACGAATTTAGAAACGAGGATTAAACATGAAATTTGTGACTTGGAATGTAAATGGATTACGAGCTTGTATGAACAAAGGATTTATGGATTATTTTCAAGAAATGGATGCGGACATGTTTGGTATCCAAGAAACCAAAATGCAAGAAGATCAAAAGTCTTTTGATTTTGAAGGGTACTTTGAATATTGGAATAATGCAATAAAAAAAGGATATTCGGGGACGCTTGTTTATACGAAGCACAAACCATTGAGTGTACGAAACGGCTTAGAGGATGGGAAATATAACGATGAAGGTCGAATCATTACGGTGGAATATGAATCGTTTTATTTTGTAACGGTTTATGTTCCTAACAGCAAAGAAGGGTTGGCTCGTATTGATTACCGAATTCAGTTTGAAGCCGATTTTCTAGCTTATTTAAAACGCCTAGATCAACATAAGCCAGTGATTTTGTGTGGGGACTTAAATGTGGCACATAAAGAAATCGACTTAAAAAATCCCAAAGCAAATGAGCAAAATGCAGGGTATTCCGTACAAGAACGAACTTGTTTTCAAGAACTCTTAGACGGAGGGTTTGTAGATACATTCCGGTTGTTATATCCGATGAAAGTCCAATATACATGGTGGAGTTATATGTTTAACGCTCGAGCCAATAATGCTGGCTGGAGAATTGACTACTTTGTTTTATCAGCTCGTTTGATTGATAAAGTGAAATCCATTGAAATCCATGATCATGTTCATGGAAGTGACCACTGTCCAGTGGTACTGGAAATGGATCTATGAGTGTAGGAGATTTTAGAGCGATAAAAGCAGAGTTGTTTCAAAAGAGAGTACTAGATTGGTATGACGTATCCAAACGTCAAATGCCATGGCGAGAAACAAAGAATCCGTATTTTATTTGGATATCTGAAATCATGTTACAACAAACAAGAGTTGAAACTGTCATTCCTTATTATGAACGTTTTATCAAGAATATCCCTACCATTGAAGCTTTAGCACAAATCGATGAAGATGAATTGTTAAAATACTGGGAAGGTCTTGGTTATTATTCTAGAGCAAGGAACCTACAAAAAGCAGCCAAGCAAATCATAGAAGTACATGCTGGCGTTTTTCCAAGAAATCGAAATGAATTAGAGAATTTAGCCGGAATTGGGCCATATACTGCTGGAGCAATTTTGAGCATTGCCTTTGATAAAAGGGAAGTTGCTATTGATGGGAATGTATTGCGAGTGTTTGCAAGATTATCAGGAATCAGAGAAGATATTTCTAAGCCCGCAACGATCAAACAAATTACTCATTTGGTTGAAGAACTCATTCCTTCTTCACGTAATGGAGACTATACCCAATCTTTAATGGAACTAGGCGCAACCATTTGTCTTCCTAATGGCAAGCCACTTTGCAAGCAGTGTCCTCTTAAAGAGTTGTGTGTTGCAAAGAACGAATCACTACAAGAACTTATCCCATTAAAAACAATGAAAAAGAAACGCACCATTCAACAAAAGACCATTCTAGTGATCATGAATGAAGATAATCAAGTATTCATTCGAAAACGAATAGAAGATGGATTGTTAAAAGGAATGTGGGAGTTCATGATGATGGATTCTCATTTATCTGTAGAAGAGGTAATCACTTCCTTAGAAAAACAATACTTTCAAATAAAGCAAATCCTTCCTCTATTACCCTCTACTCATATTTTCAGTCACTTGGAATGGGAAATGAAAGCGTATAAAATAGTTGTGAATCAGTATCCTAAGGATTTGGATGGAATGTTTGTATCGATACAATCCCTGATCAAAGAATACTCGCTTCCCACAGCACTAAAAGCTTATAAGGATTATGTGAAAGAACAGATGAAGTGATTAAATTCATTGTGAAATCATTAAGCAATTGATATAATAATGCTATTAAATTTATAAGACTCATGGAGGAAAATCATGGCAGTAGATAATGTAAAATTAAGCTTTAATCCGTCGTTTCAAGGCACAATGACGACACCTACGGGAAGTGTGGTATTGGGAGATCAAGACAATGGAGTTCAACCATATCATTTGTTATTTGGAGCGTTAGGGTCTTGTTTTTACGCGACATTTTTGTCGATTTCTCTTAAGAAAAGACTCACCTTTTCGCGTGCTGAACTAGAAGTCTCTGGGACAAAAAGAACAGAGGTTCCGCCTACACTTGAACATACCAAAATTCATTTGGTAGTGTTTAATCCAAGCGATGAAGAACAACTTATTAAATCAGCGGAACTTGGAGCGAAATTTTGTTCGATTCATGAAACCATTTCAAAAGTAGCGAAAATGGAACTAGTTGTAGAGTTTAAAACCGAGTAAAGTGCAAAATAGGGCTCTTTATTAGCAATTATTTATTGATTTTCTATTCTATATATTTCAAATGAATACGGAGAAATCTAATTCAGTCGATAAAGTGTTCTCTTGGTAAGATAAATCGTATTTTTTATACTTGACTTTGAGTGAACTCTTTAGTAAAATTGATATGCGGAAATATCCGCGACGTGGATGATCCGTATGGAGGCTTAGCTCAGCCGGGAGAGCATCTGCCTTACAAGCAGAGGGTCGGCGGTTCGATCCCGTCAGCCTCCACCACGCCGAAGTAGCTCAATTGGTAGAGCAACTGACTTGTAATCAGTAGGTTGCGGGTTCAATTCCTGTCTTCGGCACCACTTTTATACACAAAAACCGACTTGAGATAGTCGGTTTTTTGTTATTTAAGGCTGCCAAGGTTATGACTGAAAGTACAGGTATGGCTTAGAAAAAAGAGAAGGGTCTTTCAATACGTGAGCGTGAAACTAGAATTCTCTGTTCTCGGCAAGTGGGACTCATTAGGAACAATATAATATGAATTTATTAGTTCTTTGGAGTTCTTCTGAAAATGCAACTCATGAACTTCTAGGTGAAAATAGATTGAGTTGTAATTTTTTCTAGTCATATACTTCTAAGTCCTTCATCTAAAAACCACTGACGTTAGAGGCTTTATATAACTTAAGTTAAATAGGTTTCGCGCTTATATTGATTCTGCGGAAACGTTATATATGTAAACAATATTATTGGAATAAGCCTTCAATTAATGAGTTTTTGTATCACATATCCATCATTCATAGGTTCGATTGCCGTAAGGGTAACCAAAGTTATTAGCAAATGCACTTCTCACCCAAGAGAAGGGGTTTTTATCGATGTTCATAAGTGTTTTTAGAGATTCAAATAACATGTTAATTTAGTAAAGGATTGCTAATAATATAGATTTAGTTAAAATTATGGAAATAGACAAGTTATGTGCATGTAAGTTAAATTTGAGCCAAATACAATTAGTCCATGCCATGATTTTAATTTTCATCAAATATAATCAGCTTATATTGGTATAAGATTAGTGCTTTTCATTAAAAAAGATATGACTCATATGATAAACTTTACTTGTAGGCGAAGACTTTGTGAGATTATTGTTTTGATACGTAATATTTTTTGAATATATGATTATACAATTTGAAGTGTCTACACAAGAGTACTTATACCAATACACAATCAATAAGATAGGAGATTATAATGAATAAACCTACAAATTTAAACGAGTATTACAGTAATCTGAATGAATTAGGTAAAGTTATGTATAATCAAATAAGATCTTTGATTTATCAAGAGAATCCAAATGTTTGTGAAACACTTTTTGTGTCTAATCCGTATTACTATTTAAAACAATATGAAGAAATTAAACCCCATTATAGACCGTCTATAATGCTTGTCTTTTATAAGGATCACTTAAACATTTTTGCACACGCAGTCAAGGAGTATAAATCCAGATTAGAATTGTATAAGGTAACAGATAAAGAGACTTTGCAGATCTATTATGATAAACCCTTGTTATATGGCATATTAATCGAATTATTTGAGAAGTCAATGCAACCTCAAGAAGCAAATAAATAGCTATTTTACCATAGGGTATTTAAAATATAAGTGAAATACAGACATCTATGCTAGTCTAGACTGATTCTCAAGGGTTTATTACTGAACTACTACGAGTCATCAATTTTTATAGAAGTCCTATTCATAATCGTTATCGGAAACTCGAAACATACAAGAAAACATACAAGAAAACATACAAGATAAACTTGTTCGTGGTATAATATACCTAAGAGGAGTTGATGGCATATGACCTATAAACCACCATACGAAATAAACACATCTATCCTTAACAAAGTTGCTACTATCATGAAAATGATTGGCAAGTTTTCTTCTTTGAACCATTTATGTAGCCAACCTTTGTTGAGAAGAAAGAACCTAATTAAATCTATTCACTCCTCATTAGCAATTGAAAATAATCAATTATCAGAATCTCAAGTGAAAGATTTAATCAATGGTAAACTTGTCATCGGGCCACAAAAAGATATACTAGAAGTTCAAAACGCAATTAAAGTCTATGAGCATATTCAAGATATTAATCCATACGAGATAAAAGATCTACTGAAATACCATAAGATACTTATGACCTCTCTTATCTCTGATGCTGGATTATATCGAAGAGGGCAAGTTGGGGTGTTTGACGATGAAAAAGTAATCTTTATGGCACCACCTGCAGATAAAGTACCAGCTTTAATGAATGAACTCTATGAATATTTGAATCAAAATGATGAAAACATACTAATCAAATCATGTGTGTTTCATTATGAGTTTGAGTTCATCCATCCATTCAGTGATGGCAATGGAAGAATGGGTAGACTTTTTCAAACGTGCTTACTTGCAAAGGAAGATGAAATCTTTTACTACTTACCAGTAGAATCGATTATTAAGAAGAAACAACAAGCATATTACGATGCAATATCAAAATCGAATCAAGAAGGTGCATCCACCGTATTTATTGAGTTTATGTTAGATGCTATTATTGATACTATGAATGAAACATTAAAGCAATCAAATATAGAAAAAGGATTCCTATCTATTCAAGCTAAGAAGTTGTTAGCTATGTTAGAGGAGGGCATACCATACACAACAAGAGAACTTATGGATAGGGTGGGTATAAAATCAAGAGCTTCTTTTAAAATGAATTATTTAGACCCGCTTCTCGAATTACGAATGATTGAAATGACACTTCCAGAAAGACCTAAAAGTAGAAATCAAAGGTATGTAAAGAAGTAAAAAAAACGATAAAGATGAAGTATCACCAAAACAATTTGTGAAATATAGGTATTGATATTAGACTAGAGCATAAGTCGCAGAAAAAAACGTGAATCCCAACAAGACACCACCCATAGCCGAGTAATCTAGCCATTATTTTCTCTGTTTTGACGTTTAAGCAAAAAGTATTGGTATAAACTTCGCATCATCTCTTCGGCACCACTTTTATACACAAAAACCGACTATCTCTAGTCGGTTTTTTTGTTACTTAGGACTGTTAATGTTATGACTGAGAGTACAGAAATGGTTTTTAAAAAGAGAAGGTTCCAGCAGTACGCAAGCTTGAGTTTTGCATTCTTTAATCATGGCAAATGGGGTTATTTGAGAACAAACATTCTCCACAATTTGAATTCAGGAAAGTCGGTGACGTCGGTCTGGATTGGTATGGAAGTCAATCAGTGGGTACGATTTGGTATCATATGCTTACAAGAACACTCATCTAGAACCACTTATTTCACTATTACTAATCAATATAAATAACGATATATGAATAATGTATATTTTTGGATGTCATTTATTGTTTTCGATATGTTATAATGAATTTTAAAAGAAGGAGGGAATTAATATGATTCAAGAAAACGCTATTCCGCAAAAAGAAATCAATAGTTCCATTGATCAGTACCAACCCGATGAGTCTATGTATCTATGTCGAAGATGGAATATACCGGATACAGAAACTTTCAACCTCAAGATGGGTCCCCTCGAAACGTTTGTTGTCTACAAAGATAACAAGATATTTGGTGAATATTCGGGCCAACAAAACTTAATTTTGCACGACATATTCAAGGAAAGCGCAGACAAAATCAAACCTCGTGTCAAAGCATTCAAGTTTTCAGAGGGAATCACGCTTGCTAAGTCAAATACTGTTGATTTGGAGTTTTCACTCATGGACTTTGTTTATAACGTGAAAATTGGGGTCAAAATCAACTTTTCGCTTCGCTATCATTTTTCTGATCGCTTGGTATTTTTGGAGTCGATCATGGGACCCTTGGATTCATTCACCTATTCGAACCTTCAACAAATGTTTTCCTTTGTCTCGGAGGCTTCCATCAAACGGATGCTGATGAAGGAAATCAAAGACAAAAATATTTCCATATTTGAAATTCCTGTTTTTTATAATGACTTAAACAACATGATCCAAACCCGGATCAACGAAAAAATGGGTGTATTCGGCGTTGCGTGCAAAGTGCTAATTAATCGCATCAATCTCGTGGAAAACAACCAATTAACTGCCTTGAAAGACATCATTACCAAAGCAAACGAGATGAAACAACTTAATTATACCTATGGGGACGAAACATTCATTGATCTCATCGAACTCGTCGTTCGTCCAGAAAAGGAGGAGTAGCTATGTTCTTCGAAACTATTCTCATCATTGGCGTTGTTGCTGCGATTGCATTTGGTCTTTATATCTGGTGGAAACATAGTAAAAAACCAGTCTTGGTTGTGGTTTCACCTCCGGAGAAGGATTTGGTATTCAAACGAATTCCCAATCAAATCGAGCATTATGAAAAGTTGAACCTTCTGCCGAATCCTATGAATACGGTCCTAGTATTCCGGAAAAGTTGTTTGATCGAGACCATCAAAACCGAACAGTTCATCATTAAAGACTATGCGACAGCAGCCAAGATTAATCTCAAAGATAATGACTTCGCTGAGTTAGATTTTTATTCTTTCAATGGAGATGCACTTGGAAACACCACGATTACTCTTCAGATGCCGATTGAAATAAAAGATCCTGTGTATGATCTATTTTTAAAGATCACTCCAAAGGGAGTCTTTCATACAGCCATTGTCGATATTGATGTCTTCTTTCATACTATCGGCTTATTCCAAGACTTCTATTCTATTGCCCAATTAGAAACTGATCTACGCAGCGAAATCAATTCCTATATTACCAACGGAATTGCCGAATTCGCCTATCAAAACGAAATCAGTATCTTAGTTCTAAATTACTATTTGGATGAAATCGAAACGTTTTTGAAAGAAAAAATAAACCAATATTTGCATCTAAAAGGAATTCAAATTGATCATTTCGATTTATCGGATATCTCGTTTGAAGAAACCAAAGAAGTGGCGAATTTAAATGCAGTGTTGATTCGCAAACAAAAATATCTCCTTCAAGGGTATTCTTATCGCGACGAAAAGAAAAAAGAGTTATTTGATCGAATTCAATTCAAAGCCCAAGCGAAAGTCAATGTTGACTCGATTGTCAAAGACGATATTCAAAAGAGCATGCACTAATCGCTTGAATTCTTCATCGAATCAACGATAAGATCTACGAAAGAACGAATTTGAATGAGTCTTCTTAGTTATGTTCTTGTGCTCGAAAAGCTGCTTGGATTCCTATGTTCGATAATGCATACTTGAATTGCTGAAAAGGAATCCAACGATAAGAAATTAGGCATCATCGAAGTCGATTAAGCAATATCAATTCATTTTAGTTAAAGGTACCCCCTTAATGGAGTAGCTTTCTCTTAACTGATAGATATCATGAAAACTCTGAATAGATCATTAATTCATGATAATCATGTTCGTATTAAACATTTCATATCTCATTTGTTATCGACTTTCAAACCAATAAACAAAACCCAAGGAGAATGAAATAGAACCAAACCTACAACGGATAAAAACTGATGGGGAAAGAAATCTCGGTACTCTATGAAAAACTATGATACAACGATTAGTGTGACTAATCCAACCAAAGATGGATACACTTTTGTTGGTTGGAATCCTGAACTTCCGTATTGAATTCCGGCCGAAAACATGACTGTCACTGCTTGGTCAAATCGGTTTTGGCTTTCATGGAGGTCGACATGATTGATTATTCTGAAAATAAAGGATGACGATTAACGTCAAAAATAGTTATGATTATTACAACAATTTAAATATCTATACAGAATATAACTAAGAGACCAAGATGCAAATGCACAAAAACCACTAAATCAATTTCGCTTAGTTCATTACGCGATTTGAGTCTATTTGATAAACACTAATATAGTAGTCACCTATACTATAAACTAATTGGGTCACCATAATAATCCGTGAAAATATGGACATTCATATCAGACAGATCAGGTTTTCACGGGAAATTTCGTGAGTCTGTACGGGTCACCACACTTAACCGAGTAATAAGCCACTTATTGCTCTGTTTTAATGTTCAAACAAAACGTATTGTATAAACTTCGCATCATCTATTCGGCACCACTTATAAACGAAAATCGATCCGATAGGTCGGTTTTTTGTTTATTTTAACTTCTATCATTCGTAGAAGACCATATATTCTTGAAATTCGAAGTTCACGTACACAAGACGCGAAATGTTAAGCAACATGTTGAAGTTCGGTCATTCAACTATGCTATAATGAGTAAAAAGTACTATATAATGAATTATTATCTAGTAGATTAGGATGGTTTAATATGTCATTATTACATGAATTTTATACATTATCCAACGGGATTCGTATGCCTAAAATCGGAATTGGTACCTATAAACTTAAAGCTGGTCAGGAGGCTTATCAAGCCGTCTTGGATGCATTAACTATCGGAATACGCCATATTGATTCGGGAATTATTTATCAAAATGAGCAAAGTGTTGGACAAGCAATCAAAGATTCAGGCATTCCAAGAGAGAATATTTTTATTACATCCAAAGTACCTCCTCATATAAAAACATATGAAGGAACACTACGTATGTTTGAAAAATCGTTGTTAAATCTTGGAGTCGACTATATTGATTTATACATCATCAATGCCCCTACTCCACTTCATGATGTAGGTGGTAATTATGATGTAGCCAATCTTGAAGTATATCGAGCACTGGAGTATTTGTATCAGGAAGAAAGAGTCGCGGCGATAGGTGTATCTCAATTTCAAATAAAGGACATAGAAAACATTATAATGAACCATCATATAACGCCGCATGTACAGCAAATTTCTTTTTTTATTGGTCATACACAACAGGAGCTTGTATCTTATTGTAATAAGCACCAAATCCAAATTCAGGCGTTTTCTCCACTTGCAAAGGGTTATTTACTGAACAATCCCATATTGACTGATATGGCGAAGCGATATAGAAAATCACAAGCACAACTTGCATTAAAGTATGTGATTCAAAAGGGAGTAGCACCAATTCCAAAATCCTCAAATAAAGAGCATCTATTGTCAAACACCCAGCTTGATTTTGAAATTCATCATTCTGATATGTTGATACTGGATGATATCATAGATGACCCAAGAGTATTTGATGATGTAGTTACCCATAAAACATATAGATAAGTAGAACAATCCATCATAAATTGTTGAAAGTCTGAGCAACACAAAAAAAAGAATCGATCCAGTAATAAAATCCTCTTAAAGTAGATACTACATTTAATTCATTGTAGATAGTTATAGAAAGAGGATTTTTTCTTTTTAATTAAATAGATACATCCCTCAATAAACCAGTCACTAGAAGTTTGCTGCTTCCGTATGGTAGAATGTAAATGAAGGATGTGGTATTGTGAATAAGGTGAAGAATCAAGAACTCAACCAAAGAATGAAAGAATGTGGTTTTTCAGGGCTTGTCAGTATTGAGCAACATCAAAAAGTGATATATCAGTATATCAACGGTATGGCAGATAGAGACAAAAAGCAATCCATCAATCGGGAAACGCTATTTGCTGTAGCTTCGGGGACCAAATTTTTGACAGCACTTGCAATTGGTCGATTGGTTGATCAATTGAAGTGTAGTCTAGATACAAAAGCTCAAGACATCTATGATTTGCATTTGGCTTCGATGAACCCCAATATAACGATAAAGCAATTATTATCACATACATCAGGAATGTCAGATTATTTGGATGAGGATGAACTGGATGATACAAAGCCTATCTATTTTGATGTACCTTATAAAGATTTAGTAAATCCTAAGGATTTTATCCCTATTTTTTCAAAGAAAAAAGCGAAATTTTTACCTGGAGAAAAGTTTAACTATAATAATCAAGCATATGTGTATCTAGCAATCATTATCGAAGAGTTATCCAATCAATCGTATAAGGATTTCATTAATGATCAAATTTTAAGGCCGCTACAAATTGAAAGAAGTGGAATTAAGCATTTAACAGACTATCCACCCCATACAGCAATTGGGTATTTGAGTCAAAAAGAAAATTCTTTGACAAACATTGGCCTATTACCCTTTCAATCTGGTGGAGATGGAGGAGCTGTTTTTTCGATCGATGACATGAAAAAAATATGGGAAGCATTCTTCGATTACAAGATTGTTTCAAAATCAATGGTGGACCAATTTATATCCATTCATGCAGTGGAAGATGAAAACTCTGGTAGTTATTATGGCTTGGGTATGTGGTTAAAAAAACAAGGTAATATTTTAGTGCCTTATTTGTTTGGTGGAGATCCAGGTATTTCTTTTGTATCAAGCTATCAACCAACAACAAAGAAGTTTCTATTTGCAGTATCCAATACTTCTACAGGGGTATGGGATATTTATGATGATATCAACAATATATACAAGAATATGTAAAGCATCATAAAATATTGGTTTCAAACGATTGGTTTTTATGAAGAGTACTCTAGTAAAATTAAGAAATGTAATATGAAAACTCAATCTAATTTACTATAGTAGTATGTTATAATGACTATACATTCATTTTTCATTATTTGGTATTTCAACAAGATGTAATGAGCTAACGATTATACCATATCCAAAGCATTTTCAATTACAACAGAGGAGTACGTATATGTTGCCAGAAGGTACTATTTTAAGACTCGTTATATCACAGGTTTTCGTTTTTATATATCTTTTCATCATGACACCAATTATGAAACCATTCATACGTAATTTAATTATCCTGGCGATTGGTTCAATTATCATTACAGCTATGAATGTAGGGATTATTGTCCAGTTTGGAATTTTATTGTACACTCGTTTTTATTTTTTAACACTGCTTTTACCATACATCTTGTTATATTGGTTCTTTGCAATTTATAAGGGTGCCCAGCTAATATTTTCTTTATTGTCCACCCAAGTCATCGGAAGCGTTGCTATTCTAAATGGACTTTTCGCATCCTATGTATTTTTTGGTCAGAACACACTGTACATTGATACCATTGCCCGGTCGATTACTTATCTACTCTTTTTACCGATTGTATTAAAGTTTATTCGTCCAACCTATGTAAAGATGTTAAATTTGTTTGAAAAAGGATGGTGGGTTTTAAATGTAGGTTTGATACTTGCCTATGTACTTGCCTATGTCATATTGTTTGTTCCAAATCCTATTTTTGAACGCCCAGTATACTTTATCCATGCCTATGTTGGTGTTATTCTTACATCATTAATTTATGTAGTGATTTTCTTCTTGTTTATTCAAGTTCAAACCAAAACAGTTATTGAGCAAGATAAATTAAAATTATCAAGACAAGTGAATACCTTAGCACAAGAATCTGCCGAGATTAGAAGCATTGCTTACAAGGATTCACTTACGGGTATAAATAACCGATTTTCCTTATTAAGACAGATGGACTTATTGACTCAAAATGGATATCCATTTTTAATCATTTTTATGGATTTGGATGATTTAAAAGAAATTAACGATACCTATGATCATTCAAAGGGAGATGCATGTTTGCAGCAGTTCGCTTTGGCACTTCAGCGAACCATAGCTCATCAAGGAGATGCATATCGTTTTGCTGGAGATGAATTTGTTTGTTTAGTAACCAAAAACGTAGCTGATTTTAACATGAAACATTTTAGGGAAAATGTGGAAAAAGAAATGCAGACAGACATCCCATACAAAGGTATGAGTTTGGGTATTGCGTATTACCCAGAAGATGGATCCATTCCGGATGATTTGATTAGTATTGCGGATTTAGCAATGTACATCGAGAAAAAGGAAAAGAAAAGAAGATAGAACTTCAATGAGATTTGAATAAATAAAGAGTTCCCTATTGTTAATCAATGGGGGACTGTTCTTTTTACTTGATGTAAATACTTATATAATGAAATACACGATGAATTACCTAAGGTTTTGTGCTACAATGGGAACCGAAGATTGCCAAAATTCATGATAAGCAAGGACAGTATTCAAATAAAAAAGATAATTTCGTTTCAGATGGTCATAGAAGACTCGAGGACATTATTCAGATATAGAAAGCTAGACAAGGTATAGATTATTTCGTTTTGTTGGTGTATAGTAAACAATGACTTTGGCATTGAAATAACATTTATGATAAAGAGGCAATGTATGAAAACGATAGATTCAGTGAAAAATTGGATATTACAATGTGTTTCATCTGTAAAAGATTGGATTCAAGTGGCGACTCGATGGGCCAAGGAACATCGCTCTTTATGGTATTATCTGGTTACCATCCTGATCGGATTATTTACCATAGTGGTCATCCTCTATTACATATTTTTTCCTTCGAGGGGTTATTTTCACGCTGATTCCACAGATACATTGATGTGGGCGGAATCTTTCATTGACGCTAGATGGATCTATAATACGGATTTTGCGTATGCTGCTTATTTCCTCTTCGGGGGATCTTTACTGATGATGCCTTTTATTGGAATCTTTGGAGTTTCGATGTTAGCCCATGTACTTGGAATGGGATTATTTTATCTTATATTTTACGCAGCGATTCTATTTTTCTGTCGATCAATGAAGGTTTCTTGGATGTGGTCAGTAATCATTGGATTTGTCATCAGTTTTGGTGTTGCCAGTGGAGAAAAAATCAGAGAAATATTTTACGGTCATGTTATCTATTATAGTTTAGGCATTCTCTTCGTTTTGATTGGATTAGGGCTGCTGTTTCGCATGGAAGAAAAATTACAACGTTGGATAGAAGAGAAGAAAAAATCTAAGTTGATTCTTTATCTCATCTTAGGGCCATTGTTTTTCTTATTAGCATCCATCAATGGAATTCAATCGATTACCATTTTTGTGGTTCCAGTACTCGGAGCCTTCGTCATTGAGCGATTACTAGATGGTTCAAAACCACTTTTTTCAAAAGAGAATACCCCCGGCATTATTGCATCAGGATTAGTGTTGATAGGATCCATCATCGGGATTTTCTTCTACTCGTTGCTTGCAAAGGAAGTTCCACAAGGGTATGCGGATGCTTATTCAGTCTTTTCCGCTCCCCATGAGTGGATTCTGAATATCAATCGTTTGTTGGAGCATTGGTTTACATTAATTGGTGTTGATGTTGTTTACGGAGATCCCATTAAATCGATTGAAGGTCTTATTAACCTCATTAGAATCTTGTTTGGTTTTATAATTGCATTCATTCCGTTCATTGCTTTAATCAACTACAGCAAACTTCCAAACTCAAAAGTACGAGTGGTTATCATCACACATTGGATTTTATCCTCATTAATCATTCTAGGCTATATTTTCGGATTATTATCATCTGCTTCTTGGCGACTTTCGCCAATACTAGCATCTTCAATCATCGCATCTGTAGTTTACTTACATTCCTTGTTTCAACAAGTGAATACGAAACGATTTGCGATATTGTTTATGATGCCACTTGTTATTTTTGGAATGGTCACTTCATATATCATCATCAAGATGCCTCATGATTACAATCTGGAAAACGGTAATTTTGATGGGTATTATTTAGCTAGAGAACTCGAAAAACTAGATTTGACTTATGGGTATGCGACGTTTTGGAGAGCAAATCTCATCACGGTTGTCTCTGACTCCAAAGTGAAAGTTCGAAGCATTACCGCTGATTACGAAATTTATCATTTCCAATCACAGCTTTCATGGTATCAAGAACAAGAAGGCGTTGACCGATATTTTGTTTTGCTTAATCATAGTGAGTATCGTAATGTCTACACTGCACCATGGTTTGAACTAGAACATACCAAAGTGGTTTTATATGGACCACAAACCTACTATGTACTTATTTTCTCCCAAAATATTTTTTATCGAGGTGAATCATGAGATTTGATAAAGTACTCGTTCATGAAATCATCCGCTATTTGATTGTGGGAGGAGTCGCCACAATTATTGATTATCTCTCATTCGCACTTTTTCGATATGTGATTCTTGATCTCACGCTCGAAAATCTATTGATATCGACATCGATTGGCTTTGCATTTGGACTGACATTCAACTATATTCTTTCGATTATTTTCGTATTTAAAAATGTCTCAGATCCCAACAAAGGGAAAAAACTATCCTCGTTTATCCTATTTGCAATGATTGGAATCATTGGTCTAGGGCTCACAGAGTTTGGGATGTGGATATCCTATATTACTCGGTTCTTCATAGGCGACAATGTCTATCAAATTCCTGAAATGTTGATGAAAGTCATTATGACAGGAATTGTCCTCATTTGGAATTACGTCGCTCGAAAACTTTTAATTTTCCAACCCCCCAAAAGCGAACACAAGGAGATTACATCATGAAAAAGGCAATTATTATTGGTGCTGGGCCCGCTGGATTAACCGCAGCGTATCAACTTTTAAAAGAAACGGATATTCAACCGATATTATTCGAAAAGTCTTCGATGATTGGAGGCATTTCTCAAACAGCGATTTATAAAGAAAATCACATTGATCTAGGAGGTCATCGTTTCTTTACAAAGAACAAAGATGTCATGAATTTGTGGCAAGAATTGATGCCTTTACAAGGGGCTCCATCCAAAGATGATTTGTTATTAAACCGCGTTCGTGAGTTTCCAGGAAAAGCAGATCCAGAAATGGAAGATGAAGTGTTGCTAGTACGCAACCGTGTGTCAAGAATTTACTACCTTGCACATTTCTTTGATTATCCTATTTCAATGAAACTTAGTACGTTTGCAAACATGGGACCATGGAGAACCATCAAAGCTGGGGTTGGGTATATGTATTCTGCGATGTTCAAACGTCAAGAACATAGTCTAGAAGACTTTTACATCAATCGATTTGGGAAACCATTGTATCAAATGTTTTTTGAAGACTATACCGAAAAGTTATGGGGAAAACATCCAAAGTATATATCAGCCGAATGGGGAGCACAGCGTGTAAAAGGACTATCTTTGTCTAAAGCAATCGTATCAGCGATCACAAAACCATTTAAGAAGAAAAATGATAAAGTTGAGACATCCCTCATTGAAGAGTTTTATTATCCCAAAAAAGGTCCTGGTCAGCTGTATGAAAAAATGGCAGACAAGATCAAAGAAATGGGTGGAGAAATTCATATGAATGCTGATGTTCAAAAAATCAAAATGGAGAACAATCACATTGAAGGCATTGAAGTATTCGAAAACGGAAGTATCAACTCATACAATGCTGATTATTATTTGTCATCCATGGCGATTAAAGATTTGGTCATCAGATCGACGAATACCAAAGAAGAAGTAAAAGAAGTGGCGACCAACTTGCCTTACCGGGATTTCATTACCGTAGGATTGTTGTTAAAAGATGTGAAACTAAAGAATAAAACAAAGATTAAGACCTATCATGATGTTTTACCTGACTGTTGGATTTATGTGCAAGAAAGAAATGTAAAAGTAGGTCGAATTCAAATATTTAACAACTGGTCTCCTTATATGGTGAAAGATTTTGAAAATACCATTTGGATTGGATTAGAATACTTTTGTTCGGAAGGGGACACTCTTTGGAATATGCCAGATCAAGAGTTCATTGATTTTGCAATTGATGAGATGGTAACCATCGGAGTCATTGATAAAGCAAATGTACTTGATGCCTTTCGATTAAAAGTAGAGAAAGCATATCCTGCATATTTTGATGCTTATGAGCAATTTCCTATAGTAAAAGACTATTTACAACAAATTGATAATTTATATTGTATCGGTCGGAATGGACAACACCGATACAACAACATGGACCATTCCATGCTTACAGCTATGGAAGCGGTTGATTCCATCATCGATCCTAGTAGAGACCGTCGTTTGTTATGGGAAGTGAATGCAGAAAAAGAGTATCACGAGGAAGCAAAGAAGTAGTAAATTAATAGATAACGAGTAAAAAGAAGGGAAACTTTTCAAAGTTGCCCTTCTTTTTACTATATAACATTAATAATATGTTTTGCTATGAACTGGTTGTATGATTTGAATTCTTCTTTTTTTTGTTAACCATCATGATCTTATCAGCTCGATCAATCATCCTTAATTCATCAACATCCCCGTTTTTAACTTGATCGATACCATATGAGAACTGCAGTTGGTAACGTTGTAGATAGGAATCAGTTAGTAAATCTGTTTGGAGTTGACTGAGTTTCATATCCGCTTCTTGAAGTGTAACATTTGGAAATACAACAACAAATTCATCGCCCCCATATCGACTTATAAATATGGGATGATCGAGTTTTTTTTGTATAAAGCTCGAAAACATAATAAGTACTTTATCGCCAACACGGTGACCATATTGGTCATTTACTGCTTTGAATGAATCTAAATCGATGATTGCTAGTGAGAAAAAAGAGTTTTGAAGACGGTAGTTCTCGATTTGTTCTCGAACAAAGTCAATCATTTTATGGCGATTCGCTAGTTTTGTAAGCGGATCGACATTGGCTAAAATTTGAAGTTGATGATTCGCTTCTATTAATTGCAAATCTGTTTCAATCAAATCTTGAAACATCTCTATTAATTGAAACTGTTTTTCATCATAGTTTCGTTCTTTTTGATCAAGAATACAGATGGTTCCAAACACTTGGTTATCTGCCCACTTTAGGGGATATCCAACGTATGAAATCATATGCAGATGAATATCAGGATTGGTAGCCCAAGTGGCATCATTTAAGGCATTTGGAACATGTAGACGTTGGTCATATCCAATGGCACTTTCACAATATAGTCCGTGTCCCAATCGATCTTTTGCTTTTGGAGCATAAGGGTTTCCTGGGTTTTGACTACTGATAAATACTTCCATATCAGTAGGGGTAATTTTCATAATTAATCCTGCAGGTACTTCAAATAAATCTGATGCTAGATTCATCAAAGCCTGCCATTTTCTTTTGGTGACTTCACTAATTTCTGGTTTATCTTTACTAGTGATTTCAACTGAAACAAAGTGTGCTTCTTTTCTTATCTTCACATTGGTTTTTGCCATATGTCTACCTCAAAAAGTATAATGAGTGGTGTGTTGCGTATCTGTTTATACGGATGAGTTTGGTTCTAAGGAATGATTGAACTTATAATTTCCATCTTTATCCCAAATTCCCCAGTAAGCACCATATTCGCCTTCCACAGTTTGTTTCCATGCTTCATCGAATGATGAGAAGTAAAATATCTCGACTTGTTCTTGTATTGCCCATGTTTGAGTTTGAATAAAATAAGTGAGTGCATTTTCATAGGAAGGAGCCGCATCCCCGTATGGTTCGCCCTTGGAAGGCCAACCAGTTTCACTAATGATTACTTTTTTATCGCCAACCGCTCTTTTGGCAAAGGCGTACATTTCTTTCATATAAGAAACAGCAGTTTCAATGTTGGTATATTCCCAGAATGGATAACAGTTTGCAAAAACCACATCACAAACATCAACTATTTCTGGATAATTTTCAAAGGTATAATAGGCATCAACATATCCCACCTGAATATGGGGTAAAGCATCTTTTACCCTTTGAATGTAGGCAATTAGTTCTTCGACTTCCATGTCTTCTCTTAATAGTACTTCGTTTCCAACGGCGAGTAAATCGATGTGTCCAGCTTTAGCGATTTCAATTGCATTGTTAATTTCTAACTCATTTGATTCTTTATCGGTTCCGATCCATACACCAACCAATGTTTTTAAGCTTTTTTCATGTGCAATTCTTGGAATGGTTTCATTCCCATTGGAACAAGAAAAGGTTCGAATCCATGAGGTGTAAGGTCGAATGATTTCCAATCGAGAAGCAATCTGTACATCACTAATTTGTACAAGATCATCTGGATTTTGGCCTTCGAGGTAGGGGCTAAAACTTAAACCATGGATTTTATTTTGTAGAATATTTGCCATTTGACTTTCTAATTGTTTGATACTATCATGTTTACTTGACTGTTTGTTTAATGTTTCTTTATCTACGCCTAAATAACGAATTCGTTTACGTGGTTTGGACATAATAGCCTCCTACAAGGTTTTATTTTATTATATCATAGTCATTTCTGTATCCAAGCATTGTATGATTATTCACCAATAATTTAGTTATGTAATATGTAGATTATAAAAAAATAGATCTCTACATTAGTTGTAGAGATCAAAAAATATGGAATCTGTTTAGTCCATTTCTACATCAAACTGTTCTAGAATAGAGCCTTTCTTGATCACTTCAGCGTCTCCGTGTTTCACAAAGAACATCGAAATAAACGCCAGTCCTACAAAGAACGCTCCATAGGGAAATAGTAATTTGCGACCCCATTCATCCATCAACATACCAGAAAATATGGGGGTAATGATTTGTGCTGACATGGAAAAGGCATAATAGTATCCCGTATATTTTCCTACATCACTGCCTTTGGTTAGTTCCACAACCATCGGGTAAGAGTTCACATTGATGGCTGCCCAGCCAACACCAGTAAAGGCAAATATGACGTACATAAACCAGCCAACGGTTTCATTTAGAAAATAAACAGATCCAAAACTAATCACAACGAGCACAATTCCCATTAATATAGACTTTCTTCGACCTATCTTGGTAGCTAAAATTCCTATAGGGATAAAGGAAATTAATGCCGTACCGGATGCGATTAATAAGGGCATAGAAAAACCAAGACCTAAGACTTTTGGGGCATAATCCGACAATTTTGTGGTAATGGCATTGTATCCAATAAACCACAAGAAGACCGACAATAAGATTAAGAACAAACTATTTTGTTTGGCTTTATCCAGTTTTTGCTTGCTTAAGTCTAATGTTTCGTTTGAAGCTTCCACAACATTTTCATATTCTTTATCCGCTATTTCACGTTCTTTTGTCCACTGTAATTCTTTGACTTTCCACAAGAAGAATGCGAGTAATAGAATCATCATTATCCCATTCAATAAAAACGCAACGGAGTAATCCACAAAGGATTCATTATCAAGACCAAGAATAGTTAAGATTAAAATGGCGATCATTCCACCAATGGTACCCATTAAATTGATGACCGCATTTCCCTTACTTCGCAAGGGTTTTACAATGACATCAGGCATGAGCGCAACGGCTGGTGAGCGAAACAAGGACATCGATATCAACGCTAGAAATAAGACGCCGACAAAGACAATAAAGGTGTTGGGATTGGATTGTGTTAATTGCCAAGCGTCAGCGGATAATTTAGCGTCATGCACTTGATGGTAAATTTCATCTACCCAGAATAAGTAAGCTCTTTGTGAAAGATATCCTTGATTTAGGCTTTGGGTGGATAATTCTACCATTGGTTCATAGACAGATAACTCCCAGTTAGTAAAGCGAAGAACACTCCATCTACCTGAATCCCTATGTGCAACGGCTTGAGCATAGATGGTGGGGTTTTGAACGGTAATCCATCTTGAAATGATTTGGTCAAATTGAACTTTCCATTCAACATATGCCAAGTCATACGCTTCTATTGATAAGTTTTGTTTGCGCAATTGATCTTCAATACGTAAAGTATCACCTGTTTTTATGCCATCGTACAAGATATCACGTTCTGCTTGATACAAGGCATATTCTTCTAGTATCGAGGTATTCTCTTGGATGGATTGACTTTGTCTAGAATCCACAATGGCTAAACCAAAGACCGCAATCGCAGCTAACACAGTACCTAGAATGATAAAAGGAGTTCGTTTACCAAATTTTGATTTGCTTTTGTCAGATAATCCTCCAAAAAATGGTAACAAAAACAAAGCAAGAACGTTGTCAAGCGCCATTACAATTCCTGACCAGGTTTGGTTAAGTCCAAACTTATCGATGAGTATTTTAGTAATAACGAGATCATACGTTATCCAAAACAAGGAAATTAACAAAAAAGCTAAGCCAATGTACATCGTTTTCTTGTAATCTAGCTTCATAGATATCCCTCTATCATGGTGCATAATTATTCACATTTTATCACGACAAGATGGACTTATAAAGTGAAATGGAAAAGAAAAGAGATAGATTTAGTATCCATCTCAATAATTAATGAAACACTAAGGTATTTACAATCGATGCTTCCATAAGAATTTGTCCATAATTTGCTTCAATAAGGAGTAATTGCAGGTCTAGATTTTAATGAAAGTAGATTGCAGGTCAGTCTTTTACCGATTAATATTGGAGAGATTGATTCACCCATTCAATGACATTTCATAGGAACTAGTATTGAACGATAAAGTTGTTTACCAGTTCGAAATTCAACTCTTTTTGTTTTTCAATGTAATCACTTATCAGAGAAGCTAACGAAACATCGTATTCCTCGAGCACCACAGCATCAGCGAACATATCGAAATCACCACCACCAGAAGCACGGTAATTATTTAGTACTAATTCAAATTGATCTGTTTCATGGATTGGGACACCACTTCTAGTGAAGGAAATGATACGTTCTCCAAAGGGTTTTTTAACATCAATCACGTATTCAATTCCATCAAAAACATCATAATTATAGTGTTCTAATTTTGGGGAGATGTAGGCTGAGTTGATCGATAATTGATGATTCGAGATACTAAAGTATTGAGCATTTCTTTCCAATGCTCGTTTTAGGATTTTTCCGTTTATTTGAAGTTTTACTAACGTGTTTGGATAAATGAAGTTTGCCATGATTTCTCTTCTTGTAATGTTGTTTGAAAAACCGGGTGGATTGTTTGGCAAAGATGCGCAACTAATGTGCGCGTTACTAAGAGATAACTGAACATGGTTGATCAGTTGAAACAGAGGATGCTTTTTCGCGCGTGGGTTTAAAGGGTCGTGAATTGAAAAATCCATGGAGGTTGAACCAATTTTTTGATCAAGCCACGTGTTAACCAACGATTCATAGGGATAAAGCAACTGAATTAACTCTTGGTCTTCTGGAAATGTGTTTGGAATGATGCGACCATGAATGGAAGAGATGTGATGACTATGATCTATCTTTTCATATTCGATGACAATCTCACCGAAATCATAAGCATTCAAACTGGTTTGTAAAGTGACACCTTGAGGTAATGAATGTACTTGGGGCGAATGCTGGTGTCCAGTGAGTAACACATTGATTTCTGGAAGTGTAGAAAGCAAGTAGCCTTGATTTTCATCAGTCATCCTTCCGTGTGGAAGAGTTGTGACCAGATCACGTTCATATCCACCGTGATACATTACAACGATGATATCAGATTGATTCTTTACTTCGGGAAGTAAAGATTTTACTGTTTCGTAGGCATCAAGAAACGTAAGATCTTGGATATACTCCTTTTTCTCCCAGTGTGGAATATATTGGGTTACTACACCAATGATCCCAATTCTTAATCCATCTTTTGTTTTGTGAATTGCATAAGGGGTGAATGGACACTCGTGGTCTTTATTTACAATGTTTGCACATAAAGGAGTTGCGTGAATTTGATCAAGCATTTGGAAAAGATGCGGAAGACCATAGTTAAAATCATGATTCCCAACCACAAGATAATGATATTGTAAATGATTCATTAATAAGGGAAGAGGATGCTTTGAAACAGGGAGAAACAGTCTTGAATAATCAAGGATAGGGTTCCCTTGAAGAATATCTCCATTATCAAGAAGTAATACTTCATCAGTTAGTTGATTGAGGTAGGTAGATATCCTTGTTAGTCCACATAAATCCTTGCGTTTAAACGCGTAATTGGTGCCACTCAGTTGTCCGTGGATATCCGAAGTGTAAATGATTCTAATTTTTTTGGTCTCCATCGTTTAGTGACCCTCATTCTTTCTATAGAAATGTCTGTAAAATTTTACAAACTTATAAATTCTTTGGTAGACATCAATCTTATTTTATCATATAATCATGTGTGAGAGAACACTCTCACAAATATAACAAGGGGGAAAGTACAGTGATTAAGAAATTTCTTTTAGTGTTTTCATTACTAGCATTATTTGGTCTAGTTTCATGTTCCACTACAGCAGCTCCAACCACAGCAGCCCCAACCACAGTAGCACCAACCTCAGCTGGAGGAACAACAGCAGCTCCAACTACAGCAATTATTAACCGTCAAAGTTTATCTATTTATTTTGTTCCTTCACGCGATGCAGCACAAATTCTTGAATTCGTTGGACCTTTAGCAGCAATGTTAAAAGCCGAAATGCTTCTTCAAGGATACAATATTGCAAATATCGTTGTTCAAGTTGGTTCAACGTATGAAGCAGTTGGTGAAGGCATGGATGCCGGAACCATCGACGTTGGATTCTTACCAGGCGGAACTTATGCAATTTATTCCGCAGATGGCAATATCGATGTTGCGTTAACTGCAACACGCGCTGGCCTTAACAAAGATTCCGTGAATGCAAAAGATTGGAATGATGGTTTAGCAACTCTTGGCGATTCCAACGCTCAAGTGGCATATTATCGTTCTATCGTTGTTGCTGGTCCTAGTGTGAAAGGCCGTGCATTAGCAGCAAAAGTTAACAATAATGAAGCATTAACATGGGCAGATGTAAGCAGTGCAGTATGGTGTGTACGCTCTTCATCTTCATCAGCTGGTTTCATTTATCCATCCATTTTACTAAGAGGCTTATATAGCAACACTGGTTTATCAGCACTTGATTCAAGCAAACGGATTCAAACTCCAGGATATGGAGCAAGTATGGCTTCTTTAGCATCTGGTTCTTGTGACGTAGCAACGATTTATGCAGATGCTCGTCGCGACTACGCAAATGCGTGGACACAAACTGGAGAAGGCGGTTACGGACGCACACAATCCATTTGGGCTGAAACAGACGTTGTATTTGTAACTCCTGGAATTTACAATGATACCATTTCCATTTCTAAATTATCAGTGGATCCAGCATTAAAGGCAGCTCTTCAACGCGCGTTTATTAACTTAATCGCTACGGAAGCAGGAAAAGCAGTCTTTGCGGTTTATAGTCATGAAGGATATGTTGTTGCACAAGATTCTGATTACGATGTAGAACGTCAAGCACAAGCACTTTTAAGAGGATAAACCTTACAAATTATATTTTTAGACTCGATAAACAGGCTTGGTAACACTCAAGCCTGTTTTTCAAAACAAATGAGGTGGGAAGATGATTATATTCAATAACGTAAGCAAAGTATATCCAAATGGAACTGTTGCGTTGAAAAACGTTTCTTTGCAAATTGCTCAAGGCGAGTTTGTGGCTATTATTGGATTGAGCGGTGCAGGGAAATCGACGTTAATCAAGTTAATTAATAAGATGATTAGCGTTACTTCGGGATCTATCATGGTCAATCAAGAAAAAGTCGAAGGGTTAAGAGGTAAAAATTTACGTCGATATCGTCGAAAAATTGGAATTGTTTTTCAATCCTTTAATTTGATTAACCGAACAACTGTTGTAAGAAATGTATTAGCCTCACGTGTTGCGGATATGAATATCGTTTCCACTCTGTTTGGAGTCTATTCGAAAGAGGATCAATTATTGGCGTTGGAAGCATTACATAAAGTAGGTATTTTAGAAAAGGCATATACCAGAGCCGATCAATTATCAGGAGGCCAACAACAACGGGTTGCTTTGGCTCGAACACTTGCTCAACGACCTTCTGTGATTTTGGCAGACGAACCCGTCGCATCACTGGACCCAATTACTGCCAATCAAATTATGAAAGACTTTAAACGGATTAACGTAGATGAGAACATTACTGTGATAGCAAACATGCATCACGTGGATATGGCATTAAAATATGCAGATCGAGTGATTGGAATTAATAAGGGAGAAATTGTTTTTGATGGACCGTCTTCTCAAGTAAACGAAGAGTTGCTCAAAAAAATCTATGGACGTGAAATTACTGATGAAGACATCATGTTTAAAGATCAGTAGTCGAGGAGACAACGTATGCTAAGTCAAGAAAACTCCTCTATTTTCCAAAAAATACTCCATTTCTTTGAGCGAATTTGGTTGTCCATCAAGTCTTATTTTCTTCGATCAGTGATTCAAACAAAAGCAGCTCGTAAGACCGTATTAGCTGATGGTGTTTCGATTACGAAACCTTATTCCTTTGGGTTGCTTAATATGGTTATTTTGTTCATCATCACATTTTATTTTTGGGATTTGATTGTTACAACGTACTTTACAGTTACTCCTTTTGAACTGTTTGTCAGACGGATCCCAAATTTCACAAACATCTTATCAAAAATGATAACGGATTTTAAACCCGATTACCTTCCAACGGTGATTCCTCCGCTGATTGACACCATTCAAATGGCCATCATTGGAACATTCATCGGAGCGTTCTTGGCTTTACCAGTAGCGTTTCTTGCTTCTCAAAATCTAGTAAAAAGCAAGATTATTACAAACTTCATTAAATTAATCCTGTCATTTATTCGAACCATTCCAACACTGGTTTACGCAGCGATTTTAGCGTTTGCGTTTGGATATGGAACGTTAATTGGGGTGATCGCGACCGCGATTTTTACCTTTGGAATTTTAACAAAAATGCTTTATGAAGTGATTGAAACCATCGACTTAGGAGCTTTCATGGCCATTGAGTCCACTGGCGCTACCAAAACAAAAGCATTTATTACATCGGTTATTCCTCAGATTATGGGAACATTCCTATCCTTTACGTTGTATAGCTTCGAAATTAACATCCGCTCATCCGCTATTTTAGGTTATGTGGGCGCGGGTGGTATCGGAATCTTATTAGACGACCACATGACGTGGCGTGAGTATGGGCATTTAGGTCTCATTTTGGCAGTATTGCTTGTTGTGGTATTTGTCATTGAAAACATCTCACGTTTTATAAGAAAGAAGATGAGCTAAGATGAATCAAGAAGTATTGTTAATGTATGAGAAAAGACCTAAAACACTCGTTAGAAACATTATTATGTTGGTTTTCTTTGCCATTGTTATCATATGGAGTACAGATACGATGCAATTTAGTGGGATTAATCCCAATGGAATTGTGATATCTAGAAGTATACTTGATGCATTGACCAAACCGAATTTAGAATGGCTATTCAATTTTGGTACAGGAACCAGTATTCCTAATTTGATGCTAGAAACAGTTGCGATTGCTTTTCTAGGAACTATTTTAGGAGCTATCTTAGCAGTTCCATTTGCCTTTATCAGTGCACGAAATATTACGGGAAAGATTGCAAGCTTTCTTGGTAATACGGTCATTGGTATGATTCGAACTTTTCCAATTTTTATCTTAGGTTTGATGTTTATTCGTGTTACTGGCCCAGGGCCACTAGCAGGAGTACTGACCATTGGAATATCATCCATCGGAATGATTTCAAAGCTCTATGTAGAGATTATTGAAGACATCGATGGTGGAATCATTATGGCACTGGACGCCACAGGCGCCAATGCCATACAACGGATTCGCTATGGGATTATTCCACAACTTACCCCGAACTTTATCTCAACAGCGATTTATCGATTTGAGATCAATGTGCGAAACGCTACGATTTTATCGTTGGTTGGTGCGGGCGGAATTGGGTTCACTCTGACAGCTGCGTTGGCTGTATATCGATGGACAGATGCCGCTGCAGCGTTGTGGGGAATCGTCATTGTTGTGCTGTTCATTGAATTTGTTTCTAACAAGATTCGAAATAGTTTAGTATCAGGAAACCAATAATTTATTGATAAAATAAAAGGTCCCTTTCACAAATGACTAGTAGTAGTCGATGAATTCGGGACCTTTTTTTAATGTTTAAAGTATCGTTTCTTTGTGAAAACCATGGAGATGTTGTATGCATTACATTGTTCAATGACTTCTTTATCATTGACTGAACCACCTGGTTGAATAATGGCTTTGATTCC
>JAUXXX010000041.1 GCA_030684695.1 bacterium
ATGCAGTTAAAGATTCAGTACAAAAAACAACCGCCATGATACAAGGTTTTAAAGCGGCTATTAATTCTATTGATTCGGCTTTAATTAAAGAATGGGTAGAAGATTTACTCTATGACAAAACATTCTACGGGTTTAATTTAGAATCAACAATAAAACTCTTCTTCATTGATAAAGGATTAACTGTGCAAAACGCTACTGCAGGCGACGAAAGTAAAAATATAGATTTGTATGTCAATGGAAAGCCTTATCAAATTAAGCCCAAATCTCTTGAGCATAAGCAATCAATTAAAAGTTATATTGGAATTCCTATAATTTACTACTATAAAGAAGAAAATTCTTTAGTTATAGATTGTGACGATAAGTATTTATCCGCGTTGCTATAGAGTATATAAAAGGAGAAATGA
This sequence comes from bacterium, assembly GCA_030684695.1. Lineage (GTDB taxonomy): Bacteria > Bacillota_I > Bacilli_A > Izemoplasmatales > Hujiaoplasmataceae > JAUXXX01. The sequence continues at coordinate 405 of JAUXXX010000041.1, forward strand.
TGATAAAAAACGAAGAACTAATGAATTTTTACTTCAACACAGGAAAGTTTAATTATCCCAGTGTAATAGGTTATGTTATGAATGAGATTAGAAAATGCAAGCCACTAACACTGAACGAATGGAGAATCTATTACATTGTAAACGTTAGAAGTGAAGAATTTCTTATCGATTTATCAAAGAGAATGCATGATTATATCCCAGAACCCAATCGAAATTCTATATCGTCCAATGACTGTTTAATTTACATACAGGATGTAATTTTTAGAAGAACATTTGACGGGTTTAACAAAGAAAATGAAGCATTACCAATATTAAAAAGAATATTGAGCTGTGATGTTGAGTTTTCACCTAAAGAATGGGACGGGGAATACTTTATAGATTTTGTAATTACTAACCCTTTAGTAGGAATACAACTAAAACCCGATACTTTTTACTCAGGCGGTTATGATAAAAAAGTCAATATATCAGCCAAATTGAAGAACTTTGAGAGAGATTTCAACGCGAAAACTTATATTTTGATATATACAAGGGAAGAATCTGGCAAAATTCGCATAATTAATTATGATATCGTTGAGGAGATCAAAAAGTACATTCATTCTAATTAGGGGGTATGATTCGTTTGTTCACTATCAAGCGATTATTAGTTTGACTCACTATATAATTTTCTTTTCTGTATTATGCTTTCTGATGAACTGAGTTTATTTTTCATAACTTAAGAACAATATATAAAGCGACCCTCATTATGAGTCAGTTGAACTGATAAGATGTAAGTAGACACAAAAAGAACTGTGTTTATTTACATCTTTTTTGTATAGTTCTTTTTTTGGAATACCAAAGTTTCTGTGAAATTTAAGTAATTCCAATTTTTCACTCAATTAAACCACTCTCTGATCAGTTTAGTCTTCAATAAACTCGTATCCACAAGCACAGAAGAAGTAATCCCCCCCCTTCAACTTCAAGATATGAACTCCGAAATACACTCTTTTCGTTTTCACTTATCAATCCTTCTAAGTATGATATCTCTTTATTTCTCTCAACTTCAAATTGCTTCTTTGTATGAGCAATCTTATCATCGCCTTACAAGTACTTTTCATTAGCAGAAGTACCACGAAAGATAATCCCCTCAAAGCTGTAGACTTACAAGATAACAACCTCGTCTCATAGAACACCAATCAATACTCGAGATCTTTTTCTTCTCTAAGCGCACTCTTACATCACCCACCCATTTATGAAGTTCGACATTTAACCCATTCTTCGAAAGACTCGCTCGTTCTCATTTTCCCTTTTCCATGACTTTCAATGTTTTTGTTTGCTGAAGCTATGAGCAAGGATATGGAAGAATTCATTGCTTTGCTGAAAGAATCGATTACTTTCATTGACCAGAGTTGAGTCGAGCTTGGTTTGAAGGTAGAGATAAACAGAACAAAGCAGGTTCAAATATACGATATGAGTTTCATCATCAGCAAAACGCTTGGAGCATTGGATTGTGCTCTAAGCGCGATTATTTTAGAAATGGCAGTAATACATATGGGTTCTATGATAATATCTTTTGTTGTGCTATAATGAACAAAACTGTGCTGTCTACTTGTAATCAGTAGAAGGTATACTTACGACATAGCATCTTGAGTATGTTGAGCCACAAATATAGGTAATACTTATTACCATGAAAGAATATTGCTTACTCGCTCCACATTTTTTTGTCTAACTAATGTTCATTTACACCTCTACAAATCAAATGTGATGTAAATCAAATCAATGTGTCAGAAAATGGTACTTATGTGGATAAGACCTAATTTTTGTGTGGTTTTGCACTTATGAAGTCAGCTGGTGTATCATCTATATCAATCCGTTTGTAAATTACATGATAACACAAAAAATAACATTAATGTTCTAATTAGTTGACAAAAGACATTGAATAGTATATTATATACATAGGGGTGATAAATATGTCAAAAATTACAATTGAGATTGACGATATTTTGCTTGATAAGCTTCATAAGTCGTTGGAAATCCAAAAAGAGAGTCTTGATGAGGCGTTTTCTAAATTTGTTGAAGGTTATATTACCACTGCATATGAGAAAGTATACAAATTTTTGGATGAACTGAATGCCTATATATATAATGTAGATATGAAAGTGGATATTAAAACGAACTCTCAAAATAGATCCTTATCTTATTATGTAAACAATGATCTAAAAGGAGTAAGAAGAATTTCCGGATGGGCCAGAAAACCTAATCAAATGAACCATAAGATTATTAGGGCGTATTTTCAACTGGAAAAGGAGTATGGAATCGTTAGATTAAGAGAACTTCAATTGCGTTGCACAGATAAAGCGAATCATCCTGAAGTTTTCGTTCCAACATTTAACAGTAATTATTCTCAAATGAAATTTGATGAAGGAAATAGTCATGGAAAGATATTTGAAGAAGAATATGGTATTGTTACTATTTGGGAAAAGGCGAAGAATGAACTCGAAGCTCATAGGCGCTTTTTTGAATAGAGATTAACTCGGCGGTTGAAGGACGTTCTCATTAAGAATTGATAACAATTTCCTTTTATTTAAGTTTTTGAAATGAAGATTTACGAATATACTCTAATATAGGAGACAATAAGATGGTCGATATCGAAAGCATTAAGAGTGAGCTTTACAAAACACTCAAATTAAGTAACAAGCAGTTTGTTGCTGAATGCTTTGAATTTATGAAAAAGCATCACTTTTCTAATGAAGAACTTGCAATATTGACTGATTTACGGAAACTTAACAGATCCATCCTGAGTATAAATCGATATACTTATCCGATACTCAAAGTGGTTTCTCCATATGGAGGAACAACCGAAGAAGATTCTCATGTAAATGGATACCGTAGATATTATGATGACAAACATAAGTATAAAGGAAAAACTTATATTTTTTGCAAAGAATGGCATCACGCAGATACAGCTTTAGTAAACCAGACTGAAACCAGAATTCCATTTCTTGAATGGATTATTAGAACTATTAATAAAAATAACTTAAGTTGAGGTAAAAAAATGCTTGGTGCGATTATTGGAGATGTCATTGGATCAATCTTTGAGTTTAATTCAATTTTAACGAAAAATTTTGAGTTGTTTACTGAAAAAAACGAACTAACCGATGATTCCTATTTGACGATTGCTGTTTTTTTAGCACTTGAGAAATGTAATGGCAATTATGAGAAACTAAGTAGTACCACTGCACGTGAATTCATGAAAATCTACATAAAGTATCCCGATCCCATGGGAGGCTATGGCACTATGTTTGCTGATTGGGTTCTTGATTGCTTAGAACATTTCAAGATTGTCAAACCATATAATAGTTTTGGAAACGGTTCTGCAATGAGAGTAAGTCCGGTTCCTTATTTTTCGGTTAGTCTTGAACATTGCATTGATCTGACAAGAAAAGTGACAAAAATAACACACAATCATGAAGAAGGATTAAAAGGAGCTGAAGCAACTGCAGTTGCGATATACTTAGCTCTTAATAAACACTCCAAAGAAGACATCAAAAACCATATTATAAATAATTACTATCCACTCAATGAGTCATTAGCAGATATACGAAAATACTATAAGTTTGATGGAAGTTGCCAAGGGAGTGTTCCACAATCCATCCAAGCCTTCATGGAGTCAAACTCTTATGAAGATGCCATTCGAAACGTAATCTCTTTAGGTGGAGATGCAGATACCATGGCCGCAATCACTGGTTCGATTGCAGAAGCATATTATGGTATTCCATCGCACATTCAAAACAAGCTATCTAATTATTTAGATGGTTATACGAAAGATATCATTAATAGAATGAAGATGTTTTCTAAATCAGTAAAAGAATAAAGAATTCTCCCATAGGATGATGAAAAGACTTTGTCACTTAGAAAAGAATATGTAAAAGTTTTTATTTAATCACTTACCCTATTTAAAAATCTAAAAAAGAGAAGGAAGGTAAAAAATGGAATCATTCTTGCTGAAACTACAAACTCTCATCAATGCTTTATATGAACATCCTGAATCGGATACAAATGAATTAGTATTTAAGTGTCTTGTTGGATTATGGGAAAGTAACGAGCCCATTCTTATACCAGCAAAAAAGGATAAAGATGGGACAGTTTACTTGGCTTCAGTGAAGGGGAATAATACGAGGAATAAACAACCCATATTGATGACTGAAAAATCTATAGATGGTAAAGAATTGGCGAATACAATCATTTTCAATCAGGATTGGTTAGTATTTTTTACGGATGATACTTTCTTTGAGAATCGAAAAGGAATGACTTTGATGTATGGGACTCTCGATAATTTGATTAATCACTATAAGGAACATGAAAGTGATTATCTAGGAATAATTGTGAATCCATACCAAGGTAACAACTCTCTTCATTTAACCGCTCACCTTCTTGGTGTCTTGTCAGGACTCAGGGACTCTTATAGGGAGAGCAAAGCTTTCGAAAATGATAATCTATCTAAAGTGATGGTGTAGAAAATGAAAAATGTTACTATTATCTTTGACGAGAAAAGTCTTGTTTTGACGAAAGATGACTATACAGCTATTACTAAGTATTCCAAATTGAGTGAGGATACGAGATTTGGGTTTATGGATGATGATAAGTGTTTTGTTGTTGTAAAGAAAAAAGACCTTCGGTTAGCAGTATTTTTTACCAAAGTAGAATTAGAAGGAAGAGAGTGTTTTGAGATATCAAGAATATTACATAAGTTAGATGCTACGCCAAATTTACCTGAGCAGTTAGAGGAGTTTAATTATGAAACAGGTAATATGATAAAAAAGGTGTTTAATCTCCTGGATGAAGCTATTTCTACATCTCGTAATCCAATCGGTAATTCAAAACATGCATTTGGTTTTAAATACTATATTAGAAATTTGAAAACAAAGAGCTACGATATTCAACATTCTCTGCAAAGAGTGAACATTGCAAGCTTTGTTCAAAATCTGAGTTATGTATTTGGTATCACCGATTAAGTTGGTTGACAGACAGTAAATTGGACACAAAAAGTTGGACACTTACTGTGTTATGAGAAAAAGACCATCATTTTTGGAAGTCGCTGAAACAGTCTATGGAAAATCATAGACTTTTTCAGTGACGTACATCATTGACGGTTTTCTTTTGCCATCATTAAGCCATTATTTCCAATTTCTTCACGATGTGTCACTTGACGACATAGCACCTTGGTTATGTCATGACAGTTGTTTTTCATGGTTTTGTCTAAGATTGTGCAGTGGTAGGTTGGAGTGATAAGCAATTCTTACTGAAAAAAAGTAATCCAAATTACTAATACACATAAACAGTGTAAGGAATTTGGATTACCTTCATGATTACAACATATTACAAATGTTCTTGTTATTGGACTATTTGCAAACTTGTTATCATAGAATACATGATATCAAAATCATCTATGCAACAACGTTGGTGCCCTGAACTCGTCCAACCATTTTGTTGTATTTAGCAAAAAAGTAGGTTGTGAAGTCGTAATTTCCTATTCCGAAGACTCCGTCTGACTTTTTCAGAGAAACTAATGATTTGAAACTACTATTTGTTGCGCCTGTTGAAGAGTCTACTCCAATCTCACGAATCGTACCATCATGGAGGTTTCCAAGCACATATCCCATACGTGGGACCAGTGAATTCACCCCATCATAAGTCATAGTCATATTGTATACATTTGAGTATTCTAGTGTAGATTTATAATTGTACCCTAACAATCCACCTACAGACTGTGATACCTCAGTACCGTAGTAAGTTATATTCATATCTCTTGCAGTGCATCTTGAAATCAGTCCTCCGTCCATGTTCACTCCAGCGATACTACCTGCGCTACCATTAATAAAGAGGGTTCCATTGGAGTTCAATGAGTTTCTAATTATTCCTGAATTGTGTCCTACGATACCACCAGTGTTAGAGATACTACGGTGTACAGAAATAGAAGAGTTCCTGATTTGAATCCCTTCAACCAACCCTTTGTTTGCACCTGCGAGTAATCCAACATAGACTTTTGATCCACTATGTTGAGTACCGCTAGAGATGATACCATTATCAAAAACAACATTGCGAATAATTCCACTGGCACCTATTTGTTTGAAGAGACCAAAATACTGT
>JAUXXX010000051.1 GCA_030684695.1 bacterium
AAGTCCGGAATTCCGGACTTTTTTTGTCCACTTTGTTTGTCTTGATAAAGAGTGTTTTTTTTGATACAATGTCTATGGTTTGGAAAGGGGGATGTCACGATGAATTTAGTGAAGTTTAATGCAGTTGCCAAAGAATTTTCGGGTCAATCCTTGTTTTCCAAGGTATCATTTGAGTTAAACTCCTTTGAGAAAGTGGCCTTAATTGGGGCAAATGGTACAGGTAAGTCCACCATTGTCAAACTAATCCTTGGGGATTTGACACCAGATGCAGGAGATGTCTTTGTAAATCGACAAGTCCGCATTGGCTATTTGTCACAAAGCGTAATTGAGGATGATTCCAAAACACTGATTGAAACAATGAAATCGGTGTATTCCTCCCTGATTGCCATGGAAATTGAACTCAAAAAGATCATGGAGCAAATGTCACATGATCACTCGGAATCCACAATTTTACGGTATGCTCGTTTGGAAGATGAGTTTTTGCACTTAGGCGGATACGATTACTTAACACGTATTGATTTTGTATTAACACGATTTGGATTCAAAAAAGAAGTGTATGATCGGGTGATATCATCTTTTTCTGGTGGCGAAAAAACTCGAGTTGCGTTTGCAAAACTTCTACTAGAACAACCAGAACTCTTAATCTTGGATGAACCAACCAATCACATGGATATTGAAATCATTGAGTGGTTGGAAGATTATTTAAAGAAATACCCAGGAGCGGTCTTTATTATCACTCATGATAAGTACTTTATTAACAAAGTTGTTACAAAAATTTACGAGCTGGATCAGCAATCCATTGATGTATATTATGGAAATTTTGACGCTTATGAGATTGAAAAGGTAAAACGTTATGAACTGCTCTTACGAAGTTACCAACGTCAAACCAAAGAAATCGCACATTTGCAAAGTTTTGTGGATCGTTTTCGATACAAAGCAACGAAAGCCAAAAGCGCACAAGATCGCATAAAAAAAATTGCTCGTATTGAAAGAATCGAAAAACCAACCAATGACAAAGATTCGGTTCGTTTTAAGTTCAAGACCAAGCGACCCACAGAAGCAATTATTTTGACCACACAAGCTCTCTGTATTGGCTACATCACACCATTACAACCAGCCATTGATTTTACAATGCGAGGATTTGATAAAGTTGGTATTATTGGTCCCAATGGGATTGGCAAAACAACCTTTATTAAAACCATTATGCAAAGCATAGAACCCATAACTGGAATGTTTGAGTTTCATAAAGATTATAAAATTGGCTATTTTGATCAAAACTTAGCACAACTCAATCCCAATTTTACCGTGATTGAAAGTGTTCATGGAAGATACCCAATGAAAACACTCGGTGAAATTCGTTCCTTACTTGCTCGATTCTTATTCACCGATGAGGATGTCTTTAAGTCGGTTGGTGTCTTAAGTGGTGGAGAAAAGGTACGCTTATCTCTTTGCTTATTGATGTTAGAAGAACCAGAGTTTCTTATTTTAGATGAGCCAACCAATCATTTGGACATGGACACGAAAAACGTTGTAGAAGATGTATTTGAAGAATGGGTTGGACCAATGTTGTTCATTTCTCATGATCGATATTTTATTAATAAAGTAGCGAATAAAATCATGCATTTTGAGCGGAATGGAATTACTGTTTTTGATGGCAACTATGATGAGTATAAAGAAGAAAGAGCCAAACGTAATCAAGAAGTAAAAGTAGAAAAACCAGCACCCAAACGTAACACAAGAAGCAAAGCAGATCTTCAAAAGCTGGAACTTCAGTTAGAAACGATTTCTTCTGAAATTGAACAACTACGCCAAAGTCTATTTTTAGAAGAAGTCTACTCGTTTAAAGAACGATATTATCAAGTAGAAACCCAAATTATCGAAAAAGAGCAGCAGCTTGAACAAATATTTCATGAAATCGCTCAAACTGAGCTGAATTGACAAATTTAGTATGGTACGTTTTCATGTTTTGTATGCTAAAATAAGAGTAGAGTATTGGAAGGGAGTGTAGCAGATGAATCCATTTACCATTTTAATTGATAACTCTGTTGAAATTCCACCAAAAATTAATACGAGGGAAGCCGTTCGCGCTTTGATTATCCAAAATAATCAACTTCTACTCATGTATTCTGAACGTGACCAAATGTTTGGAACACCCGGTGGAGGCATTACCCTCAACGAGTCCAAATTGGATACTTTATACCGGGAACTCTTGGAAGAAGTCGGCGCTTTGAAAGTGAAAATCGTCGAGCACCTGGGTCAATCAGAAGAAATTCGTTTATCAAGATCTCTTCGTCTACAACCTATTAAGATTGTTTCTGACTATTATTTAGTCGAAGTACTCGAATTCATTCATGAATCGTTAGAAGAACATGAAGAAGAGATGGGTTTGTTACCTACATGGGTAAACATTGATGAAGCCATAAAGAAAAACGAAGCCATCCTTGGGAAACATCCTTCTGAAAAACTCAATTTCTACCACACCCAGACTGCCATCTTAAAGTATTTTAAACAAAGATTTGGACTCTGATCCAAATCTTTTTTCATGAAAGGAAGTGTAGCGAATGCTCGAAACCATTAAAAAAACACTGAAACAAGAACTAGAAGCCACTCTTAGCAACATCTATTCACTCCCTCTTCAAGTGGTGATTGAAGAGCCAAAACGACGTGATCAAGGCGATTTGTCGATTCCTGTATTTGTGATTAGTAAAGCGTTGCTTATACCACTTCCAGATGCATTGAAACAAGTTATTTCTGCACTGGAAAATTCCAGTGTGCGTCCACTGTTGTCGAAGATTTTTACCTTAGGGGGATTTGTGAATCTCTTCTTGGATAAACTTGCCATTGCCAAGGAAGTCATCCATCAATTTAAACAAGGGGATTCGATTTATCACGCAAATCGACCGTTAAGTGACAAGGTTGTTTGCATCGACTACAGTTCTCCAAACATTGCTAAACCATTTTCCATCGGCCACTTACGTTCTACCATCATTGGTCATGCACTTGGCAATATTTTTGAAAAACTCGGTACGAAAGTTGTCAGGATCAATCATTTAGGTGATTTTGGGACACAGTTTGGAAAAACAATATATGCTTACTTACACTTTGGAGACAAAGAAGCAGTGTCCAAAGATCCCATTAATGAGCTTGTTAAACTCTACGTCGAGTTTAACGAACGTGCCAAAAGCGATCCATCACTTGACGTTGAAGCGAGAAGAATCTTTAAGGAATTAGAACTTGGAAATGTAGAATTCCTTGCCCTATGGCAATGGATGCGTGATGCCTCCTTACGTGATTATATGGAAGTATATCAACTACTTGATGTCTCTTTTGATTCATATGCAGGAGAAGCATTTTACAATGACAAAATGCAACCTATCATTGACGATTTAACCCAAAAAGGGTTACTTTTGGAAGATGATGGCGCGATGATTGTTGATTTAGGAGAACAGATGCCACCGGCATTGATTCAAAAAACAGATGGCTCAACTTTATACATTACTCGCGACCTAGCAGCGCTGTTTTATCGAAAAGAAAACTATCACTTTGATGAGTGTTTGTATGTAGTGGGCAATGAGCAAAGACTCCATTTTGAGCAAATCAAAGCAGTAATTGAAAAGATGGGCTATGATTTTTCTCCTCGAGTCAAACACATCAATTTTGGCCTTGTCTTACAAGATGGCAAGAAGATGTCGACGAGAAAAGGTAAAATAGTGAAATTACTCGATGTATTAACCGAAGCCATTCGGTTGAGTTTATCCTACATTGAAGAAAAAAATCCTGATTTGGAAGATAAAGAACGCATTGCACAAAAGATTGGCGTTAGTGCGGTTGTCTTTAATGACTTAAAAAATTACCGTGCCAATGATTTTGAATTTGATTTAGAAGGTATGGTGAAGTTTGAGGGACAAACAGGTCCGTACTTACAATATACTTCGGTCCGTATACAATCCATATTGCAAGCAGAGGACTTTGAATTTAATGGAGTGATTGACGTTTCTTTATTTGACGATGAACTCTATTTTGAAATGATTAAACAAATTAGTATTTATCAAGCAATCATCCAAAAAGCCGCAGAAGAATACGCTCCATCGGTGGTTGCGAAGTATTTACTCCATTTAGCGAGTCTTTTCAATACGTTTTATGGCCGTGAAAAAATCATGGTAGAAAACGTTCTTGAAAAGAATACGAAGAAACACTTATTATCGATGGTTCGTGCTATTTTAAATGACGGTATGAAACTGCTTGGAATGCAAATCATCGAAAAAATGTAATACCAAATATGCCCTAGGCAAAACTGAGGTGAATGTATGGCAGAGCCCATAACAGAAACCAAAGAAAAGAAAAATATACTCAAGTCGCTATGGCTCATCTTTAAATGGATGGGACGATTTTGGCCCTTGTTGCTTCTCTCTTTTGGATTCTTGTACATTGTTACTTATTTGCGGACATTGATTCCGCTGTTTACGCAACACATTATTGACGTTATTTTACAGTTTTCAGACAAAGGTTCGAGACTACCTGCATTCTTGGTTCAATTGATCTCTTCTGGAACCTTAGCAAACCAATTATTGTTTACTGCTTTATTGTTGTTATTTGTGGATTTATTGCGTGCTTTGGCGATTTTCATGCGTCGTACTGTATCGGCCTATTTTACCGAACGTGTCGCTTATAATCTACGAAACAACCTGTATCGAAAATTGCAAAACCTTAGTTTTCATTACCATGCACATGCAAAAACCGGGGACCTGATTCAACGAGCTACCACGGATGTGGAAACCTATAAACATTTCATCGGAGATCAAATCGTTGAAGTGATGCGGCTCATTTTATTAGTGTCCTTGTCGATTTGGCAGATGTCGAAACTCAATACCAACATGACGTGGATTTCTGTACTCATTACCCCAATCATTTTCACAATTGCCGTTTTTTACTTTCGAAGAGTTGAAAAGCAATTTACTAAAATTGAAGAAGATGAATCACGGATGACTACCCATGTTCAAGAAAATGTTAGTGGTACTCGTGTGGTAAAAGCCTTTGCGAATGAATCGTTTGAAGTATCAAAATTTGAGAAATTAAACAGAACCTTTACGGAATCCGACTACAAACTTGTGAAAAGCATGGCTGGATTTTGGTCTGTGACAGATTTCATTTGCTTTGCACAATTTTGCTTAATTTCCGTCTTTGGTATCATTTATACATCCCGTGGCGAAATCAGTATTGGCGAATATGGTGCATTCTTGCTTTATGCAGGAAATATCATTTGGCCGATGCGTCAATTAGGACGCTTAGTCGGAGACTTTTCAAAAGCAACAGTGGCCGTTACTCGTTTGAACGAAATTATGGCTACACCAGATGAATACGTTTCATCCGTTGAACAAATCACCCCAGAAATTAAAGGCGAAGTAGTCTTTGATAAGGTTAGTTTTCAATTCTCAGATTCGACCTATCACCAACTAGAAGAAATTTCGTTTACTGCAAAAAAAGGGGAAACGATAGCTATCATTGGGAAAACAGGAAGTGGAAAATCCACACTGATGAACTTAATGGTACGATTACTTGATCACCAACAAGGGCAAATCTTGATTGATGGCTATGATTTACGAACCATCGAAAAGCATCATTTACGCAATCAAATTGGCATCATTTTACAAGAACCTTTCTTGTTTTCTCGGACAGTTGCGGAAAACATCAAAATTGCAGATCAATTATCCAGTCATGACCGTGTTCAAGAAGTTGCTAAAATTGCGAAAATTCATACTGACATCTCTGGTTTCGAAAAAGGATATGACACATTGGTTGGTGAAAGAGGAGTCACATTATCGGGTGGTCAAAAACAACGCGTAGCGATTGCTCGAATGCTCTTAAAACCAAAACCCATTCTCATTTTTGATGATTCCTTATCCGCAGTAGATTCCGAAACTGACCAACAAATCCGTTCTGCACTCAAGAAAGAATGGAAACAATCCACGGTATTCATCATCACTCACCGGATTACTACAGCCAAAGAAGCAGACCGTATCTTGGTTCTGGATCAAGGGAAAATCGTTGAATCGGGTACTCATGATGAACTAATCGCCAAAGTGGGATTATACAATACCATTTGGAACATCCAGTCCACGATTGATTTACAAGTGGAAGGAGGTGGTTTCAATGAATGAAGAATTTCAAGATGAAGAGAGTTTTACCTCGCAGAAACTAGATATTAACATTTGGAAAAAAATCTTTAGTTACATGGAACCTACCAAGAAATTTGTGTTACTGGCTGTACTTTGTATGTTGGTTTTAGCAGCAACCGATGTCATCTATCCCTTTATTGCTAAATATGCTATTGATGATATCATTCGTCCAAACATTGAACTTTCAACCTTTGATTGGTCCAAATTATACCAATTCATTGGGTTGTATTTAGGCTTCATGGTGATTCAAGCAACCATGGTCTACTTATTTATTTTATTTGCTGGAAAAGTCCAAACAGAACTTGCTTATGGCATTCGAAAAACAGCATTCCGTCATCTTCAAGAATTGCCATTCTCTTATTATGATCGTACCCGAGTCGGGTGGATCATGGCACGGATGACCAGTGATTCAAGAAATCTATCGGAAATTTTATCCTGGGGAATCATTGATTTAACCTGGGGCTTATTCATGATGGTCATTTTAACCATCGTCATGTTTATCATCAATTGGAAACTAGCAATCATTGCTATTTTGATTGTTCCAATTTTGGTGTTGATTTCGGTGTTCTTCCGCAAGTATATATTGAAGTCTTACCGATCAATTCGGAAGGTCAATAGCAAAATAACTGGAAGTTTTAACGAAGGCATCACAGGAGCAGTCACTACCAAAACATTGGTGCTTGAAGATCCCAATTTTCATGATTTTAAAGAATTAACTACCGATATGCGACGTCAGTCGATTAAAGCAGCGGTGTTTCAAGGTTTATATTTTCCCACTATAATTTTTATCATTGCCATTGGAACGGCGATGGTGTACTTAGCGGGTGGAACCATGGTGTTAAACCCAACACTCTCCATTGGTCCTATTGTAATTGGCACTCTTTCGGTTGGTACGCTATATTTATTTACCAACTATGTAGGACAATTCTTTGACCCCGTAAACAATGTAGCGTCTATTTATGCACGTTTTCAACAAGCTCAAGCATCTGCAGAGCGGATTGTCTCCTTAATCGAAACCAAACCAGACATCGTCGATTCCCAAGAAGTCATTGAAAAATATGGGACACTGTTTGATTATAAGCAAGAAAACTTTGAACCTCTAAAAGGGGATCTCGAGTTTGAAGATGTCAGTTTTCGATATCAAGTGGGCGAAGAAATCTTATCGCATTTCAATTTAAGTGTCAAAGAGGGCGAATCCATTGCTCTTGTTGGTCACACTGGAGCCGGAAAATCCACCCTCGTCAATTTAATATGTCGTTTTTACGAACCCACAAGTGGCCGAATCTTAATTGATGGAATTGATTACAAAGAGCGTTCCATGGGATGGCTTCATTCCAATTTAGGTTATGTGTTGCAAACACCACATTTGTTTAGTGGCACCGTACTCGAAAACATTCGTTATGGAAAACTTACTTCTACTGATGAAGAATGCATTCAAGCAGCGAAAAGCGTATCAGCGCATGAGTTCATCATGAAGTTTGAAAAAGACTATCAAACAGAATGTGGAGAAGGTGGGTCACGATTAAGTGTGGGTCAAAAGCAACTGATTTCCTTTGCAAGAGCCATTCTAGCGGATCCTAAAATTCTTGTTCTTGATGAAGCAACCTCGTCTGTGGATACCGAAACAGAACGTGCCATCCAAGTAGCGATTACTAAATTGCTCAAAGGAAGAACGTCGTTCA
>JAUXXX010000053.1 GCA_030684695.1 bacterium
GGAGCTTCGACAGGAAGCGACGCTCATACCGTAGGAATTGATGCCATTATGAACATGAAGGGGTATGCAGGCCATTATGGGTTGGAACGATATCTTCATGTAGAAGCCTATAACATGGGGTCTCAAGTCACCAATGAAGAGTTCATCAAAAAAGCCAAAGAAGTCAAAGCAGATGTATTACTTGTTTCACAAACGGTTACTCAAAAAGAAGTTCACATCAAGAATTTAATCGAATTGGTAGAATTACTCGAAGCTGAAAACATGCGAAAAGACGTCGTGTTGATTTGTGGAGGGGCGCGGATTACCCATGAACTTGCCAAGGAACTGGGATATGATGCAGGATTTGGGCCAGGAAAATTCGCAGAAGACGTTGCGTCGTTTGCACTCGATGAAGTCATCAAAAAGAATCTTCAAAAAACACACTAAAAAAGTGTGTTTTTTTTGGCATAATTGCTAGAAAATATTGGATAAACTTGATATAATATGGTTGTTATCAAAATCTGATATCAAGAAATGATAGGTGATATTATGGAATCGAAATGGGTCAAACGTATGCGTCTAGGATTAATGCAACTTCATATCTTACATCATGCAAGCATGGGTGATATTTATGGCTCCTGGATGATGGAAGAATTAAGGGAACACGGCTATGCCATTGGACCTTCGCATATTTACCCACTGCTCAAAGAAATGGAAGAAGCGTTCCTCTTACAAAAAGAAGATCGTCTGGAAAATAAGAAGATTCGAAAATATTATCAGATGACAGAAACTGGAAAAATAGTCTACGAACAACTCAAGCACCAATTACTTGAGCTCATGAATGAGGTCTTAATCAAAGGAGAAAATGTATGATATTTATCGATCCAAGCAAACAATCTACACAAGACAATTTTAAAGTATTAACCGGTACCATTATTCCCAGGCCCATTGCCTGGGTATCAACGATGAGTTTATCAGGGGCCACCAACATCGCTCCATTTTCGTACTTTAATTTGGTATCGACTCAAGAACCGATGATTTCCATTTCGGTGCGTAAAGATGGGGGTCTTCAAAAAGATACATCGAAGAATATCTTCGCAACAAAAGAGTTTGTCGTACATATGGTCAGTTTGGAGTATCTAGAAGCAGCGAACCAAAGTTCTTATCCACTACCCTATGAAGAAAGTGAAATAGATCATTTAGGCTTAACTTTAGTTCCTTCTACAAACATTACGGTCCCTGGGATCAAAGAATCCAAGGTTCGTTTGGAATGTGTATATGTTACCCATGTAGCGTTTGAATCTACCGATTTGTTTATTGGTAAAGTAGTTGGGATTCACTTGGGAGTAGATGTCTACGAAGACGGAAAAATCAATATCGACCATCTCCGGATTGTAAGCCGTCTTGCCGGAGCGAACTATGGATTGATTGGTAAGGTTATTCCGATGTCAAAACCTGAAAGGATCTAGTCATGAAGAAACAAACGACAATGCGTCAAAAAGCGTTTTTGTTCTTAATGATTTTAGGTGTGATTAGTTTACTATCTGATTTCACTCACGAAGGAGCACGAAGCATTTATGGCCCCTTTTTAGGCGCCATTGGAGCGAGTGCATTCTTGGTTTCTTTTACAGCAGGGTTGGGAGAATTTATTGGTCAAGCATTGCGAATCCTAACAGGAATCATTGCGGATAAAACTAAAAAATATTGGTTTATGATGATCATTGGGTATGCGATTAATTTGCTAGTGATTCCGTTACTTGCATTTGTGGATGCTTCCATTTGGCAAGTGGCGATTATATTAATATTAATAGAACGAGTTGGCAAAGCCATTCGTGCCCCAGCGAAAAGTGCACTTACTTCGTTTACATCTCCTCATCTTGGGGCAGGGAAAGCCTTTGCCATTCAAGAAGCACTCGATCAATTGGGTGCGTTTCTTGGGCCATTGTTTGTATTCTTGGTTTTAAGTCTTCGTACGGGATCACAAATATCAGGATACCAACTTGCCTTTGGGCTGCTAGGGATTTTCGCTGTGTTAACACTTGTGGTCTTGGTAATGGCAAAAGTGAAATACCCACACCCAGATGAATTTGAAACAAAAACGTTGGTAAAAGGATTTAAGGGGAATAAATCATTTGTCTGGTATTTGATTGCCATCAGTTTCTTAGCCTTTGGATTTATTGATTACCCCGTGATTGGATATCACTTGTCCACAGCTGTCCCAATTGAAGTCGAATACATTCCTTTGTTATATTCGTTTGCCATGGGTATTGATGCGATTTCTGCGCTATTCTTTGGACACATGTATGATAAAATCGGGGTAAAAGCCTTGATGATTTCGACCTTTGTTTCACTGCTATTCGCTCCAGTCTTCTTCTTAGTACCCGGTCTTGTAGGAATCATTGTTGGGGTTTTTTTGTGGGGAATTGGGATGGGTGCTCAAGAATCGATTTTAAAAGCAGTCGTTTCAGGAATTGTTTCCAAAGACAAACGAGCCACTGCTTATGGAATCTTCAATTCGGTATTTGGTTTAAGTTGGTTTCTTGGATCCATGATGATTGGGTATTTATATCAAGTTCAGATGGTGTATGTGATTGCATTTAGTGTGATTACACAAGCAATTTCGATTTTATTGTTGGTATATTTTAATCGCATTCATCCGTTTCA
Organism: bacterium; assembly: GCA_030684695.1. Taxonomy (GTDB): domain Bacteria; phylum Bacillota_I; class Bacilli_A; order Izemoplasmatales; family Hujiaoplasmataceae; genus JAUXXX01. The sequence continues at coordinate 2,644 of JAUXXX010000053.1, forward strand.
AAAAGAAGTTCTTTCATGAGTAAAATCGTGTATGCGATGGGGGAATTGGTCATGGACTTATTCCCAGTAAAAGCAAAAATTGATTTATCCGATCAAACAAGTTATTTGATGCAACCAGGGGGAGCTCCTGGCAATGTTTGTGTAGCGGTTTCCAAACTGGGAGAGAAAAGTTCTTTTATTGGTTTGGTTGGCAACGATTTGTTTGGGAAAGTGATGATTGATACATTGCATTCATATGGTGTTGATACGACTCATTTACATACAACAGATCATGGCAAAACGATGATTGCAAAAGTAGAGACCTTAGAAGACGGGGAACGAATCTTTACCTTTGTAAGAAACCCAAGCGCCGATCAACTCTTATCCGTACACCATTTAAAAGGGGTTGATTTTTCCAATAGTATCTTCCATTTTGGATCGGTTGCATTGTCGACTCCTTCGAGTATGCTCGCTCATGAATTAGCTATTGTTCAAGCAAAGTCACAAGGATCGATGGTTAGTTTTGATGTGAATTTACGTCTGTCTTTGTTTGAAGACGTAGATGCATACTTTCAATTGGTCAAATTGTTTTTAAACAAGGCAGACATAGTCAAGTTATCAGAAGAAGAAATGGCAATTTTGTTTCCCGATTTAACGGAAACGAAAGTGATGGAGTCTTTGTTAGAACGTGGCATTCAAGTTGTTTTGCTTACCAAAGGAAAAGAAGGTTCCAGTGTCTATACGAAAAATTTCGTTGTTCATCAAGATAGTATTCCTGTCAAAGCAATTGATACGACTGGTGCAGGAGATGGATTTATGGGAGCGATTCTGGCCTTGTTAGCAACATCAAGTTCTCCCTTACATGAAGAAGAAGCCACTTGGAAACAGTATTTACAAGTTGCCAATGTTGTTGGTGCGATTACGACTACTGTTCAAGGGGCCATGAATGCCTATCCAACGATGGAACAAGTACAAACACGAATCAACGAGTCAAAGTAAACGTCTAAAACATAGACGTTTTTTACTAGAAAAAAAGGTGACTATTTGTAAAGTATAGATGGAATTGATGAACTCATTTGTAATTTGTCATACTTGTAACGAATTAAAAAGCCTTACGACACTAAGATCGAAAGGCTACTTCAACTCTATTGTAAAACCAAAGATTTCGTCTTGTATATCATTAGTTTAAGCGATTAATCGTTGGGGAAAATATACCAAAAGCATCACAAGTCAACTCACCAATATAAGTTCCTATGTCAAGTTCAAAAATATTAGTTGCGCTAGGTTTTATTACATTTCCAGATAAGTCATAAACACGGTAGCTCCAATCGCCATACCCTGCGTATCTATTCATGTAGAAAGCATAGAAACCGGTTTGATTTATAGTGAATTTAAATAACGCCTTATCAACCCCCCAACCGACATAAAAAGGATTGTTTGCATTATAAATTGAAACATCATGTAGGTCATTTATCGCTTGTGGAGTGCTAACGGCTTCAATAAATCGATATCGTAAAACATAAGTTCCTGGACTTTTGGAATACACTTTAATCGTGACTTCTCGCTGTGGAGTTAGGTAGTAATAACATGGATCTCCATGTTGAGAACATTCATTCAAGTCGTGCTGTAACGAAATATCAAATCGATAAATGGTTGTCTGATTTCTATCGATTTCGACACATAATAGATATAGTTTGGAAGCACTTGAGAAGGTGTAGGTATTAACATCATATCTACTCTCGGAGTAACCGGTAATGACCCCTGACTGTGACTCATGAATCCGTTCATTAACAACATCGGTATATTCCATAAAACGCATAGAGAGATACATTGATCCGAAATCATAAGGTTTGTGCATATTTAGATAATAGTATCCGTCGTGGTTAATGAAAAAGTGAGTGTAGAGCGAAAAAGAGATTGGTTGAAAGGTATCATCGTAGAGAAACACTTCTGCTGGGTCAGGAAACGATAAACTATAGTAGCCTGCTTTTAAGTACATCCGAATCCAGTTGTCTTGATTTTCGACAATATCGTATTTACCATATGGATTACTATCAAATTCGATATCTTCTGGTGTCATAGAAACAGGAATTTGAAACCCCATTTCTGAAACGCTTTTTTTCTCTATCGGGGTGTTGGTTTGACTCATGGTGATATTGAGCTCTAAGCGGTAGTACTGATTACTTAGTTGTCCTCTTACATCAAGATGGAATTTTTGGACATAAGAGGTATAGTTTTCATTAAAACTCAGTTCGACCATAATATATTCGTCATTTAAACTGACATTACTGAGCGTTTTTAGGAAATTCACATTATCCGATCCTAATACCTTCTCCCAATAAGGAAACCCGATTTTAGCCTCATAGATATAAGGTGTTTTTTGAACAATTTCGCCCAAATAATCCATTGTTGACTCTGTGGATAAACCATACTGACTTAACAAGCCAACGATACCGTTTTGAGTGATGTTTTCGAGTACAACGGAACGAATAATACGATAATCAGAGTCGTGTTGGAATCGGTGAATTTGGCCATTTTTCTCGAATAGATAATTTGTTGTGTGATTTGGTCTAGAATCTCCTTGTGGATACACAGTAGATAGGAGGTAAAAATCGTATAAATCAAGGTCCAAATTGCTTTTGCTTTGACTTTCAACGCTGTAAGACGGTCCATGAACGATGGTATTTGTTGAAGTTTCTACAGATAATTGTTGTGATCTTTGGAATTTGGACTGGAACTGTGATAGTGAATTGAGAAATTCTTCGATTTGGCCTGGATCCATTTCTACATAGGGATTGGTAAAGATCGTTGTGGTCTTTTTTGTGGTTTGATGGTTATTAGATATCATTGAGGTTTGATTGCTATTGATTGTCACTTTGGTGTTACAACCAACCAATTGTATACATAAAAATAACAAACTGAACAAAGCGAGTTTTCTCATTAGTGACTCCTAGAGTAAATATATTTGGTTTTAGGCAATTTGATTATATCATAGTAAAAAGTATAAATAAATGTAAAGTGTGAACATTTTATTGTCTTTGATGAAAAAAATCAGAAGGATTGTGCAATTTTGATAATGAACTGATAGAATAAAGATATCTTTAGATTTTAGCGGGTTAAGAAGTTGGATTAAACAAAGTAATCAGTTTCTGCTTCTACAATTGAAGGAATGTTTCAAAGTGATGTTTGAACCTTTTGAATGGAAGTGATTGCTTCCTGCACAAAGGACTTCATTTTATGATTGGGAGGATTACTATGTTGGAGAAACACTTCGGGAAGTGGCAATATTCGACACTACTTAGTTTTTTATTGTTTTATGGAGGGTTTGTTTTAGTAGATGAGTTTCCTCATCCATTTGCTTATTTGTTTACGTCCATCTTTTTCAGTATCCTATGTTTAATTGTCTATATAATCATTCAGAAAAAGCATCGTTTTGAGTCGTTTTGGATGGTGCTAATTGTCATGTCCTTATCAAGTGGAATGGGGCTTCGAGCGATATTGCTTGATCCGGAATATACATTTCAAATTTCTTGGGACCGCATCTATGTGTTCTTTGGAATATTGTTTGTGTGGACAACACTTCTTCGTTTGGCCCCATATAGAAAACTGATTTCACTTTTCGTTGTACTAGGATTGATTACGACAGCGATCATTGGATTAGCAGGACTTGAAACCAAACCATATGGTGTGGAAATGATGGTTTTATCGATCTTTTATCTACCGATTGCCATCTCTACGATTGTATACGTAAAGAGCAATCATTCTTTGGAAAGAATCTTTTCACTAGCTTACTTTGGCTCCTTCTTGCTTGTTTTTTTAATAGGCGCGATTGTCTTATCCGAAGGAGAGGCTTTGGCTCCTGTGATAGAAGGCGTTGGCGAAGTTGCTGTGGAAGGTGTAGTTGAACTAGGCGTTGCGCTTACGGATGCATCGAAATCAAGAAAGCGTATGTGAGTATTGTCTAATACAGAAAAACAAAAAGATGTTTTGACACCATGTGTTTGAAACATCTTTTTTTGATTTTTTAAGGGAAGCACTTTTCTTACTCCTCTCATAGGATTACAATAAAACAAAGGAGATGATCTTTTTGAAGAATTGGGCCATTCAAAGAAAGAAACGTAAAATGGCATTGCTCTTTCGAATGATGATGTCTGCAAGCATTGTCTTGATTGTTGCGGCGACATCTAATTTGTTCGTTGAAGCGAAAACAGCTGGGAAAATTCTAGAACTTGTCTCTTATGAAAATGCTATTTACTACAAAGTTTTAGTCGCAATCGGAGAAGATTTCAATGAATCGGATTCGTTGGTACTTTGTGTAGAAAGTCAGTTTGATTATCAAGAAATACCACTGAGTTCAGGAGAACAAGTAGGTCTTGTAGAAGGATTAAGGAGTGGAGTTCTATACACAGTTCGCATCCTAAGAAACCAAGGATTTGGAAACTACACTATTGATTTGGGAGTCATTCGAACCACCCCAAACGAGAACTCTATGTTAGTCATTGAGTTTATGGTAGAAACACATTATCACGAAGAATGGACTGCCTTGACTGGAAGAGTATTGCTTGGTAAAAATGATGTACACTACGAAGATTACAGACTATATTTTTACATTGGCCATCACTTTGAAGAAACCCAGGAATGGCCAGATAGAAGCCTTTTTGAATCCTTAGAAATGGCAGATTTTTCTTTTCAACTTTATGACCTATATCCAATGAATCAGACTATTTATTTTCTAGTGGAAGCCTTAGATAGTAGTGGGGAACCTAAGATTATCTTGATGGAGAAAAGAGTCATTGAAACTCCTATAAATGCATCGATGTATGTATCTATCCTTCAACCTACTAAAGTTCAACTCGTGGTTTACTTGAGTTCAGAAATGATTACAGGACGATATGAACTAAGTGTTATGCAATCTTCTAAGCAAGTATTTTTCAGTAGATTGGAGAATTCTTCAGAACAAGAGCCCATTCATATCGATGTAGGCATGTTAAAGCAAAATACGTTATATATTGTCAAACTCATTCATGTTTCATATGACGAACGTTTGGGAGTAACCACTAAGACTGAGGTCAATACAATAGAGTTTATGACACCGCCGCCTTACACCATTGAAGTACAGCAGTCAATCGATGGATCCAAGGTGACCTTAATCATCGACATGATGGATCCAAATCAAATTCTTTCGAATCTGTATGTCATGTCAGAATCATCAGTTAATGGTGTACTTCTTTTCCATCCTCTTGAATGGACAACGATGGGTCAGTTCTCTTATCAAGCAGTATTTGAATTTGAAGTTGAAAATGGTTATTCTTTTAATTGGACCATATATGGAATCATCACACTGGATGAATCAACTATTTATAGCGGAATCATATTCGCACAGAAAAGAGGATAATCGATGAAAAAAGATCATAAGGGCCAACATTTGGCGAACACTCGTCTATACATTGTTATTGGTATTGTATTTGTATTACTGTTATTAAGTATCTTTGCAGGAGTGTTGTTTCCTGGAACGTTGTTTGCACAAATTATTGATCAAAGCATTGGGAAATTCTTCAATATTTATCAATTCTTCGTGGATCATTATGTGAAACTATTAGAAAGCATCACCATTGTCTTTTTTGTGTGGGTGCTTGAGAAAGCAATCGTATTTGTGATACTTCATAGTTCAAAACATTCACAACGCGCACAAACTGTTGGAGCGTTGTTTGCTTCAATTATCAAATACTCTTCTGTGGTAGTAGCTTTGTTTCTAATTTTATCGGCATGGAATGTTCAAACACAAACCTTACTTGCCGGTGCTGGAATCTTAGGATTGGCATTATCATTTGGGGCACAAAGTTTGATTGAAGACGTGATCAGCGGATTGTTTATCATCTTTGAACGACAATTCCAAGTGGGCGATGTCATTCAAATTGGCGATTTTCGAGGAACTGTTGTAGAGATCGGGATACGTGCAACGAAGTTTGAAGATATTAATGGCGATATCAAAATTTTGAATAATTCTGACATCCGGGGAGCGATGAATACGTCTTCGCATCTTTCTCCAGCCATTTGTGATGTTTCTATTTCTTATAAAGAAGACATCAAACGTGTAGAATCCATTCTCATTCCAGCAATGCTTGAGATAAAGAAGCAAATTCCAGATATTGTGGAAGGTCCCATCTATAAAGGAGTTCAAGCACTTGGGGAGTCGAGTGTTGTGATACGAATCTACTCTAAAACTCACGATTTGAAGAAATATCAAGTCACTCGTGATTTAAATCGCGCGATTAAATTGTTGTTTGATGAAAATCAGATTCAAATTCCATTTCCTCAGCTTGTGGTTCATAAGGAAATTGACGAATAAACTCAGTAGCAAAGATGTAATTTACGTGTAAAAAAGGATGAAATTCATCCTTTTTTTGATACAATAGAATAGTAAAAAGTTTTATGAGTCTATGACTTTAGATTGGGCATAAACCAACAAATTTGTGTATAGGTAACATCCTAAAATGATAGATGGTTACCAAGGAAGGAATCCTCATGGAAAATGATAAATTAATCCGTTCCATATCGACTTCAGCGGGTGATAAAGGAAAATCGCAAAACTACTCCAAAGAAATTTTACCTAAAACCGATTTGTTGTTTGAGGCACTGGGTTGTATGGATGAATTATCGAGTTTTCTAGGTTTGACGTATCACTATTCCAAAGTCGAAGAGTTACTAGCGATACAACGGATTCTTCAAACCATTAATTCATTGATGGCAACCAATGCGTCCAGTGATCCCGAGCGTTATGCTCGTTTGACTAAAGTCACACAAACAGACATTGACTGGATTGAATCAATTGGCGAAGCCATGCTTCAAAAACAACCACTTGAACCTCGCTTTGTATTGCCTGGAAGTGAAACATCTTTAGCGGGGGCCTATTTTGATGTCGCTAGAGCAACTTCTAGACGTTGTGAACGAGCGATTATTCGTTTTGTCGAAGATAGAAAACGAACCGATTTAGAAATTCCACTTGTCTTTTTGAATCGTTTGTCTGATTTATTGTTCTTGTTTGCTCGTCAAAGTCTCTAAAGTCAAATCAACACCGTTTTATCGGTGTTTTTTTTACTATAGTAAAGTGATGGGGAGCAATTCTAAAAAGCGTCAAATTGTTCTTTGAATCGCGATTTACTGTGTGTTATAATGGTAATGTAAAAACGCTTACAAGGTAAAGAGGTAGACGAATTTGAAATCAATCGTAATCGGCGTAATTGGCGCTGATGTCCATGCTGTAGGAAACAAAATTATTGAATATACACTCCAAAATGCCGGTTATAATGTGGTGAACATTGGCGTCCTTTCTTCACAAGAAGATTTCATCAATGCAGCGATTGAAACCAACGCACCACTGATTATGGTTTCGTCCCTGTATGGTCATGGTGAAATTGACTGTCGAGGAATGCGCGACAAATGCATCGAAGCCGGCATTCCTCATGTATTGCTTTATGTTGGTGGAAATATTGTCGTAGGAAAACAAGACTTTGATGAAGTCAAAAAACGCTTCTATGCCATGGGATTTAACCGGGTATATGGACCAGGAACAAACATTGACACGGCTTTATCAGACATCAAAGAAGATTTAGGAGAATAAGATGGCACACATTCTGTTGATCGATTTTGGATCGACGTTTACGAAATTGACGGCTGTCTGCACTACCAAACAAGATGTGATTGGCAGTGCATCTCATTTCACAACGGTCGATACCGACATTCGAATCGGCTATCACAATGCGCTAGATGAACTTACCAAGCGGCTTGGATTCAAGCCGTCTTTTGACGAAGTGATTGCTTGTTCTTCAGCAGCCGGTGGTTTAAAAATGGCAGCGATTGGATTGATTGAAGAGTTAACCGTCGAAGCTGCCAAACGGGTTTGTTTGGGAGCGGGAGCGAAAGTGGATTTGGTGTATAGTCATCACCTAAACAAATCAGAAGTACGCGAAATCGTCGAACATAAAACCGATATTATCTTGCTTGCTGGCGGAGCCGATGGCGGAAACAGCGAGTGCGTCTTATTCAATGCACGACTTTTAGGTCAAATGGGTGTTAAAATCCCCATCATTTATGCAGGTAACAAATCATGTATCGACGAAATCGAAGAAATCTTTACAGAATTTTCAATCGATGGGTATTTCGCTGAAAATGTCATGCCAAAGATCAATCAACTCAACATCCACTCCGCAAGAGAACGCATTCGGTTGTTGTTCTTAGAAAAAATCATTGAAGCCAAAGGCATTAAAATGATTGAATCTGAAATCGATAAAGTCATCTTACCAACCCCAGAGGCTGTATTACAAGCAGCGACTTTGCTTGCCAAAGGGTATGGAGTTGAACAAGGCATTGGCGAAATCGTGATGGTGGATATTGGTGGAGCGACTACCGATATGTATTCGATTTCTCATCCCACACGAAGAGGCGATGTCGTATTGCATGGATTGGAAGAACCATTTGCCAAACGTACCGTTGAAGGGGATTTGGGAATGCGTTACTCCGCTAAAGGGATATTAAAGTCGTTATCTAAAGAAGAAATTCATTCCATTAAACAATCCAGTGGAATTGACATCGAAGCAGAAATCAATTACTTATCAAATCACGTTGACGCTTTGCCTCAAAGTGAGCATCAAGAAGTGGTTGATACCATTTTAGCGCAACTTTGTACCTATAAAGCAATGTCCAGACACGCTGGTAAAATGGAAGAAGTGTATACGCCACTTGGAAAAGTTTACAACCAAACCGGAAAAGACTTATCAATGATTGAAACAGTCATAGGAACCGGTGGTGTAGTAATCAATTCCAAAAACCCCACTGAAATTTTAGCGCATGCCACAAACATCCATCACCATCCATTTGAACTACGACCCGAAAAACCACGGTATTACCTCGATAAAGATTACTTAATGTCTGCAATGGGATTGCTCTCACAAAAAGAGCCCATTCTTGCATTGCAAATTATGAAAAAACACTTACTGCCACTGAACTAGAAGGAATGGTGCACCCACATGGAACTCAAAAACAAAAAACTTACGATGGAAGAATTCTTAGAAGAACGAAAACTAGTTTTAGCAAGCTGGCCCACGGGAAGTGATCCATTGCTTGATTTTTCAGTTAGTGTTCCTTTTCTAAAAAGTCTACCTGAACATAAAAACTTTGCGATCAAACTTCAACATGCCAAAGGACAAGGAAGAACACTCATTCAACCTCGTGCAGGTGTTCCGGTGGTATCCGAACATATCAAACTATTAAAGTATTTAGAACAATCTGGTGCTGACTTCGTTCCTTCTACGATTGATTCCTATACGAGACAAAACCGGTATATGGAAGCCGAAAAAGGGATCAAAGAAAGTGAAATCTTAAACCGTGCTTTATTAAATGGATTTCCAGTGGTCAATCACGGAGTTGATAAGTGCCGTTGGGTGATGGAATCTGTGAATGTTCCTATCCAAGCACGTCATGGAACTCCAGATGCTAGACTACTTGCTGAAATTATCCATGCGGCCGGTTGGACATCCAATGAAGGTGGAGGGATTTCTTACAACATCCCTTATGCAAAACACGTTCCCTTAGAAACCTCCATTCGTCATTGGCAATATTGCGATCGTTTGGTTGGTTTTTATGAAGAACAAGGCATCCGAATCAACCGTGAGCCCTATGGTCCCTTAACAGGCACCATCGTTCCCCCGTGTATTTCCAATACCGTTGCCATTTGCGAAGCCTTACTTGCCGCAGAACAAGGGGTTAAAAATATTACGGTAGGATATGGAATGGGTGGAAATATGACCCAAGACGTCGCCGCCATCCATACGTTATTAGAACAAACAGATGAGTATTTGCATCGCTTTGGATATCATGATGTAGTTGTAACCACTGTATTCCATCAATGGATGGGTGGATTCCCAAAAGATGAAGCACAAGCAACGGCTTTAATCTCGCTTTCATCAACGACTGCAGCCATGTCCAAAGCCACAAAAATGATAACCAAAACTACCCATGAATCCATTGGGATTCCGACCATGGAAGCCAATGGCGAAGGCATCAAAGCCTCCAAGTTTGTCGTAACCTTACTTCAAGACCAACATTATCCTGCCTCTGCCAAACTTGAATTAGAAAAAGATCAAATCAAGCGCGAAGTGAACTGCTTAATGGATGCGATTTATGCCGTAGGCGAAGGTGATTTAGCAATTGGTGTTTGTAAAGCGTTCCAACAAGGGCTCATCGACGTCCCATTCGCTCCCGCCAAAGTCAATGCAGGTAAAATTTTACCGGCACGTGATAACGAAGGAGCCATTCGGATTTTGGAGTTTGGTAATTTAGCATTTACTCCAGACATCAAAGAATTCCACCGTGAAAAAATCCAAGCACGTGCCGATCAAGAGCACCGCCCTATTTCTTTCCAATTAACCGTAGATGATGTCTACGCTGTTTCGACGGGTCATTTAGTGGGCCGCCCTCAATTAAAAGGCTAAATTAGGAGAACACCAATGAAAATTAAACATGTATTATTATCTGAGTCTTACACAGGCTTTTATTTTGATGACCAAGTAGCGATCAAAAAAGGCGCTACTCAAGATGGGTTTTTTTATGTGGGAGAACCACTGACTCCTGGATTTCAAGCGATTCGTCAAAAAGGCGAAGCCATCAGTGTTCAAATCGTACTAGAAGACAATACCGTTGGCATTGGCGACTGTGCCGCTGTACAGTATTCCGGTACCGGAGGAAGAGATCCACTGTTCCTTGCTTCTGATTTTATACCTTTTATGGAAGAACACTTGGTACCATTGTTAGAAAATGAAACGTTTGATGGCTTTCGACGTTTGGCAGAAAAGTATGACACATTAAAAGTAAATGGCAAGCCACTTCATAACGCCATTCGATATGGATTAACACAAGCATTCTTAAATACCGCCGCTGCGTTTTATAAACTAACTCCCGCTGAAGTTATTCGAAAAGAATATAAAATCCCTTCTACCACATACAAACACATTCCTGTGTTTACTCAAAGTGGGGATGATCGCTACAACAACGTGGATAAAATGATTTTAAAAGAAGCCGATGTATTACCTCATGCTCTTATCAATAACGTGGAAAAGAAGTTAGGCCTCCAAGGAGAAAAACTTTTTGAATATGTGGGTTGGTTAAGAGATCGCATTTTGCTCAAACGAGTGAAACCAACGTACAATCCAGTGTTTCATATTGACGTTTATGGAACGATTGGGATTGCCTTTCATAACGACTATGACGCAATGACTTCATATTTACTTTCGTTAGAACAACAAGCCAAGCCATTTTTAATTCGTATTGAAGGACCTGTCGATACCGGAGACCGAGAAGGTACCATGCTTGCTTTAAAGGAATTAACCAAGCGCATGAATCAAGCATCTTCCACACTTGAAATCGTCGCAGATGAATGGTGTAATACCTTAGAAGACATTAAATATTTCGCTGATCAACAAGCAGGACATATGTTACAAATCAAAACCCCAGATTTGGGTGGGATTAACAACGTGGTCGAAGCGATCATCTATTGTAATCAATTAAACATTGGATCTTATTGCGGTGGAACGTGTAACGAAACCAATGTCTCTTCAGAAGCAACTACCAACATCGCCATTGCTTGTCATGCCAAACAGTGTTTGGCCAAACCTGGTATGGCGGTAGATGAAGGCTATATGATTGTTAAAAATGTGATGAACCGGGTTGTCAAACTTGCCAATCATCGCTAAAGGAGGATGTTCATGAAAAAAGGAATCGCTGGAAGTTTGTCTTCTTGTGACTGCTATTGTGTCGCAACTGAGTCCAATCACCCCACCATTCAAATCGATAGTGTTGTCGATGCATTTTTCCATGAACAAATACTTCAAGCAATCACCCAAGCCATTCAAGAAAGCAATCACTTGAATGTGGACATTCATCTGATTGACAAAGGGGCATTTGATTATACGATCCAAGCAAGAGTATTGTGTGCGATTGCGAGGTGTTTTGAATGAGAAGAAGTCTATTGTTTATTCCTGGAAACAACCCAGCAGTACTAAACAACTCGGATGTTTTCTTGGCCGATGGAGTCATTTTTGATTTGGAAGATGCCGTCAGTGTTGATGAAAAAGACGCCGCACGTTTGTTGGTGGCTAAATACCTAGCAGGTATAAAAAAAGGTAAGACAGAATTACTAGTCCGAATCAATGCCTGTGATTCAACGTATCTTGAAAGTGATTTGGCAGCGATTGTGATGCCTTCCCTTGATACGATTGTGGTCCCTAAGGCCTCTGTCAAAGAATTAAAAAAATTAGATAAACTACTACAAGTATTGGAAACCATTCGAGGAATTAAAAAGCCGATTGGATTGTTACCAATCATTGAAAGTCCACAAGCATTGTTAGAAGTAGTTCCAATCTCAAAACAAAATCGTGTGGTTGGATTGTTGTTTGGCGCAGAAGATTATACAGCGTCCATGGAGATCAATCGAACGAAAAACGGATTTGAGATTCTATATCCTCGCAACGTTATTGCTGTTGCGTGTAAAGCAGCTTTCATTGATGCCATCGATACCCCATTTACCGATACCTTGGATGTGGATGCGTTGAAAGTGGATGCCCAGTTGGCCAAAAGCCTAGGGTTTGTTGGAAAAGCTTGTATTCATCCTTCTCAAGTGGAAGTGATGAATGAGGTATTTTCACCTACTTTACAAGAAGTGTTTCAAGCCAGAAGAATCATTCAAGCGTTTGAAGAAGCCAAAACAGCAAAACTTGGTGTCTTTTCACTCGATGGAAAAATGATTGATGAACCAGTTGTGAAACGTGCAAGAACGCTTCTGAGTAAGGCCAAACAAGCAGGTGTTTGGAGGGAAGAGTCATGAAAAACTCTCTAGGTCGCGTTGTTCCAGATACGTTTACACCATTTACAACAAGTGATGCCTTTACATCTATTCCTCGCAAACAAATCCAGGAAAAATCGAAGAACCAACCAATTAAAGTCTTTCATTCAATGGAAGATCTAATCGATGAACTTCAAATCAAAGATGGCGCAACTCTTTCGTTTCATCACCATCTTCGTAGTGGCGATGACGTCATCAACCGTGTATGTACGTCCTTGCATAAGCGTCAAATTCGAAATCTCACACTCGCTCCAAGTTCGATATTTCCAACCTATACAGGCATTGAACTTTTAATCAAAGCAGGGTTTGTCAAAGACATTCATACCAATTACTTAAGCGGTGGTGTTAGTGACTTGATCCACCAAGGTTTATTACAGGGTCTATTAATTATGAATACCCATGGCGGAAGAGCCAGATTAATTGAATCCGGTGATGTATCCATCGACGTAGCGTTTCTTTCCACGCCGGCAGTTGATAAGCAACACAATGGCTGTGGAACCCTTGGAAAAAATGCTTGCGGAACATTAGGGTATGCGCAAAGTGATTTGCGATACGCTAAACAAGTAGTCTTAGTAACGGATTCGTTGGTCGATAAGATCGAGCAAATTGATTTTGATCATCACTACGTTGATTATGTATTACTACTTGATTCCATCGGTGAAGCCGAAGGAATTGTTTCTGGTACTACCAAACTTACCAAAGATCCCGTTGGAATCAAAATAGCCAAGGATACCACAAAACTCATCAATGCCTTGGGATTGATTAAAAATGGGTTCAGTATGCAAACAGGTGCTGGTGGGATTTCGTTGGCGGTTGCTGAGTTTGTCAAACATGAAATGATCAAACAAGGGGTAAAAGGCTCCTTTGCATCAGGCGGAATCGGGAAACAGTATGTCCAAATGTTGGAACTGGGTTTGTTTGAACGACTATACGATGTCCAATGTTTTGATTTAGATGCGGTATCTTCTTACAAGCAAAACCGTCATCATTTAGCGATGAGTGCTTCTCAATATGGCAACCCTTTTGAAGCAGATCCGATTGTGAATCAACTCGATGTGGTCGTCTTAGGGGCGACTGAAATTGATTTATCGTTTCATACCAATGTTACCACCGACTCCTTTGGAAAAGTCATTGGCGGTTCCGGAGGACACTCCGATACCGCATATGGTGCGAAAGTATCGATCATTACTACTCAGTTAATTAAATCACGTCTGCCCATCATTAAGAAACAAGTTACCACGATTACCACCCCAGGTGAAACTGTGGATGTATTGGTCACAGAACGAGGCATTGCGATTAATCCCTTGCGTAAAGACTTAATCGAATTACTTCAAGATTCCACTTTACCAATCACTTCCATTGAGTCCTTGTATGAACTACAACACACCTACACCGGTATCCCTGCCACGCTTGAACAAAGCAGCGAAGTGGTTGGAGTTGTGATGTACCGTGATGGATCCATTGTAGATACCATCCGTAAAAAAATATCATGAATGAGGTGAAGTCATCATGATCAAACAAGCATATTTGAAAGAAGAATATCGCCAAATAGAGAATTTTTTGGCGAACTTTGGGTTGCGGTTTGATAACGATGTAACCACCTCTTTTTATATGGAAGAACAAGGCCAAATCATTGGCTGTGTTTGTATCGCAAAAGACATTATTAAGGACTTAGCAGTTCATAAAGACTACCAAGGAGAACAGCGAGCACTTCAACTAGTCGAGCAAGCCATCAAGAAGATCCATTCAAACGGGTACGACAGCGTACGAGTCTTTACGACCACATCCAATGTGAAAATCTTTGAATCCATGAGTTTTTCGTTGCTTGCGAGTGCCAATCAAGTAGCGATTTTAGAACGTGGTCAAAATGACATTCAAGCAACGATTTTGGGAATCAAACAGACGATTGAAAACATAACAGGAAGTAGTGTATCCACTTTAGATGTAGGAACATTGGTCGTCAACTGTAACCCTGTTACTCTTGGTCATTATCAATTGATTGAATATGCAACCAAATGTCACGACTATGTGGTTGTATTTGTAGTAGATGAAGACTTATCCTACTTTTCATTTAAAGAACGTTTTGCACTTTTGCATTTAGCCATGATGTCTTTGCCTAATGTAATCCTTGTACCTTCAAGCAAATACATCGTTTCCTCACTCACATTCCCAAGCTATTTTTTGAAAACAGTGGAAGAAAGAGATAGGGCTTATGCCATGATGGATGCATTGTTGTTCAAGGATTACTTTATGCCACTCCTTCATTTACGCACTCGATACATTGGTACAGAAACAGATCCTGTCATGGTTCTATACAACAACACACTTCAACATGTTCTCCAAGATCAAATCAAACTGGTTCCTAGGTTCTTAATGAATGACGTTGTAATTTCTGCTTCCTTGGTTCGTTCCTACATCAAAGAAGGTCGGATTGAAGAAGCGTTGTTATTGGTTCCACAGGCCACAAGAGGCTTACTTCGAATGATTGCCTATGAAAAGACAAAGTCTTAATATGAATCAGTTTCTACAAGAAAAAGAACAGATTCAACAACTTATTCATAATGACTTGAAAGTGTATGGTCAAGTAGTAACTTTATGTATTAATACTCCAGGACTAAATAAGTATACCGGATATAGTCGGTTTTTACTGCGGATGACAGACCATGTACTATGTTCAAAAGGCTATCAACTCATCAGACGAATTCATGCACAAAGTGGACCGATTAACTTTTATTATCATCCACACTACAGTGCTCAAGAGATCAAAACAGAAATGATGAAGATCGAAGACAACGCCACTGGTCGATTTTTGGATTTGGATGTCTATACGAATTCACAACTAATACCTCTATCTCGAAATAAGGCAAGGAAGTGTTATCTTTGCGACAAAGATGCGTTTGTTTGTCGAAAAGAACAGAACCATTCGACAGATGAGCTTCTTGCTCACATGTCTTTTGTCATACGTGACACATTTAAAGAAATCATTTCGACATTTATCCATACTTCGATGGAAGAAGAACTCAACCTTCATCCGAAGTTTGGACTGGTGACTCCATTTACTAATGGATCACATAGCGATATGAGCTATGAAATCATGAAGCAATCGATTGCATTTCTTTCACCCAAGATCTCAAGCTTTTTCTTCCAAAGTTTTGAAGAAGAAGATGAAACGAAATTGTTTCATCAAGCCCGGATTCTTGGACAAGACATCGAACAAGCCATGTTTGAACAAACAATTGGGATAAATACGTACAAAGGATTGATTTTTCATCTCGGACTAGTATTGCTTGCACAGGGACTTTGTTATATTCGTTTTCAGCGTTCTAAAGACCTGTTTACTACCATAGAGCGTCTTGCATCACCACTCACTAGTGAACTTGGGAAAAATGCCCAGTCAACAGGAAGTATTTTGCAAGCCATGTATCCTCACATGGGAGCAAAAGTGGAAGCCATACAAGGATACCCTCATGTGCAAGAATTGTTATGTTTCCCACTTCCACAAGATGAAAGTGAGCAGTTATTCATGCTTATTAAGCTCATTGTTTCTACAGAAGACTCGGTACTATTAAAACGCGCCAAGTCGATGGAGCGTTATCAAGAAATCAAATTGAAGTTTCAACTTCTCGACCCATTCGACTCACAAGCAGTAGCGTCGTTGAATGAATGGTCTATTAAGCAGGGTTTATCGTATGGTGGCGCTGCCGATTTGTTGGTAGTATGTCGATATTTGCAACGATCCAATGCATTATTCTTTGATGATAAAGGAGCGAACTATGATTACATTGAATGGAAATAATTTAACGTTAGAGGGTTTTGTTCAAGTAGCAAGGTACCACGAGTTGGTTGAAATCGATGAAACTGCGAAGTTTGGAATTCACGAAGCCCAAGCGTATGTTTCTAAAATAGTATCTACTGGAAAACCAGTCTATGGCATCAATACTGGATTTGGTAAACTAAGTGATCACTCCATCAAACAAGAAGAAGCGTCGTTGTTACAACTCAATTTACTAAGAAGTCATGCTTGTGGTATGGGCGATGTGTTATCGATTGAAGTAGTTAGAGGCATGATGGTTCAACGCATCAACGCCTTAGTCAAAGGATATTCTGGCATCCGACTTTCAACCTTAGAAAAAATGGTAGAGTTTTTAAACAAAGGATTGACACCAGTCGTATTTGAACAAGGCTCTTTAGGTGCATCAGGTGACTTGGCATTGTTATCCCATATGTCTTTGCCACTTTTAGGCGAAGGAGAATGCTTCTATAAAGGTGTTAGAATGTCTTCCAAAGATGCCTTAAATCAAGCACACATTGAACCACTGAGTCATTTAGAAGCCAAAGAAGGTTTGTCACTAATCAATGGAACTCAAGCGATGAATTCTATCGGTGGTTTGGTGTTATACGATGCCATGAAACTTATAAAATTAGCGAATCTATCCCTTTCTTTGTCCATGGAAGCCTTAGAAGGTGTCATTGATGCTTTTGATGAACGCGTCCATCAACTAAGGGGTCAATTAGGACAAATAAAAGTAGCTCAAGAAGTTCGTACTCTATTAGATGGATCTAAAAACATTACCCATCAAGGACAACTTCGTGTTCAAGATGCGTATTCACTTCGATGTAGTCCACAAGTTCATGGGGCGATTTTGGATACCATGGAATATGTGTTGAAGATTGTCGAAACTGAAATGAATGCTGTGACAGACAATCCCTTGGTGTTTGCCAAAGATGAATCTGTGATTTCAGCTGGAAATTTCCATGGAGAACCATTGGCATTTGCCTTTGATTTCTTAGGAATTGCATTATCCGAACTAGCCAATATTTCTGAAAGACGAATTGAACGTTTGGTGAATCCCGCATTATCCAATGGGCTACCAGCCTTTTTATCGAAATGTTCTGGAATCAATTCTGGGTTCATGATTGTTCAATACACCGCTGCTTCTTTGGTAAGTGAAAACAAAGTCTTAGCTCATCCAGCAAGTGTAGATTCGATTCCTTCGAGTGGAAACCAAGAAGATCATGTATCCATGGGATCGATTTCCGCAAGAAAAGCCATCACAATTTTAAAAAATGTTCAACGAGTCATTGCCTTAGAAATGCTTTCTGCTTGTCAAGCACTGGAGTTTCGCGGCAAAGACCGTTGTGCAAAGAATACAAAGAAAGCATATGATTGTGTACGTCAACATATTCCATTTGTCTGTGATGATGAGTTAATGTATCCACATTTACATAAAGCAGAACAATTGATTGTATCTGGTCAACTATATCGATGCGTCTTTTAAGGGGGGTCTATGAGCGAAATTCTATCAAAACTATTTCCAACACTTCCAGAATATCCGATATTTGACCCAACAATTAGACGCGCTCCCAAGCGTGCCTTTGATTTATCCATGCAAGACAGTGCCAAAGCACTTCAAAATGCACTTCGCTATGTTCCTTCGCAGTGGCATGCCATTTTAGCGCCAGAATTTATGGACGAATTGGTTCATAAAGGAAGGATTTATGGCTACCGTTTTCGTCCAAAGGGGAATATTTATGCATTACCCATTGATGAATACGAGGGAAATACCGTCGAAGGCAAAGCCTTTCAACTGATGATGGACAATAACTTGGATTTTAACGTTGCACTATATCCTTATGAATTGGTAACTTATGGGGAAACCGGTCAAGTTTGTCAAAACTGGATGCAATATCACTTGATTCGCTACTTTCTAAAAGAAATGACCAATAAGCAAACACTGATTGTGATGTCAGGTCATCCCTTAGGATTGTTTCCTTCTTTAGAAACCTCTTCACGGGTCATCATCACCAATGGCTTGATGATTGGCATGTATGACAACCCCAAAGATTTTCATCGGGCTTGTAGTTTGGGAGTGGCGAACTATGGTCAAATGACGGCGGGGGGTTGGATGTACATCGGACCTCAAGGCATTGTACATGGTACCTACTCGACTCTTTTAAATGCAGGAAGAACCAAACTTAAAATACCTACCGACCAAAACTTAAGAGGGAAATTGTTTGTTTCCTCTGGACTTGGTGGAATGAGTGGTGCCCAAGGAAAAGCTTGTGAAATTGCCATGGGTGTTGCGATTATTGCGGAAGTTGATTTATCTAGAATTCAAACGAGACACTCTCAAGGCTGGGTAAAAGAAGTTTACCATTCCCCACGTGAAGCATTTATTGCGGCACATAAATATATGGAGAAGAAAGAACCAATGGCCATTGCCTATCATGGCAATATCGTTGATTTGTTAGAATATGCGATTCAAGAACACATCAAAATTGATTTATTAAGTGATCAAACCAGTTGTCATGCGGTATATGAAGGGGGTTATACCCCACAAGGAATGACCTTTGAAGAACGTACCAGCTTGCTTCAAACCAATATAGAAGCATTTAAGAAGCTGGTAAATCAATCCTTATTACGACACCTAAAATCAATCGAGTTGCTCATCCAACAAGGGACATATTTCTTCGATTATGGTAACAGTTTCTTAAAGGCATGCTTTGATGCTGGTGCGACCCATATTTGTAAAAATAAGAAAAATGATCTTGATGGGTTTATCCATCCAAGCTATGTCGAAGACATCATGGGACCTGTCTTATTTGATTATGGATATGGACCCTTCCGGTGGGTATGTTTATCCGGTCTTGACTCTGATTTAGAAAAGACCGATCAAATGGCCATGGATTGTATCGATTATGAGAGAAGATTTCAAGATTTAGATAATTATTTATGGATTAAAAATGCCAAACAACATCAGCTTGTTGTAGGATCCAAAGCTCGCATATTGTATCAAGATGCTTTTGGACGACTAAAGATTGCGTTAGCATTTAATGACTTGGTTCGAAAAAAACAAGTAGGCCCGATTATGCTTGGCCGAGACCATCATGACACCGGTGGAACCGATTCGCCATTTCGCGAAACATCCAATATCAAAGATGGTTCTAACGTCATGGCAGAAATGGCCATTCAAACCGCTTTAGGAAACACTTCTAGAGGAATGAGCTTGGTGGCGTTGCACAATGGTGGAGGCACAGGGGTATCAAAAGCCATCAATGGTGGGTTTGGGATGGTACTAGATGGTTCAACACGTGTAGATGAAATCTTACGTAGTGCCATGCTTCATGATGTCCTAACTGGCGTTACCCGTAGAGCCTGGGCTCAAAATGAACATGCCATTGAAACCATGTCCTCAATTTCAAAAGAAAAAAACATTGAAGTGGTGTTACCCACTTCAAGCGCAAATGATTTGGTATGGAAAACGGTCAAGGAAATCTATCCATTAGGAGACCAATAATGATGAAAATAGTACAATGTGTTCCCAACATTTCAGAAGGAAATGACATCGAAAAAATCAAACGAATCATCGCACCACTGGAACATCAAGTCGGTTTTAAGCTCATTAGTGCCGAACCGGACAAGGATTACAACCGGACTGTGATTACCTTAATTGGGAATCCCGAAGACATGATGGTACCACTCTTACACTTTTTTGAACATGCCAAAAATGAAATCGATATGCGATTACACAAAGGCGAGCATGCTCGCATGGGAGCTGTGGATGTATGTCCCTTCATCCCCATCAGTGGAATCACGATTGAAGAATGTGTCGAGTACGCACAGCAATTAGCATCCTCCGTGTGGGAACGTTTAAATATCCCGGTCTTTTTATATGCCAAAGCCGCAAAACAACCAAACAGAGTTTCTTTGCCTGACATCCGTAAAGGGGAATTTGAAGGCATGAGTGAAAAACTAAAAGATCCACAATGGTTACCCGACTTTGGCAATGCACGTATCCATCATACCGCAGGAGTTAGTGCGATTGGGGCCCGGATTCCTTTGATTGCATTTAACATTGATATTCCATCGATGGATGAAAAAATTGCTTCTAGTATCGCCAAAGCCATTCGCCAATCAAGCGGCGGATTTCAACACATTCAGGCCGGTCCAGCAACTTTGTTAGAACGTGGTCACACCCAAGTAACCATGAACATTCTTGACTTCAAGAAAAATCCCATTTACCGAGTGTATGAAACAGTAAAAATGGAAGTTGCTCGTTATGGGCTTAAGATTGAAAGTTCCGAAATTGTGGGCCTGTTACCGAAGGAAGCGTTGACGGATTCACTAAAATACTACTTGCAAGTACATAAAAAAACGTTATCCAAAGAAGCATCGTTAGAAGAAATTACGACACTGAGTCGTAGCTATTTGGGACTTCGTGATTTTGATTCAACAAAAATCATCGAATCGTATTTATAAGGTGGTGGTTCTTTGAAAACCATCCTTGTCAACATTAAAACCCTATACACATCCAAACAGATTCCTCCTGTAAAAGGTAGCTCCATGAAAGAAATCGTCTCGATAGACAATGCGTATCTTGTGGTAGAGAATGGATTATTTCAAGCGATTGGTTCAGGAGTTGTTCCTGAAAAATACTTGAATGATGCTGTGATTGTCGATGCAATGCAAGCGTGTGTCGTTCCAGGATTTGTTGACTCACATACGCATTTGGTTCACGCCTCTTCGAGAGAACATGAGTTTGAACAAAAGTTAGCAGGAGTCCCCTATTTAGAGATATTAGCCAAAGGTGGCGGAATTTTATCAACAGTAGAGAAGACAAGAAAAGCCAGCGTTGATGAATTACTCCATCAAGCTAGAAAGTCACTGCAACACTTTTTGTCCTATGGGGTTACTACTTTAGAAGCCAAAAGCGGGTATGGACTTGATCTTGAAACCGAAATCAAGCAACTTCAAGTAGCCAAGCAATTAGACAAAGAAGGTCCCATTGAAATTGTTTCTACATACATGGGTGCTCATGCCATTCCACCTGCTTATAAACAAAATGTTGATGCTTATGTGACACAAATCATACACGATCTTGACCACATATACGCTACAGGGTTGGCAGAAATGGTGGATGTCTTTTGTGAAGAAGGTGTCTTTAGCATTGAGCAAACCACAAGGATTTTAACCAAAGCAAGATCTTGTGGATTTGGCATTCGCTTGCATGCCGATGAAATACATCCTATAGGGGGTGGAAGACTTGCAAGTTCCATGCAAGCCCTTAGTGCCGACCATCTAATGGCCTTACCACGTAGTGACTATGAAGCTTTAGCGAATTCTTTGACCATCGCAACATTGTTACCAGGAACCTCATTTTACTTAAACAAGCCTTTTGCAAAAGCAAGAGAAATGATTTCTGCGAATATGGCCTTAGCGATTGCTAGTGACTATAATCCAGGCAGTTCTCCAAGTGAAAACTTTGCCTTTACTCTTCAATTAGCCAGTAATAAACTAGGGCTTTTGCCAAGTGAAGTTCTGACAGCAAGTACGATTAATCCCGCTTTTTCATTACGAAGACACGAAAAAATTGGTTCAATAGAAGTGGGAAAACAAGCTGATTTTGTCTTAC
>JAUXXX010000080.1 GCA_030684695.1 bacterium
TTAATATCTATCAAAAAACGGTGTCACTGTCCTTGAAGGAACTCAAGGAGGGACTAGACCAATGAAAAGTATCGTCATCGGACAATACATTCCTGGAACGAGTTTTTTGTACAAGATTGACCCACGAACCAAAATGATTGCCATTTTGTTTTTACTTGTCTCCGTGTTTTTGTTAAAAGAGATATGGCAGTTGGTTGTTGGGGCCCTCTTGGTAGTACTGATTTTTATGCTTGGTAAGTTATCCATCAAACGAATCATGCGTGGATTACGACCGATCATGATTTTGCTCATTTTTACGTTTATCTTTCAATTGTTATTTAACCAAACAGGTAACCCTTTATTACCAGTTGAGTTCACCATCTTGACCATTTCACTTGTGAGTGTGGGTAGTGCTGTTGTATGGACGGTTCTATGGCGATTGATTCGGAAAGTGTTTCCTTATCGGTTTATCTTGTTACTGATTTATATCGCTGGACTCTATGCTATTTTTTACTATTTAGGATATGGACCTTTGTTAGCTGACCGCGTTTATTTTCAAATCTACGACGAAGCGGTATTGATGAGTGTCTTTGTCATTATTCGTTTGATGATTGTCCTCACCTTATCGACATTACTAACGTTAACTACTAAACCAACAGACTTAACACAAGGAATGGAAAGTTTAATGCGTCCCTTAAAACTCATCGGTGTTCAATCCGAAGAATTCGCCTTAATTATTTCCATTAGTCTACGTTATATTCCAACTATCTTGGATGAAGCTAATAAAATCATGCTTGCTCAGGCCTCTAGAGGAGCCGATTTTTCAGAGGGAAAACTCAAAGACAAAATCAAACAAGTCATCTCGCTATTAGTCCCTATGTTTATTATCGCTTTTAAACGCAGTGAAGATTTAGCCGATGCGATGGAATCTAGAAACTTCGTACCAGGAAAACCTCGAACTCGGATTCATGAATTACGATTTGGAAGATGGGACATTGTTACAGTTTGTTTTGTTGTCGTGGTATTTTCCCTTTCGTTAGGACTTCTATTATGGTAGCCGAACCAACCATTTATCTACTTCAAGGAAATCGTTTTGCCGAAGACTTGGTAGTGGATGTAAAAAATGTGGGAGTGTTTACTGGGATTCAAGACTGTATGCAATACATCCAATCTTCTTTGTTGGATCAAGAGTTATTCGCGGATGTCTCGATTCCAAAAACGGACTATATCGCTTTGCAAAATAGTAAGTACCTTATTCGCCTCAAACGAAACAATGACTTCATCGACAAATTGATCATCCACTCACTCAAGGAAGAACTACACCGGGTTAAAATGGAAATTTCATATGACGGTAGTGATTTTTATGGGTTTCAGAAGCAATCGAGTCATCGGAGCATTCAAGGAGTATTGGAAACAGAAATATCATTAATCAATGGATATTTCACCAGTGTATCCGGTTCTTCAAGGACGGATGTGGGTGTGCACGCTCTTCATCAAGTCATTCATTTTGATACCGTTCAAACCATGGATGAAGATCGCTGGAAAGTGGTCTTAAATCATTCTCTACCATCAGATCTCTATGTAAAAAACGTATCCTATGTAACAAATGATTTTCATGCAAGATATTCTGTGACCCAAAAAACGTATCGCTATGTATTGTATACAGGAGAGTACAACCCAATGCGACATAAGTATGCATGGTTTGTGGAACACCTAGACGAAGAATTATTGGAAAAAGTGTTGTCTGCTTTTGTTGGAACACATGATTTTACAAGTTTTGCGACCAAAGGAAAAGAAAATAAAATACGAACCATCTATGAAGTAGTGGTTCAAAAAGACCATTCTAGCATCTATATTGATATCACAGGTTCTGGCTTTTTACACCACATGGTTCGTTTAATCATTGGTACTGCTATTCGCGTAGTTCAAAAAGAATTGCCTTATTCCATGGAAGAGTTGTTATCCATGAAATCAAGAAAATATACCAACATCATCGCACCGAGTGCTGGCCTTTATTTAAAGAATGTCATTTATTAATCCGCTGTCACCCCCTCTAAAAAATGGATATCCCCACTTACGAGGCAATAGCCATTACAGGAGCGTATCAAATGTAACATCGATTGTGATTTCTTTGCTAAAAGTGAGTTCATTTTTTGTAAAATGAAATTATTCTTGAATGAAGCACTTTTTATACCAAAAAATTGGTGGTATAATGATACAAAATGAAAAAAAGGAGAATTGAGTATGAAAGATAATTTGACGTATCGTGAAGAAGCAAAAAGTAAGATGATTGGAAAGTACGGACCGGTCATTTTAACTGGCCTTGTGTTATCAATTATTGTTGGAATTCCTCAAGGGCTCGCCACACAATTTCAACCAGTTTATGCGATTGATTGGGAGACGTTTGAACGAACATTAGTTGATCCAGGAACCCCCGGCTTGGTTAGCTTTTTCAATTTAATCAGTTTCGTTTTTTCAGCTATTGGTGGTTATACGTTGGTAAATATGTTTATCAAGATTGCTAATAATGATACTCCAAACATTGAGTCACAATTGTTGGTTGGTGTCAAAGAAAACCCAACACGAACTGTAGTCCATACATTTATTGTTAGTGTTTTTGTTTTTCTATGGGCACTTCTTCTAGTGATTCCCGGAATCATGGCTTCTTATAAGTATTCCATGGGAATATATCTACTAAACAAAAATTCCAATATCTCTGCGTATGAAGCACTAGACGAATCAAAAGGTTATATGATGGGGAACCGGATGCAATTATTCCTGCTGGATTTGAGTTATTTTTGGTGGTATTTACTCGGGATCTTTACTTTTGGAATATTATGGTTTTGGATCTTCCCAAAACATCAAACAGCAAGAGTTCTGTTCTACAATGATTTATATGTAGCTAAGAATCCAATTCCAGTAAACACTACACTTTTAGATTAGTAAGGAATCGATTTATTAGTAGAGTCTATTCTTTTAATTCAAAAGAAAATAAAAGACGATCACGGCAACAAGAGGCAACTCTTGATGGAGGATCGTCTTTTTATATGTAGTGATGCAGGTAGTTCGTGCCAGATTGAAGATTAAGGCATCATTTATTCTAAGGTTGGGTTCACAATTTTCACTCGCTTACGAGTAACAATTCGCTTGATAAACGCTACGATAACTAGAACAATAATATTGATTGCGACAATCGAAGCTCCAGAAGGAATTCTCAAAGAATACGCTCCCCACAATCCCAAAAAGACAGATAACTCCGAAAATAAGATACTAATGACCAAGGTGGAGCGATAACTCCAACCAACTTTCATCGCCGCTGCGACAGGGATAATCATCATCGAGGAGACAAGCAATACGCCAGCAGCTTCTAGTAATACCGATACAGCAATCGACAATACTACGATAAAGGATATTTGAAACAAGGATAAGTTGATTCCTTGAAATTTTGCACTCGACTCATCGAATGAAACCGAGATGACTTGTTTTCCAAATAACAAAAATAATAGTAATACCATAAATAAGGTAATTCCAATTAAAACAATGTAGTAATTAGTAATCGTTAGAATAGAACCAAAAATATAGTTGTATAAAGACCCAGTACGTTTGGAAAGAGAAAAGAAGATGGCAGACAACGCTGCGCCTAAACTCATTACAATCGGCATCGATATTTCTTTATAATTCTTGTAATATCTCCGGAATAGTTCAATTAACAAGCCACCAATCACAGAGAAGACAATCCCCAGATACAGCGGTTTATCAAAAAAAGCAGACCATCCAATGGAAGCTAGAAATAAGCTTACAGATACCCCAACCAACGAGAAGTGACCCAAGGTATCGGCAATGAAAGATAATCTTCGTATGACGACAATCGATCCCATGAGTGGGGCTAACACGCCAAGTAATAATCCAGCAAGAAGTGCTCGTTGCATGAAGTCTTGAGTAAACAAATCGGTAAAGAAAGAAAGCATCATTTCGCTTCACCTTCCTTATGTGGAAAGTACTCCGTTTTTGTTTGGAACGAATAGTCCGATTCAGAATCTACCGTGAGTATGTGTGTAAAATCCAATGTTTCAACTACATCATCATGACTAATTAAAATGATGTTCACTCCAGCTGCATGTAGTTCATTGACTGCTTTATAAAAATACGTAACATTTTCTTGGTCAATGGAAGCAGTAGGTTCATCAAGAATTAATAGTTCAGGGTTATTGAGCATTGCCCGAACAATAAAGACACGTTGTAACTGCCCTCCGGATAGATTATTAATGTTTTCATTCAGTAAAGGCAATATTCCCATACGATCAAGAAGTTTTAGTTTTTCACTACTATCTTTTCGCTTTACCTGAGATACACTTAATATTTCATTGACTGTTATTGGAAACTCATAGTTAAAATCTTCAAAGCGTTGAGCTACATATCCGATGGTAGGCCATTTTTTGAACCCAACAATATCTTCATGGTTATAAAAAATCATTCCGCTTTTCACAGGGTTCATTCCCAGTAGACATTTAATCAATGTCGATTTACCGGAACCGTTTTTTCCTTGAATGACGAGAAAGTCGCCATTGTTCAAGGAAAACGACATATTCCGAATGACTATTCGATGCCCATAGGCAAAAGATAAATTCACGAGATCGATTCGCATGTTTTCACCATTCCTTCTCATTCATTCTATCATATGGACTAATAAACTAATAACATTTTTATACAAAAAGAGCGTCTCTTGTGAGATAATAGTATAATATAAAGCAGGTGAAAGAATGGCAGGATTATTTGTTTCGTTTGAAGGAACCGAAGGTTCTGGAAAAACATCCGTGATTAAAGAAGTCGTTGCGCATTTTCAGAAACAAGGCAAACAGGTTGTTGTGACTAGAGAGCCTGGTGGTTCGCGTATTTCTGAAAAGATTCGCACTATTATCCTCGATAAATCGCATACCGAAATGGATGCTAGATGCGAGGCTCTTTTGTTCGCGGCATCGAGAAGACAACACCTAGTTGAAACCATAAACCCCGCTTTACAACTTGGCAAATTAGTTCTTTGTGATCGCTTTGTGGATAGTTCGCTGGTGTATCAAGGGATTGCTCGAGGACTAGGATTTGATGAAGTACTCGAAATAAATAAGTATGCCATTGAAGATACTTTTCCCAATCTCACCATATTTGTTAATGTTCGACCTGAAGTCGGGTTGGCACGGGTATTTGCATCCAATTTACGCGAAGTCAATCGGTTGGATTTAGAACAACTGAATTTTCATCAACGCATTTATGATGGTTATTTGGAATTGATTCAGCTTTTCCCACATCGAATCAAGAATGTCGTTGGCGAACGGAGCATCAAAGAAGTAGTACAAGACGTGATTTTATTGATTGAACAAGCGTGGGCGACTCATGAGTGAGTTAACTTGGAACCATTTATCCATTCTTCAAAAAGAAGTCTTTACTATTCTTGAAAATAGTTTTTCTCAAAACAGATTGAGTCACGCTTATTTGTTTGAAGGCTATCGAGGAACGAAAAAAAAAGCTACCGCTGAATTGTTTGCAATGCGGCTTCTTTGTCTTCATCCTAAGATTGAATCTCGCCCATGTGGAATGTGTCCGTCTTGCAAAAACGCAAGCGAAGATGTGCATCCCAATTTGTTTTGGATTCGTCCAGATGGTGAAACCATCAAAAAAGACCAAATGAAAAAGATTTTAGCTGAGTTTTCGAAGACAGCACTCTTACATCAACCCCGTATTTGTGTCATTGTCGATGCTCACAAAATGAATACCGAATCTGCAAATACCATGCTAAAATTTATGGAAGAACCCACCGCAGATGCTTACTTTGTTTTAATTACTGAACAAGTGGATGCGATGATTAAGACGATTTTATCCCGAACTCAAGTCTTGCATTTTAAACCCATTGCTAGACAAATATTAACCAAAGAATTACGAGCAATCGGGGTTTCTGAACGGCTTTGTTTGTTAATCCCGGAATATACCAACGACTTTGATTCTGCAGTGGAATTGGCGAATCATCCAATGTATATCGAGATGGTTGATTTTGCCAACACGTTATACATCAAAGCATTGGCTAAGAAAGAGTCCCTTCTTTTATTATCAAAATCAAAAAAGGAACTCATTTTGTCTTCCAACGAGACATTTGATTTCTTTATTACGATGTTACTTGTGCTTCAAAAAGATGTCTATCATATGAAAAAGCACTTACCGTCCTTGGTGGTGGATACGATTGATATTGAATTGATTACACAACTTGCAAAAAGGAGTTCTCAATCGATGATTGAAGAACTTCTCCAACAAATGCTTGAATTGAAATCAAGACTACGCTATCATATCAATCAATCTCTTGCCTTCGATAATCTAATCATGCATTTAGAAAGAGGATTACAATATGGAATATAACGTTGTTCCAATCCAGTTTGCTCGACTGGGGAAACAATATTACTTTGATGCAGTTCATTTTGATGTAAAGCAAGGGGACAAAGTCGTGGTAGAAACCATTCGCGGTCTTGAACTTGGCTTTGCCATGAAACCTCCGTTTATGATTGATGAAAAAGAATTGGTTTCACCTTTAAAACCAATCATACGTGTTGCGACTAGTGAAGATTATGAAGCGTATTTGTCTCATAAAGCAGAAGAGCCTGAAGCGCTAAAAAAATGTGCAAATGTCGTTCGAAAAAGCAATCTTGAAATGAAATTATTGCAATGTGAATATACCTTGGACAAACAAAAATTAATCGTTTATTTTACTGCAGAAGGTCGCATTGATTTCCGTGATTTGGTGAAAGATTTAGCGAATATTTTCCGAGTTCGAATTGAGCTTCGTCAAGTCGGTGCTAGAGATGGTGCTAGAGTACTTGGAGGAATTGGACCTTGTGGATTGTTAACGTGTTGCACTACCTTTTTAGGGGAGTTTGAAACAGTGTCGATTCGTATGGCTAAAAACCAAAATTTATCTTTAAATCCCACTAATATTTCAGGGCTATGCGGAAAACTACTGTGTTGCATCCAATACGAAGATGAAAACTATAAAGAATATCGTAAAACCATGCCTAAACAAGATTCTTTGGTTTCAACTCCTGACGGAAAAGGAAAAGTGGTTCAACTTAACTTTTTAAACCAAGAAGTGAAAGTTCAATTTCCAGGAATGGGCTCAAAAGTCTACAAAGTTTCTGAAATTCAATTTGCAAGAGCAGCACAAGAAGAAGACTTAAACGGCAGCCCCAAAGAATTGAAAGCATTGGAAGGATAATCATGTCCAAGGAAGCGATTCATCAATTGTTTGGGTATGAAGGGATACAAATTATCCAACGCGAGGACATTCTCGCGTTTTCGGTTGATTCTTTACTGCTTGCTGATTTTGTGAATATTCCGAAACGAGTAACATCGATTGTTGATTTTGGGACCGGAAATGCACCGATACCATTATACTTATCTTTAAAGACAAAGAAACCAATTCTTGGATTTGAAATTCAAGAAGAAAGTGTTGATTTGGCCAAAAGAAGCGTTGCATTAAATCATCTAGAACATCAAATTACGATACTTCAAGCGGATATTCGCTTGTTACATGAACAATACCCAGCCAGTGCCTTTGATTTGATTGTATCCAATCCACCTTTCTTTAAAGTCAAAGAGACTTCACCATTGAATGATTCTCATCAAAAATCACTGGCAAGACATGAGATAACCATAGATTTAGCTACCTTGATTCAACAAGCAAAGCGTTTGTTATCTACTGGGGGAATCTTTTGTATGATTCACCGTGTGGATCGTCTTCAAGAAATATTTAGGCTGATGGACCGCTTTGCATTTGCCATCAAACGCTTAAAGTTTGTCTATCCCAAAGTGGGCCAAGACGCTGTGATGGTTTTGATAGAAGCCAGAAACAATGGATCCATTGTAGGTTTGCGATTAGAACCTCCCCTCTATATCAGTGATGAGCAAGGAAATTATACAGAAACGATGCGAGCAATCCATCTTTTTGGAAAGCAGGAGTAAGATGAAACGTATTTCCGTCAATCAAAATACCAACCCGACTTGCTATTTGATTTCCACTCCGATTGGGAACTTGGAAGACATCACATTTCGGGCGATAAAATCCATGCAATTGGTGGATATTTTACTTGCGGAAGATACCAGAGTTTCGCTAAAGCTGTTACGACATTATCAAATTGATAAGCAAATCGTGAGTTATCACGATCATAATAAAGAAGACATGCATCTAAAGATTAGACAATGGTTTAAAGAAGGAAAATCGATTGGTTTGATTTCAGATGCAGGAATGCCTTTGGTCAATGATCCAGGGTATGAACTTGTTTTATTGGCTCAAGAAATGGATGTCAATGTAGTTTCCATTCCAGGTCCAAGTGCGAGTTTATCAGCACTTGTCATCTCTGGTTTCACACCGCACCCTTTCTTGTTTTACGGGTTCTTACCTAATAAAAAACAAAAGCGAATCGAAGAATTAACTCGGTTACAAGTGTTGCCTGAAACACTCCTGTTTTATGAGTCTCCTCATCGGATTCAAGATACTTTGTACGAATGCCTCAAAGCATTTGGAGATCGCCGTGCATTTGTGGCTAGAGAACTGACAAAGTTGTATGAAGAAGGGATATCAGGAACTCTTTCTGAAATTGCGGCCATTGAAGAATGGAAGGGCGAAATTGTACTCGTCATTGAAGGATTCAAAGGACACACGAGTGTGGCTTCTGAATGTAGCATCAAACAAGATGTTGATCGCTTGATTGAAAGTGGACAAAAGAAAAGCGATGCAATGAAACAAGTAGCCAAGGAACGCAACTTAACTAAAAGTGTTGTATACAAGGAATATCACGAAGAATAGGAGGCCATTATGAGACTATTAGCGATAGTGACAGACAGATTTGAAGACTTAGAAGCCATTGGTACCATAGCATTATTGAGACGAGCTGGGATTGAAGTTGATCTAGCAGGAGCGAGTGATCAATTGATGGTTTCTGGATCATTTCATACATCTGTAAAAACAGATATTGCGCTTTCAAAGGTGGATATTTTCCACTATGATGGGTTGTTTTTACCTGGTGGAGCTCACACAAAAGCACTTCGAGAACAAAAGGAAGTACTTGGGATTGTTTCGGCATTTTATGAGCAACAAAAATGGTTGATGGCCATTTGTGCCGCACCATCCATATTGGGTGTTTTGGGAATACTAGATGGGGTATCTTATACATGTTTTCCAGGGATGGAAGAGTTTATGCCACTTGGAAAAAAACAAGCTGCCGCGGCGGTTGTGGACGGAAAAATCATTACTGGTGCTGGAGCTGGAGCAGTTCATGAGTTTGCATTTGCTATCATTGAAGCATTACTTGGAGTTCAAAAATCAGAAGAAATCAAGCAACGCATTATTTATCGTGCATACGAATAGAGGAAAATAAGATGAAAAAGACCTTTTATATCACTACACCTATATATTATCCCAGTGGCAAATTCCATATTGGATCTGCTTATACGACTTGTTTTTGTGATACCTTAACACGGTATAAACAACTACAAGGCTTTGACACACGTTTCTTAACGGGAACAGATGAACACGGGCTTAAGATTCAACAAGCCGCTGAAGCGGCTGGTAAGAAGCCTCAAGACCATGTGGATTACATTGCGTCCCTTGCCCAAGACTTGTGGAAACTACTCGCTGTTCAAAATGATGATTTTATACGGACGACGGAGCCGCGTCATGAACGAGTCGTTGAACAAATCTTTGAACAATTGCTTGCTCAAGATGATATTTATCTGGGATCGTATAGCGGACATTATTGTGTCCAAGACGAAGCCTATTTTACGCAGACGCAGTTAAAAGACGGCAATCTATGCCCAGATTGTGGTCGTGAAACCAAAATCGTCCAAGAAGAAACTTACTTCTTACGTCTATCCAAATATCAAGATACCTTGCTTCAATTCATTGAAGACAATCCCGATTTTATCACTCCTGAAACCAGAAAAAATGAAGTGGTTTCCTTTGTTAAATCGGGTTTGAATGATTTATCGGTTTCACGTACCGCCTTTGAATGGGGGATTAAAGTTCCGTCCAACCCCAAGCATGTCGTGTACGTATGGATTGATGCATTGAGTAATTACATTAGTGCACTGGGCTATAAGTCAACGGATGATTCCTTGTATCAAAAGTATTGGGTAGAAGGAAACGAAGTGGTTCATGTGGTGGGAAAAGATATTTTACGTTTCCATGCGATATATTGGCCCATTATGTTGATGGCACTAGGAGTACCAATTAAGTTTAAATTATTCGCTCATGGTTGGTACATGATGAAAGATGGCAAAATGTCAAAATCCAAAGGGAATGTTATTTATCCAGACCAATTGGTTCAACGATATGGTCTCGATCCATTCCGTTATTATATTGTTAAAGAATTGCCCTATGGTGGAGATGGTGTTTTCACACCAGAAGATTTTGTATCTAGAGTCAATACGGAGATTGTTAATGATTTAGGAAACCTAGTCAGCCGGACGATTTCGATGGCAAAAAAATACTTTAATGGAACGGTTCGTCAGGTAACACATCACCACGAGTTTTCTACATTCGAACAACAGTTGGTAACTCTTTCTGGTGAAATGATTGCTTCCTACACTGCCCAAATGGATGAGTTTAAAATATCTCAAGCAATGTCAGATATTACCACTTTGGTCAATCGTACCAATAAACTCATTGATGAAACCTCACCATGGGCTTTGGCAAAAGACCCAAACACCATGGATGTGTTAGAAAGTGTTATTTATCATCTACTTGATTCCATTCGGCTTGCGGCGATTTTATATCGTCCGATTTTGATTGAATCCAGTCCGAAGATATTTGAAGCATTACAAGTAGAAGAACAATATCAAGGATTTGATGCCTTGGTGTTTGGTTTGAAAAAAGAATATATCGTCAATGCGCAAGCACCACATTTGTTACCACGATTGGATGCAGAAAAAGAAATACCGTTTATTCAATCGCTAATGAAAGGTGAAAGTAAAGCTCCGAAGGTAGAAGTCATCATCAAAGACGAAATCACCATAGAAGATTTTAGCAAAATTGATCTTCGAGTTGGAAAAGTAGTGTCTTGTGAAAAGCATCCCAACGCCGCGAAACTATTACTACTTAAAGTCGATACTGGAGATAAAGTTCGGTCGATTGTATCTGGGATTGCAGAGTTTTATAAGCCAGAAGATTTGGTTGGCAAATGGATTGTGGTCGTCGCAAACTTAAAACCAGTGAAATTGCGTGGGGAATTAAGTGAGGGGATGATTTTAGCAGGCGATAGTGCTGGTAAAATCGTTATTATCGAAGCATCAAGTGATTTATCTATTGGATCGATGGTGAAATAGTCTCATGATTTCACTTTGGAATAAAGAGAAAAAAACGATTATCCATGTTTTTTTAGGCTCGCTATTGATTGGGGCTGGAATTGCTTTCTTTATCAATGCGCAACGTTTGTATGTGGGTGGAATCAATGGGTTAACACAATTGATTGTCAACCTTGTGGAGTTTATCACCGATGGAAATGTCGTTATAAACTTAGGAATCTTTGCGTTTATCTTGCAAGTTCCCTTGATGGTGTTTGGATATTTTAAACTCTCAAAGAAGTTCATCTTATATACCACATTAAGTGTTTTTATCATTTCCTTGTTTTTAGCCATTCCATTTTCAGTGAGTTTGTTTGCACAAGACAAAGTCGCCGCAACCTTAATTGGTGGGATATTGATTGGTTTTGGAAATGGTCTGTTATTAAAAGTGGGAGCTTCGAGTGGTGGAATCTCGATTTTGTCACAGTATCTCAATATAAAAACAGGCAAAACGGTAGGGACGTATCAATTGTTATTTAATGGCATGATCATCTCGGTTGCGGGCATCATCTTTGGCATTGAAATCGCATTATATACCATTATTTCACATATCCTCACCTCACTTGTCATCGATAAAGTCCATACGGGTTATAACTTTATGGAAGTACAAATCATTAGTTCCAAAGGAAACGAGATAGCCGATGAACTTCGTTTGAAGATGGTTCATGGGGTTACGGTAGTCGATGCCATTGGATGGTATTCCAAACAACCAAAGAAAATGATTTACACAGTCATCTCCGTACACGAGATGGACACCTACATTAAGTTGATTGAATCCATTGATCCAAGCGCATTTGTGATTATGGATGGAGTCACAAAAATCCACGGAAAATTCATCAAAAAAATCATACAGTAGACTAAATTTATTTGACATTTTGGATTGATAATGGTACTATGGTAAAGGTACATTTTATGTTTATCCCACATGCTCTTTAAATAAATTTAAGGAGGAACACAAAAATGAAAACCTATATGGCAAATGAAAGTACGATTGAAAGAAAATGGTTCGTCGTTGACGCATCAGGACAACGTTTAGGACGTCTATCAAGCGAAGTAGCAGCGGTATTAAGAGGAAAACACAAACCCACCTTCACTCCACATGTGGATTGCGGTGATTATGTGATCGTTATTAACTCCAGCAAAATCGAATTGACAGGAAACAAATGGAACGATAAATTATATCGGACACATTCTAATTTCCCAGGCGGATTGAAAACTAGAACTGCAAAAGTGTTAATGGCTGAAAGACCAGAACGCATGGTAGAGCTCGCTATCAAGGGAATGCTTCCCAAAGGAAAACTTGGAGATCAAATGTATCGCAAATTGTTCGTCTATGCGGGTAGCGAACACCTTCACTCGGCTCAACAGCCTCAAGTGATGGAAATCAAGGGATAGGAGGACTAAACATTGGCTAAATCAGTTATGTATCGCGGCACCGGACGCCGTAAAAGCGCCGTCGCTCGCGTCATTCTAAGACCTGGTAAAGGCACAATCGTTGTCAACGGACGCGAATACGAGAAATATATTATTTCCGCACTAGCACGCCTTGACATCCAACAACCCCTCGCTTTAACTGCGAACGAATCGACCTTCGATATCACCGTCAACGTATTTGGTGGCGGATTATCAGGTCAAGCAGGAGCAATCCGCTTGGGCATCACCCGCGCCCTTCTACAAGTGAATCCAGAATACAGAAAAATTCTCAAACCAGCCGGATTAATTACTCGTGACCCACGGGCCAAAGAACGTAAGAAATACGGTTTGAAATCAGCACGCCGTGCACCACAATTCAGCAAACGTTAATTTCAAAGCTAACTAAAAACACAAAGCCTCCACAGCTTTGTGTTTTTTCTTTCTAAAATAACCTGTTTCGTATGACAGATGTTCGAAGGAAAGGAAATCCAGTTT
Source organism: bacterium (assembly GCA_030684695.1). Taxonomy (GTDB): domain Bacteria; phylum Bacillota_I; class Bacilli_A; order Izemoplasmatales; family Hujiaoplasmataceae; genus JAUXXX01. Next base: position 13,264 of record JAUXXX010000080.1, read on the forward strand.
AAACGAACATCCTCGTACAAAAACATTACATACATCTGGACTTTTTATTGAATTATAAGTCACATTGTAATACAATGTTAATGTTGACTCGATAGGGGGTGAAGAGATGATCTTTGGTAGACATGTGAATCGATTTTATCTAAAATACGGATTTTTCTTTGCATTAGGTGTCGCAGCATTGATCACTGTGGATTGGTATCAGTTGATGATACCAGACATCACTGGAAGCATTATTGAAGGGATTCAATACAATACATTAACCTCTTCCATTTTGGAAGGATACATGGCAAGGCTTGCCGTGATTGCAGTGATTATGATTGTAGGACGATTCTTATGGCGCATCTTTATTATGGGAACAAGCAGAAGAATTGACTATGAACTCAGAAATGATATGTTTCGACACGCTGAAAAGTTAAGCCAACGCTATTATCAAGAAAATAAAAGTGGTGGGTTAATGGCGTTATTCACCAACGATTTAAATGCCGTTCGGATGGCGTTTGGACCAGGGTTGATGATGTTTTTTGATGTGTTATTTTTAGGTGGACTTGCGTTTTATCGGATGTACCTATTGGACGCTACCTTAACATTTTTCGCAGCGATTCCACTCTTAATGGTATCGATACTAGCAGCGATGGTGTCAAGAATTACGGGTAGAAAGTTTAAAGACAGACAAAAAGCATTTGAAAATATGTCTGATTTTACTCAAGAAAACTTTTATGGCATAGGCGTTATCAAAGCATTTGTCAATGAATTGCGCGAGATTCGTGAATTCGCGAAAATCAATCAAGACAATTATGACAAAAATGTTAGCTTTATCAAAGCTTCTACATTGATGCATGTTGGAATCGAAGTATTCATCAATACCATTCGGATATTAATGCTTGGTTTAGGTGGGTATTTGGTATATCGTACCATCGGACTTGATTTAACAGATCCTGGCAAATTTAGTGTTGGGGATTTGAGTCGGTATGTCTCCTATTTTGGAATGATGGTGTGGCCGATGATGGCGATCGGTCGATTAATTAACATGAGAGCGCAAGCCAATGCATCCATGCAACGAATCAACTCGTTGCTTGATCAAAAAGTGGAGATTATCGACGGAGAAGATGTTGTCGATGTTCACCATTTAGAAGGTAAGATTACCTTTAACAATTTATCCTTCAAATATCCAAACACGAAAACCGAAGTACTTAAAAACTTAAACTTAGTCATTGAGAGTGGAGAAATTGTCGGGATTATTGGAAGAACCGGTTCTGGAAAAACCACGATAGTGGATTTATTACTTCGTATCTATAATTTAAAAGCCAATGAAATTTTATTAGATGATACCGACATCATGAAACTTCCCATTAAAACCATTCGTGATCAAGTGGGATACGTTCCACAAGACAACTTTATCTTTTCGGATACCATTGAGAATAACATCGGATTTTCATCCGATGAAATTGACTTAAATCAAATCTCTAAAATTGCTCAATACAGCGATGTCCACGATAATATCATCGACTTTCCTGAAGGCTATCAAACCGTAGTAGGGGAACGAGGCGTTACCCTATCGGGCGGTCAAAAACAACGCATATCCATTGCAAGAGCATTGTTGAAGGATCCTTCCATTTTGATTATGGATGATTCGTTCTCGGCTGTAGATACCAAGACTGAAGAAATGATCATTAAGAACTTACAACATTTACGCAAAGGAAAAACAACAATCATCATCGCTCATCGAATTTCAACCATTCAATTAGCCGATAAAATTGTGTTACTCGATGAAGGCGCGATTGTTGGAGTAGGTTCACATGAACAATTGCTTGTAAGCAGTCCTCTTTATCAAGAAATGGTGCTTCGTCAACAACTAGAAGCCGAAGTCGAAGGGGGGATGTAATCATGGCAAAACGTTCGTTCGAAGATTTCGACTCATTACGAAATAAAACTTATTCTGATTGGACCATCGTCAAACGTTTGATGATATACGTCAAACCCTATGTCCTACAATTACTGATTGCTCTAGGTTTGGTGTTTGTACTTGTTGGATTGGATTTGGTTGGGCCTCTTTTCTTAGCAGCTGTTCTTGACTCTCTTGGTGAACCCAATGTGGATTTTATGCAAATATTACTCATTGTAGGCATGTATATTGCCATCATTGCTGTCAATGCCGTTTTATCGTATCAACAGTCCATACTCCTGCAAAAAACCGGACAAAAAATTATTTTTAATATCCGAAGAGATGTATTCAACCATCTAGAAGGATTATCGATTGCGCAGTTCAACCGCGTTCCCATTGGAAAGTTGGTCACTCGTGTAACGTCCGATACCGATACACTCAATAGCATGTACACGGATGTATTAATCAACGCAATCCGCTCGATCATGACCATCATCGGGGTATTTGTTATCATGTTTACTCAAAATGCGAGTCTTACTTTATTGATAAGTTTAGTTGTGCCTTTTGTGATATTGGCCTCGGTACTATTTCGAGTGTATTCAAGAAAAGCCTACCGCATGGTGCGTTATAATGTATCTTCCATCAATGCCTATTTATCAGAGCATTTGTCTGGAATGAAACTCATTCAAATCTTTAATCGAGAAGAAAAGAAGTACCAAGAATTTAAACAAAAAAATGTGAAGCTTCGAAAAAGTTATGTTCTACAAACTGTTACATTCGCGGTTTACCGGCCACTTATGTACATGCTTTATGTCGCCACATTGATTACCACTCTTTGGTATGGGGGAACGCAAGCCATTAATGGACTGATGTCTTATGGTATTTTGGTTGCCTTCACCCAATATATCTCCAAGTTCTTTGATCCCATTCAAGATTTAGCGGAAAAATTTGATACCTTACAGTCTGCCTTTACATCAGGAGAGCGTATTTTTGAACTTCTCGATATGAAACCAGACATTAAAGATGCAACGGAAGCCATTGAATTACAAGGGTTCAAAGGGAAAATCGAGTTTCGAAATGTATGGTTCGCTTATATTGAAGAGGATTGGATTCTAAAAGATGTTTCATTTGTGGTCCAGCCCCAAGAAACCATTGCGTTTGTCGGAGCAACTGGTTCGGGTAAAACAACCATTTTGTCTTTAATCGTTCGAAACTACGAAATTCAAAAAGGAGACATCTTTATTGATGATATCAACATCAAAGATATTTTAGTTACTTCGCTTCGAAAACATATTGGTCAAATGATGCAAGACGTGTTCTTATTTTCAGGAACGATTGAATCAAACATCCGTATGAGAGACGATTCGATTACTGACCAAGAAATCGTAGAAGCATGTAAGTATGTCAATGCTGATCGATTTATTGATAAACTGCCATTAAAATATAACGAGTTAGTTCGCGAAAGAGGAAACAACTTCTCGAGTGGTGAACGTCAACTATTAAGTTTTGCTAGAACCTTAGTACATAAACCATCTGTGATGATTTTGGATGAGGCAACGGCAAACATTGATACAGAAACCGAAGAATTAATCCAAGAATCGTTAAAGAAGATGATGAACATTGGAACAATGATCATCGTCGCACATCGCCTTTCTACCATTCAACATGTTGACAAAATCATTGTGATGCAAAAAGGGAAAATCCTGGAGCAAGGAAATCATCAGGAGTTACTCAAGAAGAAAGGTCATTATCACACGCTTTACATGCTTCAATATGACAAGCGGTTGCTCATTCACCAATCAAACAAATAGCAGAGGGCTTACGTCTTCTGCTTTTTCTTTTAAAAAAAAGAAGGCTTTTACTTCACCTATCTATAAATAGTAGTGTTATAATGAACTTAAGAAATAATAAAGGGGTGAATGTGATGTGTTTTTTGAAAAAATTGTTTGGAAAGAAGAAATTGAAGCAACAAGTGCCTGTTGAGGAAGTAAAAGCAGAACAACCAATCAAAGAAGTTCCACAAGAAGTCAAAGTAGAAGAGGCAATTGTTTCACAAAATGCCGCAGTAGAACCAGAAACCAAAGATACTGTACCTGTAATTGAACAAGTTGTTCATTTAACAGATGTATTAGTAGAACCTATTGTTGAGGAAACAAGCAAAACACAAAAATTAGAAGAAGCGGTAAATAATCGCTATGCTGGGAAATTTGAAGTATTTCCAGAAGCGGGATTGTTTAAATACCGTTTAAAAGCATCCAATGGTGAAATATTGGTCGTTTCCGGAGGATATACCACCAAAAACGGAGCGATTAATGGCATTGAAACCTTGAAAAAGAACATTGAAACAGGTAGATTTGATTTAGTAACAGACAAAAACGATTTTTCTCAATTTCAACTTTATACACCAAATGGTTCTCGTCTCATTGTTAGTGGAGAGTTTTATGAGTCACTAAAACGAGCTGAATCCGCGATGGAATCGTTAAAAAAGTTTGCTGGTACAGACAAAATAGTTGAACTGGATGCAATCCCATTGACTGAAGTTCGCGAAGAAGTAGTGACGAGTTCGAATGTAGAGAAAAAGCCAAATGGAAAGATCGAAATATCAAAAGAAGAAGACGGATTCCATGCCATTTTAAAAGCATCCAATGGAGAAATCCTTTTTACCACAACAAGTTATGCTTCCAAAGCATCCTTACTTCAAGGGATTGAATCGATTAAGAAAGCTGTAGAAAGTGGGGCCTTTCGAGTTTCCAAAGACAAGCAAAATCGGTATCAATTCAAGCTGTATGGCGGAAACAATCAAATCTTACTTTCAGGGGAAACCTATAGTACAAAAGATTCAGCTGTATCTGTCGTTGATTCAGTCAAACGCTTCTTATTTGATGCTAAGGTCCTTGAATAGTACCTAAGAAAAGTTATAGAAGGATGAGCAAATCATCCTTCTTTTTTATGATGGAATTGACTTGTGTGTGAATGGATGGTACTATCATGATGAGATTAGTAATTTATTTACTTCATACTTTACGAAAGAAGCGGTGATTCCTTTGATTAAGAAGACCATACTACTACTTGTCATACTGCTTTCGTCGCTTTTAGGAGTACAAGTAAGTGTACAAGGGTGGTTTGTTATCGAGCCATTTTATGAGGTCAAAGTGGTTCAAGCGATAACCTTCTCTATCAAGATTACAGAAGTTGATGATTCCAGTCTTCTTTTTGACAAAGTAGCCATTTCAGATACCGTTCAAGTCTATATTGCTTACTTGGCGCTTTTATACAAAGGTAACATCAATGGATACAGTGCGATTCTTGTCTTGACGGATGAGTCAAATAATAAACTGTTAACATTGATCAGTGATACCCCTACTTCTACAAATCCGTTTCCTAGTCAGTTGGTATTTAGACTAGATTTGGTGTTAGATCCTTTAAAGGGGAAGTATCTTCCTTCGGGGAAAGGACTCGAAAGTGTAATGGTACGTCATCTATTCGCTACGGGATTTGAATTTATCGATGTGAATGGCACCACATATGTGATGATTTTAGGCAGTGATACTGTTTTAAGTGAACTTGACATTACTGTTCCCGCTAGAGAACGTACCACCTCTTGGTAATATTTTTTTACTTGTAGTTTCGAATGATGTCGGTTTTTATGGGGGACAACTCGTGCAAGTACAGATGAGTTATTCGGTTGATAAAGATTCATCCAACATGCATTCGAAACGATGATTCACAAAGAAACATGTTTCACTTGTTTTAAATGGTTCTTCATTTATGGTCTAAAAGGAGCGAAATATATGAGTAAATTGTTTAGAATTGCGATACTTCTTTTCTTGGTTCACGCATTGATAGGATGTTATTCTAATGCCGGAACCATCCGTCTTGAAGTTGTACCAGTGGGTGCAGACTATGAAGGAGTACCCAAAAAACCTGCAGTTATTGTGGAAGAAATTGCGGATGTAGTCATCAACCTTTTTGAATAATCGCCATAAGAACCGATGATGATAAATGCATCATCTTTTTTATTCTAGTGAAAAGATTCTATCTAGATTCGTGCTTAAATCGAGCTATTTTATGGTATGATGTTACTGGTATGAGGGGATTGGAGGGATCGTTGTGAGAAAGTTTTTTATTTTATTAGGTCTCTTTTTGGCGATTGCATTTGTCTATTCCATTACCGTTGCCCAATACTTTGTAATGAGTGGGTTTCGCTCGATATTGCCAGGTGGATTTATCATTTATACAGTTGAAATCTTATTAGGAATTGTTGCAGTCATCATTGCAATGAGAATCATTTTGCGTTCAGATTATGCCTATAACAAGTCATATTGGATCATCATCATGTTGTTAAACCCAATTCTTGGAATCATTGCATACTTCATCTTTGCTCGAGACTTTCGAGTGGGCAAATTAATTAAGGAACGTCCGCTCATCGCAAACAAACACTTTCTATCTTTAGAAGAAGTGACTTCTCCTATTTATGAGCATCACCCTCACGGCGAAATTTTTCGTTATGTCCATGATACAACAGGCAGAAGTGTCTATGAAAACGATACATTCACTCAAGTCCTAAACAATGGAGATGAGTTCTTCCCAGCGTTGATTGAAGCGGTCTTACAAGCCAAAGATTACATCTTAATGGAATTCTATATTTTTAAAACAGATGAGATTGGGAAAAAGATTGTATCTGCTCTTCAAAAAAAGGCCCAAGAAGGTGTGGATGTATATTTTATTTATGACCATTTTGGTAGTCAAAAACACGTTCAAAGAAAGTTGATGACCGAGTTAAAGGCAAGTGGCGTAAAAATTGGTATTTTTGATCCACAAAAAATATCGTTGTTAAATGCAAATGTCAACTTTCGAAATCATCGCAAAGCCACAGTAATTGATGGCTGCGTTGGATTTGTCGGAGGAATCAACGTTGGTGCTGAATACAACCATCAATCCAAGAAGTTTGGTTTCTGGCGAGATACTCATCTGCTTGTCAAAGGAAATGGAGTAACCAGCATCCAAAATGTATTCATAAAAGATTGGTATTATATTACTTCTGAAGTGTTGAAAAAACCGCTGGATAAATCCATTGTAGAAATGGCTGGATTATTTACAGTAATAGAGTCGGGACCAGATTTTGAATATGGATTGATTAAAGATGTTTACTTTAAAATGATTAACTCCGCAAAACACTCCATTAAGATTGTGACACCCTACTTAATCATTGAACCAGAGATGATGATTGCCTTAAAGATTGCGGCCAAAAGTGGTGTGAAGATTGAGCTATTGGTCCCAGGTAAGCACGATTTTGCCGTAGTAGGATATGCGACCAAGTCATATTATGAGCAATTACTAAGCTATGGAGTTCTTATTTATGAGTATACAGATCGATTTGTCCATTCAAAGATATTGATCGTGGATGACTTAATCGCTTCTGTAGGGTCTGTCAATTTCGATCCGCGCAGTTTTCATATCAACTTTGAAGTTACCGCTTTGTTTCAAAACAATGCAGTCGCGTCTTTGGTTCAACATTTTCAAGAAGATATTGCTCGTTCCCTCCAAATTAGTGAAGTTGAATGGAAAAAAAGAGGGTTACTGAAACGATTAATTCAAGGATTTTTCAACTTATTTAGTCCCATTTTCTAAAGGAGGAACTTATGTCTACACCAGAACTAATTCTAACGGTATTAATGATACTTGTCATTGTGCTATTAATCTTTATTGTATCGAAAGTAACTAAGCCTGTGAACAGCGATAAAAAGCTAGAAGCCATCAATGAAAAGGTAGCAACTAAAATCGATGAGGTGAATCAATCGATTTCAAAATCTATTTTTGAATCCATTTTGAAATTTAACGATCAAGTGAATCAAAAATTGACTGACTCTAGTGAGAAGAGCAACTCCAACATTACAGATTTTCGACTGAACGTAAATAAGGAACTGCAAGGATTTAAAGAGCAGTTAGGAGAACGCCTTCAACAAGATTTTAAAGGTTTGATTACATATTTAGAAGTACAAATGAATAAGATCAATACATCCGTTGAGTCACGTTTAACCACCGAGTTTACTAAAACAAATCAAACATTTGTTCAAATTGCAGAACGAGTAAAAGTCATTGACGAAGCTCAAAAAAATATTGAGGAACTTTCCAATGAAATGATGACACTTCAACGGATTCTATCTAATAACCAAAGTCGTGGAATGTTTGGAGAATATCAGTTAAATCAATTACTCTATGCAATCTATGGAGAGAATAAATTGCTTTATGACACACAAAAAACCATCAAAGAAGCAAGAGGAAAAAGCGAGTCTGTTCGTGCGGACGCCGTTGTTTATATGCCAGAACCCAATGGAATGATTGCCATTGACTCCAAGTTTCCGTTTTCTGAGTATAAAAAGTTGTTTGATAATCCAGATCTTTCCAAAGAAGAGGAAGAAAAGATTATCCAAGCATTTGGGTCCGATGTTAAAAAACACATCAATGACATTGCGAACAAATACATCATCCCAGGAGTTACTGCAGAGTATGCACTGATGTTCGTTCCATCGGATGGCGTGTTGTCCTTACTACATTCTCACTTAGGTGCGGTGGTTGAACATGCAAGAATGAAAAACATTACGATTGTATCGCCAACCACTCTCGTGCCTTTATTATCGAGTTTTAAAGCAGTGGTCATCGATTATGAAAGAAGTAAGTATACGAATCAAATCCGCAAAGAACTACTCGCTCTAAACAAGGAATTCTTAAAATTTGCCGAAAACTGGGAAAAGATTAGTAAGACAATTTCCACATTATCAACGCAAACAAGTACGATTAGTAAAGACGTAGAAAAAATTACTACGAAGTTTGATCGGATTAAAAATGTGGACTTACCGGATGAAATAGAAGAGATTTCTAGCACAAACGAGGAATAACACATAAAAGACCATCACTTTTCAGTCTTAAAAAGATTTCAAGAAATATAACTTGCTATTTGTTTTCTATAGTTGTATAATACTTTTAGTAACATAATAAATTTAAGGAGAAACACATGAACGGCACAGTAAAATGGTTTAACGCAGAAAAAGGTTATGGTTTTATCACTGGAGAAGATGGCAAAGACATTTTCGCACATTATTCTGCAATCCAAGGCGATGGTTACAAAGCTCTCGAAAACGGACAAAAAGTAAGTTTTGACGTTACGAACGGCGCACGTGGACCACAAGCTGCTAATATCGTAAAACTTTAGTAGTCAACTTGTAATTCAAACAAAGCCTGAAAAGAGACACTTTAACGAGTGCCTCTTTTTTCTTTCATTTTTTTTATTCTGCTGGTTTATTTTTTTGCCGATGTAGCTCGTAATAGAAAAGTTTCTTAATGGATGATTCTGGTAAAAAGGGAAGGATTCCATCTAGTTGATCGTGTTCGATTTCTCCATTGATATAGTCATCAACTATTTGGGATAAGACCATTTCTGGTAGGAAAGGACACATGGCAACAATAGAAAGTTTGATTTTTTGGGATTTAGCAGCGTGATATAATTTTTCCAGCTGTGAATCATTCAAAAAAGGAAGAAGCATCGTAGGGTTTAGCTCGATGGATCCATCGATTAATTGGTCGATGATTTCATCGTATTCAGTTGCGGATAAATAGGGAAGTATGTGGCTAAATTTCATATTGAGATCTCCTTATAGTGTTGTTTGTGAAGCGAATGTCAAGAATACATGACTCATCGTGTTTTGCGAAGTATTTGTTGTTCTTGATTTGATAATCTTGTACGCAAGATATTAGGATGCAGATGTACTTCTTTTTGTTGGTTCTTTCTTAACAACCAAAGACGTTCTTGTTCACTTAATAAATGCCATTGTCTATCAAAATCAAACAAAGGGTTTCGGTGTATGATTTGAAACAAGATGATCTTTCGATGATCGACACAAAACAAGTGAAAGTGAGTGAAGAGTTCATCCACTCTTTGTGCATATGCATGAATGATCTGGATGACTTCTTCTTCTGAACTTGTCTTTAATGAATCCATAAGACTAACTGGTTCTGTACATTTATCCAAACAAAGTAATTCTTCAATGGATACACGATACAACGTAGTCATCAAACAAAGCGTATCGATGGAAGGAAGTGATTTTTGAGTTTCCCACCTGGACACTGCTTGATGACTTACAAACAGTTTCTCAGCAAGCTGCTCTTGAGACCACTGATGTTTGGTTCTTAGTTCTATCATTTTTAAGGCAATATACGCAATATTTAGCAAATTATCATCTCCTATGTCATCAGCGCTACGACATCTTCATTATATACTCTACGAGCACGAATGGAAAGCAACTCGTAATTGCAAAAAAAAGACCGATTCGCTCGGTCTAAAAGAATTTTGAGACTATATAAGCTACAGAGAACATGATGGGAAGAAATGCTAATATAAGGAAAAGAAATTGATCGAAGACATCCAAACAGCGAGTCATACTTTTATAAGATAGGAGCTTATATCGGTAATAGAATGGGATTAACAACTTCGAAACAATGACAAGCAATATAGGAACCAAGATGGGCCAGTAGACCAAAGCTTGTGCTATTGAATCAAAATCAACAAGCATCTTGTATAAAGGAATCGTGAATAAATTAGACAATAAGGCAACCAGCCAATACGTCTTTTGTTCTCCCAGTCGTGACACGACATAAGGAGTTTTTACGAGTTGCATGACAAAATACGTGACATAAAACATTCCCTTGATGACAAAGTAGAGTTCGAAGGAATGCCACAACGCTTGATCTGGAACATTTATATAGACAATGAAGTCAAATAGTGCAACCGAAATCGCCCACCAAACACGTAGCGGGATTCTCCATAAATTTATCTGGACGCCGTCTTCTGCTAAAATGAGCAGAAATGAGAAATAAATAGCAAATGGCATAGCAATATAATAGTTTAGTAAAATGCCATCAAAAGTCGCAATCGTCGCGACTAACAACAAAAAAATTTGAACGCCAAACACCAAATACATGGAATCTCGAAACCGTGATGGTCCAAAATATTTCACGAAATCATCTCCCCCGAGTATGATACCAGTATGGGGTTAGAATATCATATTATTCATGTTTTTTCAATCGATGTAAAAAAAATGGAATTTTTTTGATCAACTAATGTTAAGAGAACAAGAAGAGTGCAAGCAAACTCCAAATAGAGAGTATAAGAATGATAAAAGAATCAAAGATATCATACACCCGATGGAATCGATAACTTGCATCAAATAACCGCATATTAATTAGTGGAAATCCAACTTTAACCATTTGTACGATCAACAAAATACCCCAAACGCTATACAAAAGTTCATTTGACACTTCCATATATCCGGATAAAATAATCGTTCCAAGATACGCAAAGTAAAATATTCCACCGCTCATAAGGTTGGATAACACATAGGTGATCCACATCACTTTTGGTTTTCCAAGAAGTTTCGAAAACGTCGGCAGCTTAACGATTTGGATGAGAAGTAAAAGCCCATAGAAGACAAACTTGGAGTAAAAAAACCATAAAGGTTGATCATAAAGTTTATAGATGGATATAAGTACCATCGTCATATCTGCTAATGCTAGTGTAATAATCCATAAGATTCGAATAGGTACTTTCTTATAGTAGAGGATCTCTGAACCCTCTGCGACACTCAGGTAAATGGCGAAAAAAAGCGATATCGGCACAATGATCATAAAATTGAGAATGGAAGAAGCTCCTCCCAGCAACAAGGAAAAGACAAGAAGTAAGGTTTGAATGCTGAGTAGACCAAATGCGGCGTCCTTAGCGGGTTGACGGTCCAAATAGTTCATGTAGTTCCTCCAAGAAAGAAGATATCTATACAGTATCACACCAGTTTCGATACTACAAGAAGATTCATTGTTCAAGTTAATGAGTCGATTAATAACTTTCCTTGAAATCATCTCGTTTTTTTCATATAATAGGTAATACGACAAGTAGGTGTATTTATGAAAATTTTTAACTCTTATACAAACGCACTAGAAACATTCGTCCCTCATCGTGCAGGAATCGTTACCATGTACGTTTGTGGGCCGACGGTATATAATTATATCCACATTGGAAACGCTCGTCCTGTGGTGTTTTTTGACACTGCTAGACGGTACTTTGAATATTTGGGCTATTCCGTTAAGTATGCTTCGAACTTTACTGACGTTGATGACCAGATCATTGAAAAGGCACGAGAAATAAACGAAAACGAACTACAAGTTGCGGAATTTTATATCAACGCTTTTTTAAACGATGTCACGAGTTTAGGGTCTAAAACAGATTACATTCAACCGCGTGTTACACAATACATGAGTCAAATCATTGATTATATCGCAGAGTTGATTCGATTGGATTATGCCTATGTTGTTCAAGGGGATGTCTATTTCAGAGTGAATAAAATCGCAGAATATGGACAATTATCCAATCGAAGGATTGACGATTTAATTTCTGGCTCGAGAGTGGAGATTAATCCCTTAAAAGAAAGTCCTCTCGATTTTACTTTATGGAAGAAAACCTCTGGTGGAATCAGCTGGGAAAGCCCATTTTCAACAGGTAGACCGGGATGGCATACCGAGTGTGTGGCGATGATTGATGATATCTTTGGGGAAGAAATCGATATTCATGGTGGTGGAACAGACTTGATGTTTCCTCATCACGAAAATGAGATTGCCCAATCAATTGCATCTCACGCTCACCCGGTTGCTCGTTATTGGATGCACAATGGTCGTCTCAACTTAGATGGAGAAAAGATGTCTAAAAGTTTAGGCAACTTTATTATGGTAAAAGATTTAAATAAAGATCTACGAGGTTTTCGGATGTTTTTACTCTCGACCCATTACCGCAGTCCAATCAATTACTCAGAAGAAGCGCTTGATGTGTATATCAAAGAATGGAATCGGATAGAAAAAACAGTTCAAACGCTTTTTCATAAACTAGATTTATCCGATTCATTCCAACTGGATGTATTAGTGGAAGATACTGCATTGTTACGAATTGTTGCAGATTTCGAAGAAGCGATGAATCAAGATTTTAATACCCCAAACGCACTCACTGCAATGAACCAGTTGTTAAAGGTAACGAATAACTATCTGCGTTCTTCTCAAGATGCGTATTTATTGAATCAAAATCTTGTCATCTTTGTTCGGTTGCTCAGTGTACTCGGTTTGTCCATTGATTTACAAAAACTCAGTGATGAAGACAAGGCATTGTTCAGAAACTGGGAAGATGCCAGAAAAAATAAGGATTTTGCACAAGCGGATATCTATCGCCAAGAACTTGTGAAAAAAGAGCTGCTCTAATGGAACAACACAATGGTTTGTCGTTAGCCTATGTGGGAGATGCTGTGTTAGAATTGTTTGTTCGTCATCATTTGATTGCCAAAGGATTTACAAAAGTTGGTGATTTACATAAACACGCTATCAAATACACCTCAGCAATCGGTCAAGCAAAGGTTGCGTTTCGTTTGCAAGATGGGTTTTTGTCAGAAGAGGAAATGTCGGTCTTTAAACGAGGCAGAAACGCAACCTCCAATCGGAAACCAAAGAACACTGAATTATCTACATACCATCAATCTACTGGACTAGAAGCTCTCATTGGATACTTATATTTGCAAAAGAACCAAATTCGACTAGATGAGATTTTTCAACAATTTGTCAAAGTTATTGAAGAACTTTCGTAATTAAACGAAGTTCTTTTCATCTATTTCAGCTGCCTTTTTCAAGAAAATAAACATCAGATTTATGATACAATGAGAGGTGAAAACATGCCCATTCAAATTTATGGAAAGAACTCTGCAATTGAAGTCTTAAAGTCTTCGAAAACGGTTTTAAAGGCGTATGTATTAGAAGGCTCAATGCCGGAATATCAAGCTCTTTTAAAACCAAGAAATATGCCAATCGAAGTGTTGCCAAAAGGAAAATTCATCAAACAATTCGAAGGAAATCATCAAGGAATTGTCTTAGAAATTCCCGATTATCCGCTTCTATCCTTGGAAGAATACCTTATAACAACCAAGGATATCGTACAGCCGCTGTTGGTCATTTTAGATGGAATTGAAGATCCTCATAACCTAGGAGCCATCATTCGATGCGGGGAAGCAGCTGGGGTTAGTGGGATAGTTATTCCAAAGAACCGAGCCGCTGGAGTGACGGGTACTGTAGTAAAGGTTGCGAGTGGCGCGATGGAACACATACGTTTGGTTGAAGTAGTGAACATCACTCAAACCATTGAAAAGTTAAAGAAGTCTGGATATTGGATTGTTGGAACGAGTATTGATGCATCTACACCATATACACAAATAGCTGTAGACACCAAACTTGCCATTGTGATTGGTTCCGAAGGCAAAGGCTTGAGCCGGCTTGTCAAAGAGAGTGTCGATTACAATGTAGTCATTCCCATGGTGGGGAAAGCCAACTCGCTAAATGCTTCTGTTTCTGCAGCGATTATAATGTTTGATATTTTACGACGGAGGACTATACAATAACATGCGATTTCGCGATTATAACGACTTTGAGATTCTTGATCTAATCAAACAAGGGAATGAAGAAGCCTTTCAATTGATGGTTCAAAAATACAAGTTCCTAATTGCGAAAAAAATTGGATTATTCCGTCTTGGATATGAGTATGAAGACTGTTTTCAGGAAAGTATTATCATCTTGTACAAATCCATCATTCGATTTGAGGATCGGTTTGGAAAATCATTTACCAAATATTTTGAAAATAATCTAGAAAATCACTTAATCACAATACTAAGAAAAAAGAATCGTCACACCAAATTCTTGGCAGAAAAATCAATGTTTCTAATCAGTGAATCTACACCTTCAGTTGACGCCTACAACGGACTTAATCAAGAAATAGAAACGTTATTACTCAAACTATCAGAGTTTGAAAAACAAGTTTATGAATTACGCTTTGTTCGCTATCAAACAATCAAAGAAACGGCACAATTCTTAGAAATTGATGAGAAACAAGTACACAATGCGATTGACCGGATTCGAAAGAAATTAAATAAAGAATTGACGTCATGATTTTCTTGACAAAAGGGCGAATTTTTGATATATTTAGCAAAGCAAGCGAGTTGATAAAATGAATGATAAAGCGATATTAATATGCCAAGACTGTTTATCCCGCAATTATGAAGTAAAAAAGAGCGGAAAAGAAACAGGGAGAATGGAAATAAAAAAATATTGTAAAAAGTGTCAAAAACATACGATTCACAAGGAAAGCAAGTAGGAGGATACTATGGCCGATTTAGAAAAAAAAGAAGTAAAAAAACCAACTAAAACAAAAGTGGAGCTTACTCCAGAACAAAAGAAATCTCGTGTTATGGAGATTTTAAAGAAAGAATATGCATTTGAAAACTGGCTGTTAGCGATATTATCTCCGGTTCTTATTCTTTACGGTGTTTACATTGTAATGGGAAGATTCGGAAATTCAACACCTTCATTGGCTGAAATTTTAGGAAAAAGCGGCTATGCGTTTATTGACTTTTTCTTTGAGACAACATTAAAAAGAGTATTAACTGGATCCTTCCTGATTCTAGTTGGTGGTCTTGTTATTGTTTATTTGGCGATTCCATTCCTTCGTCCAAGCATTCAAGAAATGAAACGTGTTAGCTGGCCAACCGCAAAAGATTTGGCAGGAGACTCCAGTAAAGTATTTGGCTTCTTGGTATTCCTTATGCTCATATTCACCATCTACGGCTTTATCTTAGACCCATTGTTCAAATGGCTCTATAGTCTATAGAATGTCGGCACTCATTCATGGATAATAAGAAGAAATATTGGTACGTCGTTCAAACGTATTCAGGATACGAAAACTCCGTTAAGGAAAATTTGTTACGTCGTATAGAAACAATGCAAATGGAAAGTTCCATTTTCCAAGTGATGATTCCAGAAGAATTGAAAGCTGAAAAAAAAGCAGACGGTTCGATGAAAGAGAAACTTGTTAAGATGTTCCCAGGGTATGTGTTTATCGAAATGATTGTAACCGATGAGTCATGGTTCGTTGTTCGGAACACTCCAGGAGTAACCGGGTTCTTAGGTAGTAGTGGTGGAGGAACAAAGCCAATCCCTCTATTCCCAGACGAAATTAATCCAATTCTCAAAAAATGTGGTATGTTAGCGGTTCAACGCTTGAACGTCAAAGAAGGCCAAAAAGTTCGTGTTGCCAATGGACCGTTTTCGGGTCAACTTGTTACCGTTGAAACCATTGATCACGAAAAAGGCGTTATTACTACTCTTGTAGAAATGTTTGGAAGAAAAACATCGCTTTCCTTGAAATTTGAAGAAATAGAAGTTCTTTAACCTTGAAAAGTCGGAATATTCCGACTTTTTTATATTTTATATAATTTTCCCAAGATTCTTTGGTTTCCAGATGTTACCTATAATGATATAATACACGTACAAGACGGAGGCACAACAATGATAAAACTAACCAATGTATCGAAGTATTACAACTCCAATAACGCTGTTGCTTTAGGATTGCGGAAAGTCAATCTTGAATTACACGCCAATGAGTTTGTGGCGGTGGTGGGAGAATCAGGATCAGGAAAGACCACATTGCTAAATGTGATATGTGGAATTGACTCGTATGAAGAAGGAGAGCTTTACATCAATGGGGAAGCTACTTCTTATTTCGCTACCAGCGATTTAGAAGAATACCGAAAAAAATACGTGGCGTTTGTGTTTCAAAGTTACAATTTAATAGATGCTTATACAGTTTTACAAAATGTCGAAGCACCCATGATTTTGGCGGGTTATCCCACGGCAGTTGCCAGAAAAAAGGCATTAGAAATTATTGAGCGTGTCGGATTGACCAAACACGTTCGTCATAAGGCTACGAAGTTATCCGGCGGACAAAAGCAACGTGTGGTTATTGCAAGAGCTCTCGCAAAGGATTGCCCTATTATTGCGGCAGATGAACCTACTGGCAATTTAGATGTCGAATCTGGAAAGCAAGTATTAGAATTACTATATGAGATATCAAAAGAAAAACTTGTTGTTTTAGTTACCCATGACTATGATCAAGTGAAACCATACGCTACTAGAAAAATACGAATGTATGATGGAGAAATTGCAGAGGACATCGAAGTACGTCCAACCAATAAAATGGACATTCCTTTTATTGCGGATTCCCCAAATGCAATCTCGTTTTGGAAAAATTTCCAAATATCTTGGCGGAATTTATGGTCGGTACCAAAAAAATCCATATTAATGATTGTGGTTTTCACATTCTTTGCCTTTTTTATTGCTTTATCGTATGGGTCATTCCTAAGTGCTACTTCCGCAGCTGGTACCGAAAATAATTTGTACTTTCAAAATACAGCAGTGAATCGCGTTGTGATTCGAAGAAACAATCTTTCCATGTTAACAAATGAAGATATTTCGCAGATTCAATCTTTATCAGGTTTTCGAGCATATGTCGACAATGATTATATTCTGGACTTAAGAGTTTCCTTTGAACAAACCAATGCAACGGACCAATTTTCCAATTACTTTAGTGTACAGTTTTTGCCAACTTCCCTATTAAAAGAATCAGATCTATTAGCGGGTAGACTCGCAACAAATGATTCAGAAGTGGTCATCGCAATATCTGACCTTGAGAGGGATTCGGCACTAACTTATATTAATCATCAATATTCGATGGTGACCTTTAGTGGATTCAATCCAGCAGCCTTTAGGACATTTACGGTTGTGGGTGTTGTCGCAGGCAGCGATTATCACATGAGTTTAACCTCCACATCCAATCGCTTTGCAGTATTCTTCATTGGTGAAAACGTTTGGAGTCACTATGGACCATTTGCCTATACACAATTCTTAACTGCTTTTCGCTTTGAAGGTGTGAATAACTCTTTGGAAGATATTACAGTAGGGGATGCATTTACCTATATTACATTTCGAATTAATCAGTTTATCCCTGCAAACACATTACTATTACCTAAATATTCAACATTTTCATTTTGTCCATCTTCCACAAGCTGTTCCGCTACAGGGTCGATTACTGTAGGCGACTTTTATCAATCCAGTACTGTTGAGAATATATCAATCACCTTTGTAACCTCAGACGAATATCGACCTTATATCGATTTGAATCAAGAAACATTTGATTTGTTGTTTCGTCCCAAGACATATCAAGTATCGGTATTCACCACTTCGGAAGTAAGTGTTGGAGGATTTGTGAGTCAGGCATCCCTGCTTTTGAGTGGAATCACTCAGAAGTATAATGTGTTTTACCCGTTCGCAGCTACTTCACCTAACCCATTTGATCAGTTTTTTACAGTGTTTAATGTCATTGGTTCCACTGTTTTATTAGTCTTCACCTTGTTTGCTTCCTTTGTAATATCGTTTTTAATCATGAAAGCAATTGTGAATACCAAACTAAAAGATTATGCTATTTTTAGAACGATTGGCGCGAATCGATCGATCATCACTCGAATGATTTATCAAGAATCAATTATTACAGGATTCTTCGCTTACACCATCGTCTTACTAGTTTTACTCGCTATGCAAAGAATAGGTGGTTTGGTTGGTGAATCAGTGAAGTACTATAATCCGTTTAGTTTCGTTGTTTTATTTGTTATTGTGGTTGGAATGTCTTATTTGGTTTCCACTCGATACATTCATCGCATTTTCAAGGAGTCCGTACAACGGACCCTACGTATGGAATAGGGGGGGGACACCATGATTCGTTTACAATCGTTAAACAAGTTTTTTAACAAAGGGCGCTCCAATCAAATACATGTTATTAATAATACAACACTTGATTTTCCAGAGGTGGGATTGGTTGCGTTAACTGGACCATCTGGATGCGGAAAAACGACACTTCTTAACGTTATTGGAGGGTTAGACTCCTTTGAAAGTGGAGAAATTATTTTTTACAAAGAAGTTATTCGGAAATATCAACCGAATCGATGGGATATTTTACGAAATAAGTATGTTGGCTATATTTTTCAAAACTATAATCTAGTCACTGATAAAACCGTATATGAGAATGTAGAGATTGCATTGAATATGGCGGGATTATACGATAAGTCTTTGGTAGAAGAACGAATTGAGTATGTTTTAAAAAGCGTTGGAATGTATCATTTACGTAAACGCAGTGTACTAGCGTTGTCGGGTGGACAACAACAACGCGTTGCCATTGCACGAGCGATTGCAAAGAATCCAAAAGTTGTATTGGCAGATGAGCCAACAGGGAATCTGGATGCCAATAATACCTTCGAAATCATGAGCCTTATTAAAAAAATCAGCAAAACAACTCTGGTTATTCTTGTGAGTCATGAAAGAGAGTTGGTTGAGTTTTATGCGGATCGTATTATTCAACTACAAGATGGTCGAGTCATACAGGACGATTTAAACGAAGGAAATCGAAGTTTAGATCGAATGGATGATCGAAACATCCATTTGAAAGACTTAACCAAAGAAGTCATTACGGGCGCGATTGATGTGGACTACTATTATGACGTAGAAGGAAAGTCAAGACCACGTTTATCCGTCATCGAATGGAATAACACGGTATATATCAAAGCAGAAGCGAATACAAAAATCAAATACTTAACAAGCGATACGGATATCAAACTAATTGATGATTATTATAAGAAGGTAGAAACAATTGATGCAGATCAAAAACTGTTTGATCTTTCTGCGTTCGAACCAATTCCTGAAACAGGAAAAAGAAAGTCATTTATCCGATTTAAAGATACCATCAAAAGTGGATTCGATAAGGTGTTTCAGGGGAAAAAAGCATTTAGCAAGATTTTCATAATTGTTTACTTTGTGATTTCTTCCATTATTGTATTTAACCTAGCAACTCTTGGAAATATGTTTCGCACAGATGAAGCATCACTCGTATTCTTTCCACAAAACTCTGTGGGGTTAAAAGTGAGTAATCAATTATCCATTACGAAACTAAACGAGATACTTGCTCTTAATAGTGTTGATGCAATCTCCCCTTACAATTCTGCAGCTTACATGACTTTCCGTTTTGAAAATTTTGTGCAAGGGAGCGGACCTAGAGCAACGAGCACTTACTCGGAAGCTTTCCCCGTATCAGTTTCCCAATTAGGCTCTCACACATTACTCCACGGAAGCCTTCCAATCAACAATCAACAAATTGCCATTGATAAGTGGATTGCACAGGATTTACTACGAGAAAAGTCGGTTATTGATCTAGGGATTACGACTATTGAACAACTCATAGGTGGGTTGGTTCGTTCAAACTCACAAATCTATCCTCCATTGACTATTTCAGGAATCGTGGAATCTAATTCCAGAATTGTGGTTCTAGCAAACACAAACTTACAAT
Organism: bacterium; assembly: GCA_030684695.1. GTDB lineage: Bacteria > Bacillota_I > Bacilli_A > Izemoplasmatales > Hujiaoplasmataceae > JAUXXX01. The sequence continues at coordinate 33,444 of JAUXXX010000080.1, forward strand.
ATTTTAATGGCAAACAAGACTCTGGAATTGGATCACTTGAGACTACTCAGGGATTGTTTACACTAACCTTAGGCAGTCAGATGCTGACATCAAGAGAAGTATTGGTACATGCAGACCAGTTCGGACCATTGGGCTCTACTGTGACAATTAATGGGATTGTATTTACCGTTGCAGGTAAGTTCACAGGAGTCAATCTTTCCTACATTGTCCGCAGTGACGATCTAACTCAAATATCCAATGCGGAAGTGATAAGCTTTTTCAATTCGTTTTTTGATTCTTATATTGTGATGTTTTCTTCAGACAAACAAGAAGCAGTGAGTCAAATTTCGGATTTGACATTTGAAAGTTTTGATATGTATGCCAAAGCAATCAGCGACTATCAACAAGTCCGTTTAGGAGAAGTGATGACTCGTCTTATTGGAATCATCATCTCTTTAGTAGGAACGATTGTCTTTATTGTCTTATCCATGCGTTCAAGCATGCTTGGTCGAATCAAAGAAATTGGAATCTATCGCTCCATTGGGGCAACCAAGTTCGACATCACCAAGATCTTCTTATCTGAAATCATTGCGTTTACCACAGTTGGGTCATTAACTGGCTATGTAGCGATGACTTTCTTGGTTGATCGTATTGATCGTTTGGTTGGAGGATTGACGAGTGTCTTTTATTTCCCACTTCCACTCTTTTTAGCAGGAATTAGTTTTATCTATCTAGTGAATATTCTGTTTGGACTATTACCAATATTTGGATTACTACGAAAAACACCGTCAGAAATAAATGCAAAATACGATATTTAGTCTTTCCTAAAAAAACATTGATTTTTAGCCAGAAATCTCGTAAAACACGACATTTTTGCCTTGACTTTTTACTCCCTTCTATTGTATAATATTTCAGCGTGCGTTATACGCACCTGAGAGTGGGAGGATAATTCCGTTAACCACATCACGAAAATAAGGAGGTGTCTTTCGTGGCAAGAGAAATTAAAACCGTTGTAAAACTGCAAATCGCAGGTGGAAAAGCAACACCAGCACCACCAATCGGGCCAGCACTTGGTCAAGCGGGGGCAAACATTCAACAATTTTGCGTACAATTTAATGATCGTACTAAAGAAATGGTTGGAAGCGTCATTCCTGTTGTTATTACTGTTTATGATGACCGTAGTTTTACGTTCATTACCAAAACCCCACCAGCAAGTGATTTACTAAAAAAAGCCTGCAATATTCAAAAGGGCGCAAGCAATTCGAAAAAGGATAAAGTCGCGACAATTACGCGTGCGAAACTACTCGAACTTGCAGCAGTTAAATTGCCTGACTTGAATGCGAATGATGTACAAGCTGCATCGCGTATTTTAGAAGGCTCAGCAAGAAACATGGGAATTGTCGTCGTAGACTAGCAATATAGTTGTCAATACAACTGTATATGGGAGGAAATTTCCGCTAAAACCAGATATAGGAGGAAAAAATCATGGCAAAAAAAGGGAAAAAATTCTTAGCCGCCCAAGCCAAGGTAGAAAGCAACAAGAAGTACCCACTTCGCGAAGCAATCGAACTTGTCAAAGCGATTTCGTTTGAAAAATTCGACGCATCTGTCGAAGTTGCCCTCAATTTGAACCTTGACCCACGTAAAGCTGAACAAAACCTTCGTGGAGCACTTGTGCTTCCACATGGAACTGGGAAAGAAAAACGTGTATTGGTCTTCGCAAGAGGCGAAAAAGCCAAAGACGCTAAAGACGCTGGAGCTGACTTTGTTGGCGACGACGACTTGATCGCGAAGATTACAGGTGGATGGTTCGAGTTTGACGTTGTAATTGCAACGCCAGATATGATGGGTACCATTGGTAAACTTGGTAGAGTATTAGGTCCAAAAGGTTTGATGCCAAACCCTAAAACCGGTACTGTTACAACAGACATTACCAAAGCGGTTTCAGAATCAAAAGGTGGAAAAATCACCTACCGCGTAGACAGAAACGGAAACATCCAAGCACTTGTTGGGAAGGTATCTTTTGAACCAGCACACTTGGAAACAAACATTAGAGCGGTCTTAGATGTTATTACCAAAGCCAAACCATCGACAGTCAAAGGCGTTTATATGAAAAACGCTGCGATTTCATCGACAATGGGCCCTGGTGTAGACATCATCGCTTAACAACTGAATCAACTCACAGCTTTTTCGAAGACAGTAGGTGCATGAGCTTAATTTCCTACCGAGAATGAAGTTGGTAACCCTAACAGGTTCCCCTCTTTTTCTTCGAAGAAGAGGGTTTCTTTTTTCACAAATTTATAGGAGGTGTAGCAATGTCCAACACTCAAATCATTGCGGCTAAGCAAGAAGAAGTACAAGTTATTCAAGCCAAGATGCAACAAGCAAAAGCTGTTCTCATTGCCGAATACCGTGGATTAACCGTTCAAAAGACTGAAGAACTTCGTCGTCTTCTTCGTAAAGAAGGATGCGAACTACTCGTTGCTAAGAATAATTTAGTTGCTAGAGCAGCTAATAATCTTGGATATACGTCGTTAGAAGCAGAATTAGTCGGACCAAACGGCATCGTATTCGCTATGAAAGAATCCGTTTCTGCAGCAAAAGTATTAATCGATTTCACCCGGAAGAACCCAAAGTTATTGGTAAAAGCTGGTTATGTAGACGGCGACTTCTACAACAAAGATGAAATTAGACAAATCGCAGGTATGCCTTCACGTCAAGTGCTACTTACGATGCTCGCAAGCACTTTACTCGCTCCACTGCAACAACTCGCAATTGGTCTTGACTTAATTGCAAACAAAGAAAACAATTAATCTATATTGGAGGAAATGAAAATGGCAAAAATTACCGTAGAACAATTTATCGAATCTTTAAAAGAAATGACAATCCTCGAAGTAAAAGCATTCATCGATGCGATGAAAGCTGAATTCGGTGTTGATCCATCCGCTGTAGGCGCTGCTCCAGCTGCTGCTGCTGCTGTTGTTGAAGAAGAACAAGGTCCAAAAGAAGTAAGTGTTATTCTTACATCTGTTGGTCAAAGCAAAGTTGCAGTTATCAAAGTTGTTCGTGAAATAACAGGCCTTGGCTTGATTGAAGCGAAAAACCTAGTAGACGCTGCTCCAAAAGCAATCAAAGAAAAAATTAAAGAAGAAGACGCTAAAGAAATCGCGAAGAAGCTTACTGAAGCTGGCGCAACAGTCGAAATTAAGTAATTTAACGTTTGAACGACTAAACCTGAGATTGTCTCAGGTTTTTGCCGTTTAAAGGAGGTAACTGATTGAGCCATTACTTTAGCAAAAATCAAAGTGAAACACAGTCAAAACCAAAGCGTGTTTCGTTTTTTATCGGAAATGACCGTTTTGAGTTTACTACCGACAGTGGCGTGTTTTCAAAGCAAGGTCTTGATTTTGGTTCAAGACTTTTACTTGAATCCATCGAAACAAGACCTTCTGACAAAGTACTTGATTTGGGATGTGGATATGGTCCCATTGGAATTGCACTCCAAAAAAAGTACCAATCAATGGTATGGATGTCTGATGTGAACCAGCGAGCACTTGAGTTAACCACCATGAATGCCGTACATTTGAAAGCAGCTGTCCAAGTTATTGAATCAGATGGATTTAATAGCATAGACGGTCTTTTTGATGTGATTGTATCCAATCCTCCGATTCGAGCTGGGAAACAAGTGATGTACCAGTTGTTTCGTGATGCCCAAAAGCATTTACTAGAGGGTGGAAGATTTGTGATTGTTATCCGAAAAGATCAAGGTGCTGAAAGTGCTTATAAGGAATTATTGACATACTTTCAGAATGTGTCAATCATTGCAAAGAAGTCAGGATATTTTATCATTGAATGTCAGTAGCAATTGACATATTGACTGTATTATGATAAAATTGTTAAATGCGATAGAATGCGCATTTTTGCGTTGTATACGTTTTATTGGTTTCAAATGTACCTACATTGAATAATTGGGGTGATTTTGTGGATTTTAAAACAGTGCAATACGGAAAGAAACGTGAACGGAGAAATTACTCTCGCGTAAAATCAAACGTTGAACTTCCGGATCTGGTCGAGGTGCAAACGTCTTCCTTTGAATGGTTCGTCCAAACGGGACTCAAGGAATTGTTTGAAGACATCTCACCAATCACCAATTTTACCGAAAACTTAGAACTATATTTTGGGGATTACGAACTCGGAGAACCAAAGTATACCGTTCTAGAATGCAAGGAGAAGGATGTCACTTATTCACGACCACTTCGGGTTTCTGTTCGTTTAAGAAACAAAGAAACCATCGATCGTGAAACAGGCGAAGAAATCATTAAAGATTCTGTCAAAGAGCAAAAGATCTTCATGGGTGATATTCCAGTAATGAGCCCTGTTGGTACTTTCATCATCAACGGATCTGAACGGGTTATCGTTAGCCAAATTGTTCGCTCTGCTGGTGTATTTTATGCTGTTGACACAGATAAAAAAACATTGCAACGTCGCTATCTTGGCCAAGTCATCCCGACTCGTGGCGCGTGGTTAGAATATGAAATCGGCTCAAAAGATTTACTATATGCAAAAATCGACCGCTCGAAGAAGATCTATCTTTCGACCATGATTAAGGCACTTGGCTTTTCTACAAATGAACAAATTGTAGAACTTTTTGGTCATTCGGATTTGTTAATGAATACCATTGAGAAGGATTTAACAAAAAATTCTGAAGAGGCTATGAAAGAAGTGTATGCAAAGATCCGTCAAGGAGAAACCGCAACTGCTGATGGAGCTCGAAATTTCTTTGTTTCTAGACTCTTTGATGAAAAACGATATGATTTGGCTGAAGTTGGCCGTTTTAAGGTAAATCAAAAATTGGATGTTGTGATTCGTATCAATCAGCTTCTCGACAAAGGAACAGATGTATATTTTGCTCATGATATCGTCGATCCTTACACGGGTGAAGTTCTTTTTGCTGCGCACAAACGAATCAATGAACACGATATGGAATTAATCAGTAAGAATCGTTCTTTACTGTTAAAACAAGTTCGTTTTGATCAATCCTTAGAAGAAGAATTGGCTTTATTGCTCGATCGTCAAGCAAGAGGAGAAATCTCTGCAGATCCTTTGAAAGATCAATTTGTTGAATCTGTAGTTAAGGATTGCTTTGTCGAAATCATTGATGTGAAATTCACTGAAGCTGAAGATGCTGATGTGATTCGTTTGATTGGAAACAATTCGAGTGAACTTCGTTCTCATATCACTACCTCAGATATCATTGCTTCTATTTCTTACTACTTAAACCTATTTGATAAAATCGGGGCACTTGACGATATTGACCATCTTGGGAATCGTCGATTACGCTTGATTGGTGAACTACTTAAAAACCAATTCCGTATCGGTTTAGCAAAAATGGAAAAAAACGTGAAAGACCGAATGTCAACCAAGGATTTGAAGGAAATGACACCTCAAAACCTGATTAACATTCGTCCTTTAACATCCTCTTTAAAAGAATTCTTTGGTTCAAGCCAATTGTCTCAATTCATGCAACAAACCAATCCGCTTGATGAAATTACTCACAAACGTAGAATCTCTGCTCTAGGACCTGGTGGGTTAACCAGAGACCGTGCCGGATTTGAAGTTCGTGACGTTCATCAATCCCATTATGGTCGTATTTGCCCTATCGAAACACCGGAAGGACAAAACATTGGACTAATTAATTCATTGGCTTGTTATGTAAAAGTCAATAAATATGGATTTATGGAAACTCCTTATCTAAAAATCAATCAAGAAACCGGAATTGTTACCGACGAAATCGTCTACATGACTGCCGATGACGAACAAACGCATGTCATTGCACAAGCAAACGTTACCTTAAATGATGATCGTAAGATTCAAGAAGATAGAGTTGTTGCTCGTCAATTTGGGGAAACCAAAATGTTTGATAGAGAACAATGCGATTATATGGACGTTAGTCCTAAACAAATTGTCTCGATTTCAACCGCTTGTATTCCTTTCTTAGAGCATGATGATGCCAACCGTGCCTTGATGGGTGCGAACATGCAACGTCAAGCAATCCCATTATTAAAACCGGAAGCTCCTTTTGTAGGAACCGGCATTGAATATAAGACTGCTCATGACTCCGGTACTTGTTTGTTAGCTGAACATGATGGGGTTGTTGAATTTGTTGATGGATTCCAAGTTAAAGTCCGCCGTAACGACGGAGTATTAAATACATACGCACTAGGAAAGTTTATGAGAAGTAACCAAGGTACTTGCATCAACCAAACTCCAATCGTGGCATTGGGTGAAGCAGTATTCAAGGGCGATATCTTAGCAGATGGACCTTCGATGGACCAAGGCGAGTTAGCTATTGGACGAAATGTCATCGTGGCATTTATGACCTGGAATGGTTACAACTATGAAGATGCTGTCATTATGAATGAACGGTTGGTTCGTGAAGATGTCTACACGTCCATTCACATTGAAAAATATGAAATTGAAGCTCGTGACACCAAGCTAGGAAAAGAAGAAATTACCCGTGAAATCCCGAATGTTGGGGAAGATGGCCGGAAATATCTCGATGCTAAGGGAATCATCATTCCTGGTGCTGAAGTCAAAGAAGGCGACATCCTTGTTGGGAAAGTTACTCCAAAGGGACAAACAGATCCTACACCAGAAGATCGCTTACTGTTAGCCATCTTCGGAGAAAAATCCCGCGAAGTGCGTGACACATCCTTACGTGTTCCACATGGTGGAGGAGGAATTGTTCATTCTGTCAAAGTCTTCTCAAGAGAAAACGATGATGAACTCGCGCCTGGAGTCAATGAAGTAGTTCGCGTCTATATTGTCCAAAAACGGAAAATTTCCGAAGGAGACAAAATGGCAGGACGTCATGGAAACAAAGGGGTTATTTCTAAGATTCTCCCCTCAGAAGATATGCCTTACATGGAAGACGGTACGCCTGTTGACATCATGTTAAACCCACTAGGGGTTCCTTCACGGATGAACATCGGTCAAGTACTCGAAATCCATTTAGGAATGGCTGCTAAACGATTAGGACTTCATGTGGCTACTCCAGTCTTTGATGGCGTTGAACAACGCGATCTAGAAGCCATTATGGCAGAAGCTGGCATGGCAAACGATGGAAAAATGGTCTTGTTTGATGGACGTACTGGTGAAAAATTTGATAACCGTGTTTCAGTTGGTGTCATGTATATGATCAAACTAGACCACATGGTTGATGATAAACTCCATGCAAGAAGCGTAGGACCATATACCTTAGTAACACAACAACCTATGGGTGGTAAAGCCCAAAATGGTGGACAACGGTTCGGGGAAATGGAAGTTTGGGCACTAGAAGCCTATGGTGCTGCTTATACATTGCAAGAAATGTTAACGGTAAAATCCGATGACATCATCGGCCGGAACAAAGTATTCCGTGCGATTGTCGATGGACAACCCATTCCAGATCCATCTTTACCAGAATCCTTCCGAGTATTAACCAGAGAATTACGTTCTTTGGGTATCTATGTGGAATTGATTTCCAGAGATACCGGATTAAATGAAGTAAATCGAAGTTTAGTGGATGACGAAACAGAAGACTATATTACCAAGTACGGGTTTCAATCTTAGAAAGGGTGTGTGATTAATCGATGAGTCAAAAATTCTCGCATCTTCGCATCCGGCTCGCATCTCCAGAAGAAATCCGAGGCTGGTCCCATGGCGAAGTGAAAAAGCACGAAACCATTAACTACCGCACGTTGAAACCGGAAAAAGACGGTCTGTTTTGTGAGGTCATTTTTGGACCAACCAAAGACTTCCAATGTGCCTGCTCCAACAAATCAAAACGTTCGACACATCCAGGAAAGAAATGCCCTGTTTGTGGAGTGGAATATACCGAAAGCAAAGTACGCCGTGAACGGATGGGTCATATTGAACTCGCCGCTCCTGTTGTCCATGCTTGGTACCTACGCAACTCCCCTTCTCGCTTAGCCACTCTTCTTGATATTAAATCCAAGGATTTAGAAGAAGTAGTATACTTAGCAAGTTACATCGTTGTCGATGCTGGGGATACGGAATTAAAAAATAAGCAAATCTTATCTGAAGCAGACTACACACGTTACTACTTCGAACTTGGCAACCGTTTTAAAGCACAAACGGGTGCAGAAGCCATTAAGTACTTACTAAAACGTCTCGATTTAGAAAAAGAAACCGTTTCTTTACGTCGCGAATTAAAAACCGCTTCTAAACAACGTCGTGAAAAAATCATCAAACGTTTGAATGTGGTCGAAGCATTCAAAAACTCAGATAACAAACCGGAGTGGATGGTTTTAGATGTATTACCAGTCATACCACCGGATTTACGTCCAATGGTTCAATTAGACGGAGGTCGTTTTGCGACCACCGACTTAAATGATTTGTATCGTCGGATTTTAAACCGAAACAATCGTTTGAAACGCCAATTTGAACAAGGTGCGCCTCATCTTATTACAAAAAATGAAAAACGGATGTTACAAGAAGCCGTGGATGCTTTGATTGATAACTCCAAACGTGGACGCAAAGTCGTTGTAGAACGTAATCGTGCACTAAAGAGCTTATCCGATATGCTTCGTGGGAAACAAGGACGTTTCCGTCAAAACTTACTGGGAAAACGCGTCGACTATTCTGGTCGAAGTGTTATCGTTGTTGGACCTGATTTGGAAATGTACCAATGTGGACTTCCTAAAGAAATGGCCATCATCTTATTTAAACCTTTCGTGATTCGTGAATTGATTTCACGTAATATTACTTCCAACATTCGTAGTGCAAAACGGTTGATTGAAACATTAGATGGCCGCATCTGGAACGTCTTAGAAGACGTGATCAGAGAGCATCCTGTATTGCTAAACCGTGCACCGACGTTGCATCGCTTGGGAATTCAAGCCTTCGAACCAAAACTTGTCGAAGGAAAAGCAATTCGTCTTCATCCACTTGTAACCACTGCCTTCAATGCGGACTTCGATGGAGACCAAATGGCAGTTCACGTTCCATTATCGGAAGAAGCACAAGCAGAAGCACGGGTGTTAATGCTTGCTTCTAATAACATTTTGAATCCAAAAGATGGAAAACCTGTTGTTACTCCTTCTCAAGACATGGTTCTAGGAAACTATTACCTTACTTTAGAACGTGGCGGAGAAATCGGAGAAGGATCTGTTTTTAAAGATCAAAATGAAGCAGTGATGGCGTATGAAAATAAACTCATTACATTACATTCCCGCATTGCCATTAAAGCTTCTGCCATCTCCAATCAAATGTCAGAAGATCTAAAAAATCATTATTTGATTACCACTTGTGGAAAAATCATTTTCAATACGATTTTACCAACCTCATTCCCCTACTTAAACGAACCAGAAGAAATCAACTTAACGAAAGAAACCCCAAGAAAATTCTTCTTGGCACCCGGAACGGATATCAAGGCAGCGATTAAATCCATGCCTTTAGCAAAACCGTTCCCTAAAAAGTTCCTTTCCTTAATCATTGCTCAAATCTTTAGTCGCTACAAAATCAATGAAACATCCAAAATGTTGGATAAAATGAAAAACATTGGTTTTAAATACTCCACGATTGCTGGTCTTACCATTGCGGCTTCAGACGTTACTGTCTATTCCAAAAAACATGAAGTACTTAAACTTCATGAAGATGCGGTCGATAATATCGCTGAAATGTATCAACTTGGATTACTTACCAACAAAGAACGCTCCGCCTTGGTCATTAATGAGTGGAAAAAAGCCAAAGATGAAATCCAAGAAGGCTTAAAAGATGAATTAAAATTTGATAACCACATCCGGATGATGTCTGATTCTGGAGCGCGTGGTAACATCTCCAACTTCACCCAATTAGCTGGGATGCGAGGATTGATGGCCAACCCTTCTGGGGGCGTTATCGAATTGCCCATTAAAGCTTCCTTCCGCGAAGGTTTAACCATGTCTGAATTCTTCATCTCCACCCATGGTGCGAGAAAAGGTTCTACGGACACCGCGTTAAAAACCGCTGAATCTGGTTATTTGACTCGTCGTCTTGTGGACGTGTCACAAGATGTTGTCATTACCGAAGAAGATTGCGGCACCGATAAAGGTGTCCGGACAATGACTCTAAAAGACGAACGTGATGGAAAAACAATTGAACGTTTAGGAGAACGTCTTCGCGGACGTTATGCCGCAACAGATCTTGTGAATCCAATGACCGGTGAAATCGTAGTCTTCAAGAGCAAATACATCTCAGAAGCAGATGCAAATCTGTTGGGGGATGCATACCTTGAAGCTGAAGAAGCTGCTTTAGTCACAAACAAACCATTACAAGATTCTGATTATCCAATGGTTCGTACTGCCTTAACTTGCCAATCCAAAGTTGGTATTTGCCGGAAATGCTATGGTCAAAACTTAGCAACTGGTGATAAAGCGGAAGTAGGAGAATCGGTTGGTACCATCGCTGCTCAGTCCATTGGGGAACCTGGAACGCAATTAACCATGAGAACCTTCCATACTGGAGGGGTTGCTGGAGATGACATCACCCAAGGTCTACCTCGGGTTCAGGAGTTATTCGAAGCACGAACTTCCAAAGGAGAGTCCATTATTTCCGAAATCAATGGTAGTGTCAGTGATATCGTACCAGTGGAAGAACGCTACATCATCACCATCACCAACGGTATTGAAACAAAGAAATACGAAACCAATTCCAACGTTCAACCCCTCGTTAAAAAAGGCGAAGATGTTCATGCAGGTCGCCAATTAACAGAAGGATCCATCGATCCCAAAAAATTGCTTCGAGTTACCGATATGGAAACCGTTCAAGAGTACATCTTGAAGGAAGTTCAAAAGGTATATCGTTCGCAAGGTGTTGATATTTCTGATAAGCATATCGAGATTATCGTACGTCAAATGACAAGACGTCTAAACATTATCCTAGAAGGTGACACGGATTTGTTACCAGGAAGTCAAATTTCTGTACAAGAATTCATCGAAGCCAATCGTCAAATCCTGCTGGATGGAAAACGTCCTGCGATTGCCAAACCAGTATTGCTTGGAATCACCAAAGCATCTCTTAGAAGTGATTCCTTCTTATCCGCTGCTTCTTTCCAAGAAACTACTCGTGTGTTAACCGATGCCGCCATTCGTGGCAAAATCGATCCACTTTTAGGGTTGAAGGAAAACGTGATTATCGGTGGGCTCATTCCCGCCGGAACTGGAATCTTACGACACACTTCGCTTGAGTACGAAGTTCCAGAAACAGACGAAGAAGATCTTTACGCTGATTTCGAAGAATAAATTACAAGCGACCATCTCCGGATGGTCGTTTTTCTATTCAGAAATGGGGTATCATCTTGCAAAAAGCGATGTTTTTTGATACAATTTTACAAACGAGGTGATCCATTTGTCCATTATCTTTAGAATGTATGCTAGAACTTATCAAGCAATTTTCAAAGTAGTATCGACACTCTTTGTGAAAATACCAGAACCTATTTTGATTGAAGGCCCAGGCTCATTGTCTTCAGTTCCTGCGCTTTTGATGAAAGAACAACTAACTTCTGTTATGATTGTAACGGACAAAGGAATTGTTCAAACCGGGTTAATGGATTCTTTGTTAAAAGAGTTACAACATCAATCGATACGATTTGTTGTCTTTGACGAAGTAAAACCCAATCCTACCATCGAGCAAATTGAAACAGCTCTATCCTTATATAATAAGGAATTATTAAAAGGTGTTATTGCAATTGGTGGAGGATCTCCCATCGACTTAGCAAAGGCCATGTTAGCAAGGCACGTTCGACCAAAAAAATCAATTCCTCAATTAAAAGGTGTTCTTAAAGTGGGTAAAAAATTACCACTTTTGATTGCAGTACCAACAACATCAGGTACTGGTTCTGAAGCTACCTTAGCCGCTGTTGTAACCAATTTGAACACGTTAGAAAAATATGCGATTAACGATCCCCATTTGGTCCCAAAGTATGCTATCCTTGATCCTTTGTTAACAATGAAATTACCGAAGCATTTAACGGCCACTACCGGCATGGACGCTTTGACCCATGCTGTAGAGGCTTATATTGGATATGCGAACACCTTGGCCACAAAACAGGCCTCTGAAGAGGCTGTTCGACTCATCTACAAACACATCGGCCCATGCGTGTTACAAGAATCCAATATTGAAGCAAGATCAAAGATGCAAAAAGCCGCCTATTTGGCTGGATATGCTTTTACCAGGGCGTATGTAGGCAATATTCATGCGATTGCACATACGTTAGGTGGGTTTTATAATGTTCCTCATGGTTTAGCAAACGCTGTACTGATGCCAGTAGTCTTACGAGCATATGGCAAAAAGGTTCACATTCCACTAGCAAAATTAGCAGATTTAGCCCACGTTTGTGGTCCAAGAGATTCAACAGCGGAAAAGGCTGAAAAATTCATCCAATCGATTGAGGAGATGAATCTTGCATTTGGAATTCCTCGCTGGTTTGAAGTAATTCAAGAAATTGACATTCCAAAGATGGCAACTCGTGCCAACCAAGAGGCAAATCCGTTGTACCCGGTACCTGTTTTATTTAGAAAAGTGGATTTTGAAGACATCTACCGAAAAGTATCACGTAAAGCAGAATTCGTATAGATTATATTTCGAAATAAAGGGGGTATTTATACCCCCTTTTTTTTTATCAGAAAAAAAGACGATTTAACGAGAATTAATAGTTGACACTCCTAAGGGCATGTGGTAAAATATTTCCTGTCGCGTGAAACGGTGACACGGTCTTTGAAAACTGAATAGAATAACGACGAACAAAAAAATAACACAATTTGAGAAGGTAAAAAAATAATTCATATAAAATATGGAGAGTTTGATCCTGGCTCAGGATAAACGCTGGCGGCATGCCTAATACATGCAA
>JAUXXX010000089.1 GCA_030684695.1 bacterium
TTTTTCATAATGCTATTATTTTAGCATATTTATTTATATATGTCAATTATCGCTAATATATTAGCATAGTTATCTCTCATCATTTGTGTCATGTTGTGATTTTGCAAATGGGATATATCATGAAAGATATCTAAAAAAAGAAAACCCCCCTGTGTGGGAGGTTTAAACTAATTAGAATGGTTAACACGTACGCGGATAATTCCAGCAATGGCATCGACTTTGTCTCGAAGACATCCGTCTTCTGGACAACCTTTTTTAGGTTTCGAGAAATCAATGATGGTAACCCCATAGCCATTTCTGGATTTAGTAATCATTTGACTAATGATGGCGTATTCTTCGACCATGGATACTACTTGAGAAGATAGCGAAGACATGTTTTCATGTAAGACAATCATCCGTGCAAAATCTTCACATGGAGCGACTTCTACATTGGGATAATTGACCGAATTGATAATCGATCCTGTTTCTAAGAAAGAAACGATTTGTCTCGAAGCCATGATCGCACAGTTGTCTTCTGCTTCTTCTGTAGAAGCTCCTAAGTGAGGAATGGCTAAGACGCCTTCCATATTGGCTGTTGCTTCATTGGGGAAATCTGTTACATACTTTCTAACTTTCTTGGATAGTAATGCTTCTTTCATATCAGAATCGTTCACTATCGCATCACGTGCTAGATTTAAGATGATGACTCCGTCTCTCATCTTGGCAATCGAGTCTTGATTAATCATGCCTTTGGTTGCTGGAATAAGGGGAATATTTAAACTAATGAAATCAGCGTGTTGATAGATTTCGTCAATGGATTCACACAAATGGATATTTTGTGGGAAGAGATGACGATTCTTTTCAATTACTTCGGGTGATGCATCAATGCCGTACACTTGCATGCCTAAGCCTGCGCACGCACCAGCAATTAACGCACCTACAGCGCCTAAACCAACGATTCCAATGTTCTTACCAAATATTTCAGTGCCAGCAAACGCTGCTTTGGCTTTTTCAACGGTTTTAGCGATTTCTTTGTCTTGTTTGTTTTCTTTGACCCACTGGATACCTCCAGAGATATCACGAACTGCTAATAGCATAGAAGCAATCGTTAATTCTTTCACTGCATTGGCGTTTGCCCCTGGGGTATTGAAGACGACAACCCCTTGTTTGGCATAGGTATCTACTGGAATGTTATTGACTCCTGCACCGGCTCTAGCAACGGCTAAGATGTTTTCAGGAAGTGCAAGCTCATGCATTGCAAAAGAGCGAACGAGAATGGCTTTGGCTTCCGATAGTTCTTTGGTAATCGAATAAGTACTTGGTAATGTTGCTAACCCCACAGGGGATATATTATTTAGACATAGAATCTTGCTCATATTAATGACCATGTTCTTGTTCAAATTTTTTCATGAAATCCACTAACGCTTGAACCCCTTCCATGGGCATTGCATTGTAAATGGAGGCTCTCATACCACCGGTGGTACGATGCCCTTTTAAGTTATCAAAGCCCGCGGCTTTGGCTAACTTAATGAATTGTTCGTTGACTGCTTCATCTTCGGTTCTAAAGCAAACGTTCATTAACGAACGAGAATTCTTTTCGACGGTGCCTTTGAATAGTTTTGATTGATCTAAATAGTCATACAAAATCGCTGCTTTGGTTTCATTGTATTTCTTAATGGCTGGTAATCCACCATTACTTATTAGCCACTTAAATACTAGACCACATACATAGATGCCATAAGCGGGTGGAGTATTATACATGGAACCATTTTCCGCATGGATTTTGTATTGAAGTAAGGTTGGCGTAAATGGCAATACTTCGTTTTGAAGCAAATCTTCCCTTATGATACAAATGACCACTCCAGCAGGTCCCACGTTTTTTTGCGCTCCCGCCCAAATGAGTCCAAACTTCGTCACGTCCATTGGCTCCGATAAAAAGGAAGAGGAGGCATCGTTGACTAAGATTTTTCCTTTGGTGTTGGGATAGCTTTTAAACTTGGTTCCATAGATGGTGTTGTTATCACACATGTAGACATAGTCTGCATCGGGGTTAATTGGTAAATCAGAGACATCAGGGATGTAAGAAAACATCTTGTCTTTGGAGGAAGCGATAATTTTGGGATCTCCATAAATTTTCGCTTCGTCATAGGCTTTTTGAGCCCAGTGACCAGTGATGATGTAATCGGCTGTTTTGTTTTTGGATAAATTCATTGGAACCATCGCAAACTGGGTAGTTCCGCCCCCTTGTAAGAATAAAACTTTGTAATTGCTTGGGATGTCGAGCAGTGTCCGTAAATCTGCTTCTGCCTCGTCGATGATTTGTTGATAGGTCTTCGAACGATGGCTCATTTCCATGACCGACATACCTGATCCTTTGTAATCAAGCATTTCTTCTGCAGCTTGTTTTAAGACTGCTTCGGGCAATACCGCCGGTCCGGCGGAAAAGTTATAGATCCGTTTCATGTGCATCTCCTCTTTTCTTTTATTTATAACCTTACGGTCTGATACGTTTGCTTTCTAAGTAATAGCGTTTTTCACATGCATGACCCATGGAGAAACTCTTTCTGGGTAAGACATCATCATGGGCGATATAATCAAACAAGTCGCTTTTGGTTAATGCCGGCATATGGATCGCAATCCCCCCATGATGATCGGCTACTTCGATTAAGTGATCACTTCCATGGATGTAATCCACTTTTGTGGCAGGATTGTTTTGAATGTAGGTATCAATGTAGTCTTGAATGAGTTTGTAGGTCATCGGACCAGAGTGTGGAATGGAGTAGTATTCTTGTCCATGCTCTTTGGAGTACAGATAACTTAAGTCTTCCCCTTTGACACAAGCTTTTAACCCGGGGATAAAATCGTCGCCTGCATGAAAGACAATGCGATGAATGGCTTCAAATGTTAAGCCATCATCGTATAAGTTTTCGACTTCAACGAGGGAGTATCTTGCAGGGTGATTGGTTTGTTCCTCTTTTGTTAAACCTTTTTTAATAATCTCCCAGTGTGCTTTGGCAGTGGCTAAAGAATGGTTTCCATCCCCTACCACAAATAATAAGTCCAAGGGATTTCCTTTGGTTAGAGCATAAAGTGCCTTAATAACAGGTTCGGTATCACAAATCTTATATCCTTTGAGATGACCTCCACCACTGTTTAATTCAAAGTCATAAATCTTTTCAAATGAGTTTCTTCTTTTGTATAAAGCTTCAATGACGGTTTTATCTGGATCATCAATTAAAAGTAAGGTATGAGGTAATTCAATGGGAGCATGTTCCCTGATTTGTAGACGGGGAGGAATCCGGTCTAGAATGGTGGCTTCTGTGGCACGAATTGGCGTACGCAAGCCTTTTTCATAGGTGTATGCATCCAAATCGACTGAGATCATTAAACCAA
>JAUXXX010000086.1 GCA_030684695.1 bacterium
GGACAGCCCACAACTACAACATCTCTACCCACGGGCACAACAGAAGTGAATTATGACTCCTTGTTTGATAATACAAACTATAAGAAGTTTACCCTATATTTTTCAAGAGCAAACTTCGACAAACTAATCAATGACATGCAAAACTACAACGATCAGTTTGGCTCTTACCGTGATAATACCATTCAACAAATAGATATGGTCTATGAAGATGGACATGGAAACGTCTTTACAATGAATGAAGTTGGGTTTCGTACGAAAGGTAACATCTTCTCAAGAAGATTGCCTGTTGTTCTTTCTGATCAAGGTGAATTACTTGGATATCAACAAGTCAGTTTCCAACTGGAATTTAATGAAGCCTTTGACTATCCAGTCAATTCGACTCAGTACAAAGCCTTGCGTGCAAGGCGTGCTTTTGGACTAGAACAATTAAACTTTAAGTACATTCGAGATAATGATACCTCGGCAGTAACCGAACTAGCTGCATATGATTACTTTCGAAGCGTTGGCATTGTCGCACCAAACACCTCTTTAGCCATCATCTATTTTGACATTGATGGCGAAGTCATACCATATGGTCTGTTTACTGTCATTGAACCCATTGATGATGTATTTGTTCGTCGATATTTTGGTCGAAATCAAGATGGTTCAATTGGGGACTTGTATAAATGTGTGTGGCAAGACCCAGGCCCAGCGAATCTAAAAAACAACTTGAATTCAAGAAAACTTGGAGTATCCGATTACAACGATGGTTACCGAAAAACATACCAACTTAAAACCAATAAAACCACTTCAAACTACAGTATTTTTATGTCGTTTGTTTCTCAGCTAAACAATAAAACGGTTCCAAATTATCAAAATATCTTAGGGAATATCCTTGATATGGATACTTGGCTAAAAACTCTAGCAATGAGTTTTTTGCTTGGAAATCCAGATGATTATAGAAGCGATGCCAATAACTACTACTTGTACTTTTACGAACGTCAAGCCATCTATATCCCGTTTGATTACGATCAAAGTATGGGGTTTGGTTGGAACCCGTATGGAGATTATGGAATATCTTTAAATGTATGGGACTATCCTCCAGCACAAGGTGCATTAGGCTCTTCCAAGGACTTACCTCTGGTTTATAACATTCTTGAAATCCCCAGTTTTCGCTTAACCTATGAAAACTATCTTTTAGAATTTACCAATCCTGTAAATGGCGTATTTAACACCACCATTTTTGAGATTGCTTCCTATTATGCACAACTTTTGTATCAAGGCGAAATTCTAAGCAATCAACATCTTGGACTTCAAACCATTAGTCTAGTAAATCGTTATATGAGTATTTCTGACTATTTTACCCAAAAAACCATTTCGACCCGAAATCAAATATTATCAAAAAAATA
Organism: bacterium; assembly: GCA_030684695.1. GTDB lineage: Bacteria > Bacillota_I > Bacilli_A > Izemoplasmatales > Hujiaoplasmataceae > JAUXXX01. The sequence continues at coordinate 1,389 of JAUXXX010000086.1, forward strand.
GCTCAAAAGGGAGGGATTATATGAACAAGCTTCTAGCGAAACGAATTGTAATGTTTTTTGGTTTGCTTGCTGTGATTAGTGTCTTGTTTGTTTTCCAACTCCAATCGTTAGCTGAAGAAAATCGTTTGATGAAATACATTGTGAATCGAAATCAAAATCAAGATTACAATCGATTGTTTGATCGAAGCATCTACAAGTCCTTTACCATTACTTTTACACAAGAGAACTTTGATCAATTATTGACGAATATGCAAGCATATTATGATTTATATGGCAATTATCGTGACAATAACTTAATACCTGTCGATGTTTCCTATACCGATGGGACCGGGGAATCGTTCACCATTTATGAAGTTGGGTTTCGTACCAAATCGAACACTTCGCGAAATCTACCTCTTACATATGATTGGCGTGGTCGAAGCGTTTATCATCAAACCTCGTTTCAACTTCAGTTTAATGCGACCCATTCATATCCACAAGGAACGAACGAATACGAAATTTTGCGTCAGCGAAGGGTGTTTGATTTGCGTCAAATCAACTTCGAGTATGCACTTCCCTTTGAAGGTCAAGATGATGATGCAATGATTACAGAGGCCTATGCGCATCAACTACTTCGAAATGCAGGACTGATAAGCCAACAAGCTAGCTACGGTTTGGTGTATTTAAAAATTGATCAATTAGTGGTTGGATTTGGATTGTATACCTTCATAGAACCCATTGACTCTACTTTCCTAAATAAGTTTTTTTCCAAGGACCTCGCAAATAATCATGGAGATTTGTACAAAGCCACCGATATCGATGGATTCAAAGCAAATTTATCAACCACTTCCGAAGCACAAGTTGGAATTAACATCAATGAAGCAAATGAACGTTATCAATATCATTTATCAAACAATACCCAACTTGGATTACGAACAGATTTTACATCGTTTTATCAGTTCATCACTTTGGTCAATAATCCTTTGACTTATACCACTAATATCGGAAACGTGATTGATGTAGATAAGTTTTTAAGATTCATCGCCATCTCGTATTTAATTGGTAATACCGATGATTTCAGAAACAACGGAAACAACTATTACATCTATTTTCAAGTCCTAAATAATCAAGCAGTATTTTTGTCTTTTGACCATGATAACGCCTTGGGATTTGGTAAAAATCAAGATCTAAGTGACCAATATACGGTAAACTACCCGCTTTTCTTGGCATCAGATTCACTCAATCCTTTAATCTACCATCTTTTGAATCAACCCAATTTCCAACGCATCTATTTAAACTACGTCGAACAGTTTGCTGACCAATATATGAATTACGCTGTATTTCATGCAGAAATTCTTCAGGCAAAATCATTGTATGAAGCAGAATTGATTGCCCAAAACCATTTGGGGAATCAAGTGTTTGGGTTTCGAAATTCACAATGGTATTTTGAAACAAAGAAGAACAATGCCATACAGTTTGTCCAAGAAGCTAGAACTCAATTAGGATTTGACTAATCGTTTATTGGAAAAACATTCCTTGTTTGTAAAAAAAACCCCTCCAATGTAAGAGGGGTTTTCACATTTTTAAACAGAAATGCTTAAATCAAACCGATTAATTGTGTCCAGATATCATGAAACAAATTGAAGATTACTACAATAGCCAACAAAATGAAGTAAATGAGTGCAAACAATCTTTTTCCAGCAACGAGTTCAAGTCCAGATAACCCCAATACTACATAAATGGCATACTGAGCAATGGTTGAAAGTAGCGTCATTATTTGGGCTGGAACGCCAAAATCAAATACGGTGCTGACGATTAAGAAAGCAAGCAAAGTTACAGTTAAGAATCCAGCTAATTGACCCAATACATTTACTAATTTTTTCATTTTATTCCCCCCTAGTTTTACTACATTAGATTATAGAACCATTTGACGATTGTTTCAAGTAGTTAGCTTGTAATATATGCCAAAAGTAGTTCCATTGTGTTGTAGACTGCTAAGATGTGGGTTCTTTCCATTCCATGTGAAGCTTGTACTCCCGGTCCAATAAGTCCACCTCGTAAGTCATTTCCACCACGTAAAGCAGCAGAGACATCCGAACCATAGAAGGGATAAATGTCGGTTGCAAAAGACAAATTATGTTTCGTAGCTAATGCAACAAGTTTTGAAGTCACATGAAAATCATAGGGTCCAGAAGAATCTTTACAACAAATGGAGACCATTTCCTCCGTACAGGATAGGTCTTCCCCAATGCAGCCCATATCTACAGCAATCAATTCATCCACATGAGGAATGAATGAAGCGCCATGTCCCACTTCTTCATAAGTTGAAATAATGATTTTTAATGTTGAAATAGGGACAATTTTTTCTTGTTGAATGCGTTGCAGTAATCCCATCAAAATCGCAACACTTATCTTGTCATCAAGGAAGCGGCTTTTAATAAAACCACTTTCAGTAACTATAGTTTTAGGATCAAAAAAGATGAAATCACCGGGGCGAATGCCAAGTTTTTCGGTGTCAGTTTTACTTTTTACGACTTCATCAATTCGTACATACATGGTATCCGGAGTACGTTCCAAAGAAGATGCGGTTTTGTATACGTGTGAAGAAGGACTTTCTGATAAGAATGTTCCTGTATAACGCCGTCCATCTCTGGTTTGAACCGTGCAATACTCTCCATCTAGTGTCGGCCAAATCGGTCCTCCTATGGTGGTAAACTTGATGTCACCAGTGGATTTAATACTTTTCACCATCGCTCCAAGAGTGTCAACGTGACCCGATAGTCCTAGAACATGATTGGTTTGTCCAGGGACAGTAATGATCAAGTTTCCTTTCTTTGTGATTTCACTTTCAAATCCTAGAAGAGTCGATTCCTTCTTGACAAGTTGAATGGCATTTTCTGTAAACCCACTTGGAGAGGGTATGGATAAAAGAAGTTGTGCAAATTGGATGGTATAATCCATGGAATGTTTCATATTATCACCTCGAGAAAATTATATCACATCTGATATCGAATGTAACACTGAGAAATTCTTTTCAAGTGAGCATTCCTGTGTTAAAATAGACATAGATATTGAAAGGGGTTGAAGAGTATGATTGTTGTTTTTGGGGGAGCGTTTAATCCTCCCACCATCGCCCATAAAGCCATATATTCCCACATCACATCCCAACTAAACGTAGAATTGTTCATTTATTTACCAGTTAGTAATCACTATACCAAACGTTCACTGGAGAGTAATTTTCATCGGATGCAAATGTTAAATGTAATGACCAAGTCCTTTGATAACGTCATTGTATCCCCTATGGAGTTTGAAGACCCTGAGTATTTTGGAACATACCAAAGTCTCATTCGGATTCAAGAACGATATCCTAAGAATGAAGTAGTCT
>JAUXXX010000112.1 GCA_030684695.1 bacterium
CAACAATTATTAGATCAAATCCAGATGATTACAAAAGATGTTTTACGAATTCTTCCGTGGATTGATACCTTAAAAAGTAATTCCGCTATTGCTTTTATCGAAAAGTGGCACACCCAAATTAAGTGGTGGAATACGTGTACTTCTTTAGAATCTATCGTAGACACAACGCAAGGTTTTAGTCCTCCATTTATTCGGTTTCGTGCCCAAGATGAAGATTTAAAACAATCTTATCTGTTACATTATGAACCCATAAAATCGGAAACAAAAGCCTTACTTTTGACAATCTCTTCGCTATTTTTGGTTTCTGAAGTTGTAACAACCCAATTACTCCAAGAAAGTATTCCCACCACAAGGGTTCTGATTCACTTGGCAAAAGAGTTTTTGCTTCAATGGCCATCCGTAATGAAACAATGTAAACTTTATCACTTTTCTGACATCTTTCAAAGCGCACTCTATCTATTGCAAAGCCAACCAAGTATTGTTGAAAAATATAAGTCATCAATCGTTGAGATTATGGTGGATGAATACCAAGATACCAATGATTTCCAAGAGTTATTTTTATCATATCTTGCCCAAGAGAATCTTTTCTTAGTGGGGGATGTAAAGCAATCCATTTATGGCTTTCGTAACGCGAACCCGCAAAACTTTATCAAGAAAGCGAAAGAATATGCAACGAATCAATCAGGAAAATTGATAATTTTACCTGACAATTTTCGCTCAAGAAGTGAGGTTTTGTCTGGTATCAATCAACTCTTTGGATACTTTATGGACGAAGAAATTGGCGGAGCGAACTACTATAACCAACATGCGCTCGAATATGGAAATCGTCTGTACGATATGAAATCACCTCGACCGCAAAGCAATGGACTGATTTGTCTTGCTTATGAAGTGCCCGATGATAATTACCAATCCATTGCACAGTTAGAAGCTTCATTAATCGCTCAAGACATCATTAAAAAAATGAATGAATCTCACCAAATATTGGATTTAGATACTAAACAGTACCGAGATGTTTCATTTCGCGATTTTGCTATACTGGTAGATCGAAAAACATCTTTTATGGAGTATCAACGGTCATTGATCGATGCAGGGATACCAGTGTTTGTATTGGGTGACGAATCGTTTACTGCAGCTGCAGAAATTCAAACTGCCACAAATGCGATGATTTTGCTTCAGTGTTTTTTACTTGAATCGTTTGAAGATGCCTATTTCAAGAGGGCATTTTATGGATTCGCACGCTCTTTTGTCATGCAAATTAAAGATGAGTTGATCATTGAACTATTTCTTGATTATACCTTTACATGCAAAAAGGATTTAGTAATTCTCAAAGAAAATCCTGCATTTAATAGTCTCTTTGAAATATTTGAAGCAGTTGCTTTGAATGCAACGTACCAACCCGTCGACGAGTTATTGAGTGAAATCTATAAGAGGTTTGATTTCTTTACCAATATTTCATCACTACACGATCCAAAAAGCGCTGAAGAAAAACTTCAATTTTTACTCCAAAAAATTGCTAACTTCTACGAAATGGATTTGTTTGACACCATTGCATATTTAGAAAAAGTCCAATCATCGAATGAGTTAGACATTGAATATGTAAAACCAAAAATTGAAAATCAAGACGTCGTCTTGATTTTATCCATGCACAAATCCAAGGGGCTCGAGTTTCCAATCTGTTATTATCCTGGACTTTCAAAAAGGTTCAATAATCCGGATTCTAAATCATTTTTCCAATTTGATCCTGAGTTTGGACTTCTTCATAAAGTGTATGATTCTGGCTTCCATGAGACACCTACACATGATCTTCTCAAAAAAAGTCGGTTAAAAAAGGATATTTCAGAACGGATTCGGTTGTTCTACGTTGCTCTAACCAGAGCAAAAGAACAAGCTATTTTGTTACTAGACAAAAAGTTTCTTCAAATAGATAAAACAATCCAGTTGAATGAATTCGGAACGATTTTATCCAAACAACGATTGTCAATTCGTTGCTTTGCTGATGTACTTTCCTATTTTCCTCTATTAGATCGATATACCATAGATGCCGACTCAACCGTGGCTCGTTTAAGCAAAACTATCCATCAACCAATGTATGAACCATCTGATGCTGTGTTTACAAAAAGGCAGATCCTACCATTGGAAATTGAATCCTTCACTACGCCTTTTGTCCGACAAGATTATAAAGCATTTTTTGTGTTAGCATATGGCAAACGGCTCCATCAGCTACTTGAGAACTTTGATTTTCACCATATTCAAGATAGTTTATCAAGAATTCCTACAGAGGCAAAGCCCTTGTTCCTAACGTTTTTACAACAGCCGTTCTTTGCTTCTCAGATCCTTCACTTTTATCAAGAAATGCCCTTTATCGATGAGTTTGGACAACTAGGAGTGATTGACTTGATTTTGGAAACGAATGAAGAGTATCTTGTGATTGATTACAAAACATCCACCATTCATCAAGAGCAATACCTATTTCAAGTCACTCGGTACATGAACTACATTAAGTCAATCGTTTCCAAACCAGTGAAGGGATATTTGTATTCACTTTTACAAGGAACCTACCAAGAAGTTGGAGGACAACAATGAAAATTTATCCATTTCCGAAACAATTGAATCATAAAGCAGGGGAATTCATCTTACCTAATGAATGGGTTATAAACGAAGAAATGCCCAAAACAGAAACTGATATACTCGAAGGTATGTTTGGAAGCAAAGTCATAAAAGGTCTTCCGCATAATTTGTTCTTGAACATCAAAAATGAGTCATTCGAGTATTTCACACTTGAAATCAAACAAACAGGCATCTATATTACCTATTCTAAAGATGCTTCCCTAATGTATGCTTTGAATACTCTACAGCAATGTTTTGACCCATTGACCAACACTTTCTCATGCCTTGAGTTATATGATCAACCTGTCCTCAAGGTAAGGGGATTTATGCTCGATATTTCACGAAACAAAATACCAACACTTCATACCTTGAAAGCACTTGTTGATATGCTTTCTCGACTTCGCTATAATCATCTAGAATTGTATGTTGAAGGATTCTCAATGGAATCTACTACCATTCCTTACCCACAAGATGAAGAGGAACCATTTACGTTGCAAGAGTATAAAGAACTAGAATTTTATTGTCAACAACGCCATATCGATTTGGTTCCGAATATCAATTGCTTTGGCCATATGACTCAATACCTTGCCAAAGAAGAATTCCATCACTTAGCAGAATGTCCAGATGGGTTTATTCAGTGGGGTTATCCGTTTGCGGCATCGACACTGGATCCAACAAACAAAGAAAGTATTTTGTTAGTCAAACGCATGCTGGATGGTTTTTTACCATCAAGTTCATCCTTATTCTGTAATATTAATGGGGATGAACCTTTTGAATTAGGAAGAGGAAAAAGCAAGGAACAATGTGATCGGTATGGCAAAGGAAATGTATATGTAGATTTTTTGTTACAAATTGATCAAATTGTTCGATCGCATAAAAAAATACCCATGATGTGGGGAGATGTGCTGTTACATTATCCACAGCAATGGACTCGACTGCCAAAAGACATTACATTCATCGACTGGGGATATGATCGTGATTATCCCTTTGCAGAGCATGCAGCATTACTACAAAAAGAAAATATCACATTTATGACAGCACCAGGTACTTCGAGTTGGAACTCATTTTCCTCAAGATATCAAGATATGGTTTATTCCATTGAACATGCCATCCAAGCAAGCAACCAATATAGTGGGATTGGCTCTATCTTAACGGATTGGGGCGACTTTGGGCATCTTCAACCGACTATTATCTCCAAGTATGCCATTACATTCTTTGGTGGGATGGCGTATAGTGGGAATAGTGACATCAAAGGATGCGAACATTACTTAAATCAGTATGTACTCCATGACCAGTCTCACTTGATTGCTACCATTCTAAGACAAATGGCTTCATACAACGATAAAGAACCGATTTATTATCACAATTCAACCATTCTATTCAAAGCAATTCAATTTGTTGATGTGGATGATCATCCACTTGAACTAAAAGCATCTATTTGGAACAATGTGATGAAACAAGATCAATATCCCAAAAAAACCATTGAATCTTTCAAACGAAAAATCCTTACATGGCAAAAAAGAATTTTGCAAACTTCATTGTCATCGCTCGAAAAATCTGAACTATTGCTTGTCATCAAGTGGATGAAAATATCACTGAATTGCCAGGAATTGATGATTTCAAAAAATAAGAAATCACTTATTCATAAAACGATTCACTTGCTTGAGGAAGCTGTATTTGAACATGATCGACTTTGGAGATTTTCAAACAAATCATCAAACCTTAAAAAAAGTCTTTCTAGAGCAGTTTGTTTAGTACAGATACTGAATCTACAACGTTAGTTATGGTATAATCATTTTTAGGGGGTGGTATTTTGGATCAACAAGCACTATTAAAAGAAACGCTTCAACTGATTGACTTGCGTCAATATGAAAAGGCATTACCAGGCCTTAAAAAACTAGTCAAAAAAAATGAAGTGTTGGCAATGTATCATTTGGGAGTCATGTCATATCACGGGTATGGAATGGAAAAGAATCCCAATCAAGCCTTTTCGTTATTACAAAAAGCAGCATTAGAACTACACGCTGGTGCGATGTATTACCTCGGAAAGTTATATGAAGAAGGATGTGGCATTACTCAAAACTTCGAGAAGGCAGTGGAGTATTACACCGCTGCAGGATTAAAAGGCAATGATGATGCCATTGTTCGAAGTGCAGAAATTTTCGATTCAGGAAAATTAGGGGAACGCAAACGTCAGCTGGCATTAGAACTTTATGTGGAATTGAGCAAGAAAAATCATCCCTATGCAACTTACCAAATTGGCATGGCGTATTTACAAGGAGACGGGGTTCAAAAAAGTGCAGAAAACGCCTATTCTTGGTTAAATAAAGCACTATCCTTGGGAAGTATCGATGCAATGAATCGTTTTCGATTCATTGGAACTAAATCCAAAAACGATGCACGTAGTAAAGAAGATATCTACATCATAGGTAAAAATTTAGTTCGTGAATCAAAATATACACAAGCAACGATCTATTTAGAAATTGCTTCTACAGAAGGAATACTTGATGCCTATTTGTTGTTAGCTGAATGTATCGAACATACAACCAAGGATTTGAAACGAGCATTTGATCTTTATTATAAAGCTGCGTCTCTTGGGAACCCTGAGGCGATGTTTTCTTTAGCAAAATGCTATGAGTCTGGGATTGGAGTTTCCTCCAGTGCAATTCAAGCAGCGAAATGGTTTGAAAAAGCAGCCAATGAACATCACGAGCAAGCAAAAAAAGAATTAGTTCAGTTAAGGGGGTATTGATATGGCCGATCAATTATCACCAAAAAGTTTAAATGAATTAGGAGATGCCTATTTCACAGGAACAGGCAAGCCACTAAACAAAGAAATGGCCTATACCTATTATAAACAAGCTGCTGATTTGGATAATCCACTTGGACATTTCAATATCGGTAAATATTTCTTGGATAAATCGGATTATAAAAACGCAATCGAAGCCTTCCACAAAGCAAAAAGTTATAAATACGCTCCCGCATTGCTTGAATTAGCAAAAATGGTCTCAATGGGCCGAGGTATGAAGAAGAATAAGAAAAAAGCGTTCAAGTTTTATGAAGAAGCTGCACAGTATGCAGATTTAGATGCCTACATGGAGTTGGCAAATTGCTATGAAGTTGGGTATGGAACCAAAAAAAACGTAGACAAAGCCAAAGATTATTATAAAAAAGCAGCAGATCACTTGCATCCAGCAGCTCTTTATAAAATGGGTTTATTTGCATTGTCGACTCCAAAAGAGAAAAATGCAGGGGAAAACGCGATTGCTTATTTTGAAAAAGCAGCCAGTTTAAACCATGTTGGATCGATGAAACAATTAATAAAACTGTACGATGGAGCCCAACTGCCTGCTTTTAAGAAAAAATCGGTTCAGTATTGCAAGGAAATGGTATTTTACTACACCGAAATGCTTGCAAAAGTTAACGATCTACAAGCTCTCGAGGTTGTGTCATTTGCATATTATGAAGGCAATGACTTTGTCAAGAAGAACCATGAAAAAGCAGCAAACTACTTTTTAACGTTAGCAGAAATGGATTATCCCAGTGGACTCTATGGCCTTGGTATCAGTTATTTATATGGTCATGGGTTACGTATGGACCTAGAAAAAGCAAAAGTCAATTTGGAAAAGGCAGCAGACAAAGGTCACGTTATGGCCATGACCAAACTTGGTGATTTTGTACGGATGCGTGCAAAAAGTGCTAGTGATTTTGAACTTGCCAAAGACTGGTACATGCAAGCAGCGAAACGAAACGAAGTTGAGGCATTGATTAACTTAGGATTGTTAAATTATCGGTCTCAAGTAGAAAATGCAAATCCTCAGTTAGCTCGACAGTATTTTGAAACTGCAGCAAAAAAAGGAGCATCGGGAGCTTATTACTGGTTAGGAGTCATCTATCAAAAAGGCGATGGAGTCGATCAAAACTTCGAGATTGCTAAAAAGAATTACGAAAAGGCCATTGCTTCTGGACATTTAGGTGCCAAATATAAATTAGCAACCATGTACATTGAAAGTGCAAAACAACAAAAATTGAAGCAAAAAGTGAAGAAGGAACGGTACGTTTTTGCACATCGATATTTATTGGATTACATCCTTGATCCCAATCATAATCAGGCAAACTACATTCTTTCGATGAATTTATTGGGTTATTTATACGAATTTGGCTTGGGAGTTGATACCAACAAACGAGCTGCCAGATATTGGAATGAATTCGCAGCAACCAATGGTAATACTGACTCTATGGTATGGATGTTCCATGCACTAAAAAATAAAGAAGTTCAAGAAGCATTAAAGTATTTAGAAGATGCTTGTAAACAAGATGATGCTTATGAAGCTCATTATCAATTAGGAATGTTGTACTTAGAAGGATATGTACCAATGCTCAAAATTGATATCAAAAAGGCGAAGCAACATTTTGAGATAGCATCAAGAGGAAATCATCCAAGTGCTGTGGCAAAACTATTAGTTTTATAATCCTAAAAAGCGAGACATTCTCGCTTTTTCTTTTTGATTTCCGGCAAGCCCTTGAAAAGGCGTATCGAGTATTATACAATGAGACAAAGACGAAGGAGGATTAAAATTGTGCTACTTAACGTAAGTGAAATCAAAGAATCATGGTGGCTTTATGTAATGGGACTAGGTGTCGCATTATTCATTATCAGTGGATCATTGTACTTTGTTATATCAGCTGTAAAGAAAAGTAAAGAACTTCATATGCCAAAAGAAGTAATCAAAAGAACCATCATTAGTTCCATTAGTTTTTCCATTCTTCCTTCCATTGGAATCTTCATTGGTGTCATCACCATGGCTGGGTTACTTGGAATCCCCCTTCCTTGGATACGCTTATCCGTTATCGGGGCATTGCATTATGAGTTGATGGCTGCATCGATTGCGGCTGAAGGCATTACTTTGATGACTCTCACGACCCAAAACTTTGTAACCATCGCGTTTGTGATGACAATTTCGATTTTATGGGGACCGATATTCACATTGTTATTCTTCAAGAAATATCAACAAAAAGTCATAAATAAAGCAGCAACTGGTACATCAGGTGGTTTTGGAAAGATTTTGTTTGATGCTTTCTTTATTGGACTTATTTTAGCTTTCTTTGGAGATGCATTTTCAAAAATCTTTCAATTTAACATTCGCTTAGTAGTGGATGGAGCCTACGTCTTGGACGAGTTAGGGAAACCTATTGTTGATAATATTCCAACATTCGTACCCGTGATTGTCTTCTTTTCCGCTTTATTTGCTAGTCTCGTCTTTGATTTACTTATTAAGAAGTTTCAATTGAAATGGTTAGAGAATTTTCAGTTAGCATTTAGTATGATCATCGGGATGGCAGTAGCAGTCTTCTTGGGAATGGGAGGAATCGTCTAATGAAACCAAGTTATCAAGATTTATTACATCGAAACGGACGAATTTTTACTATTATTGGTCTTGTCATATTGCTTGGAATCCCCATCATGATTAGTATCATTAGTGGTGTACCACCACAATACAGTGCGATGTTTGGGGCAATTATTACATTATCCATCCTATATTTACCAGGTGGAATCGTTGAATTAACAACCTATTCACCGGTATTAGGAACGTCTGCGACTTATTTAGCATTCATAACAGGAAATCTAGCTAATTTAAAAATCCCATGTGTCTTAAACGCAAGACAACTTGCAAAAACCGAAATTGGAACAGAAGAAAATGAAGTAGTATCCACCTTAGCCGTTGCATTTAGCTCGATTACCACCATTGTCATTATGGCTCTTGGAGTATTGCTTCTTGCTCAGTTACAACCAGTGTTAACAAATCCAGTGTTACGGCCTGCGTTTGATTGGGTTGTTCCTGCATTATTTGGGGCACTAGGCTATCAATACTTCATTAAGAATCCAAAAATTATTATCGTTCCACTTGTATTTATTCTACTCATTTCTGCATTAATGCCTTCCTTTGTTCAAGGAAACCTTTCCATTTTAATCATCGTTAGTGCAGTTGTCTCCGTTGCTTGGGCAAAACTGTTACACACAAAGAAAATGATTTAGGGGGATTATATGGAATATGTATGGTATGGATTACTCCTCGTATTTGGCATCTTTGTTATCTTTTTAAGCATTGCATTGATTCGTGCTATTTGGATTGAGAAAGAGCCAATTCCTTACGTAAAAAAGCCTATTGATGAAGTATTGCAACTTCAATATGGAAAATCCTTGTCTGAAATGATTCAAGTTCCAACCGTATCTCACCGAGACCAAGTCCACAGGGAGCTGTTTGAACAACTACAAAACGTGATGATCAATCAGTTTCCAACATTGTATGAACATACGACGCATCAAGTATTTGACAATGGGGCACTTGTTTGGATTTGGAAAGGCAAGGATTCTAGCATCGCGCCACTCGTATTAATGGCACATCAGGATGTTGTTCCCGCCGATGAAGCGTTATGGAAGCACCCTCCTTTTGGCGGAGTGATTGAAGACGGGGTTATATACGGTAGAGGCACCATGGATACTAAAAATACTCTATTTGCCATCTTTCAAGCAGGGGAAGAGTGGGTCAAACAATCATTCGTTCCAGCATCTGACATTTATTTTTGTAGCTCCGCAGACGAAGAAGTATCTGGTGGTGGAGCAAGAGCAACAGTTGAATGGTTAAAAGAATTAGGAATTCGCCCCGGGATGGTACTTGATGAAGGCGGTGCTGTTGTAACAGGCGCTTTACCAAGTAGTAAAATGCCTTTAGCATTGATTGGCGTTTTAGAAAAAGGATATGTAAATTTAAAAATATCTGCTCAATCTTCAGGTGGCCATGCAAGCATGCCACCTAAGAATACTCCGATTGCTCGTTTGGCAAAATTTGTGACTCATATTGAAAAGAAGTATCCGCTTAAAACAAAGATGATTCCAGAAGTGAAGCAATTGTTTGAAAAGGCTGCTCCTTCTATGAAACTTCCTTATCGTTTTCTATTTGGGAATATGTGGTTATTCAAAGGTCTTTTAACAAAACTATTGCCTGTTATCTCTCCATATGGTAGAGCGATGTTATCCACTACGATGGCGTTTACAATGATGGAAGGGTCCAAAGCAGAAAATGTGATCCCTTTTGAAGCTTTCATCTTATGTAATGTACGAACTCATCCCATTCAAGGTATTCAATCCACTTTAGAAGCTCTTGCACCAATTGCTAAAAAATATCAAGTAAAAATCGAAGCTCTGAACGGTCGAGAAGCATCACCTACCACTTCAACCTCCTCCTTTGGATATCAATTTTTATCAAAAGCCATTCAAGTGGTTTATCCTGAGAGTTTGGTAACTCCCTATATTATGCTTGGTGGAACTGATTCTCGTGAATATACGGATATTTCCGATTGTGTCTTACGATTTTCTCCAATGCGTGCAACAAATGAAGAACTGAAAAAAATTCATGGCATTGATGAATCCATTTCATTGCATGTGTTGGCGGAGTCCGTTCAATTTTATAAATACATCATCGAACATTACGAATCTAATTAGGAGGTAACATATGCTGTTCCCTGGTCGAGACTTTGAAAAAGCATCCTGTCGGGATGCGAGCGTTGATAAAAATATGCTAGTAGACATGTTTGATAAGATTTCAGAAGACAAATTGAATATTCATTCAATGGTCTTGCTTCGCGATGGGGCGAAAATCTTTGATGTCTATGCCGAAGGTTTTGGCCCAACCATTCGCAAAGAAGTGTTTTCGGTTTCAAAATCATTTACTTCCTTGGCGATTGGAATTTGCCAAGACATGGGATATTTATCCGTTGATCAGCCGGTACTGCCTTTTTTTAAGAATCAAGTAACTCAATCAAACCCAGGATATGAAGCATTAACCATCAAGCATTTATTAACAATGAGTGTTGGACATAAAGTGGACTATACCGATGAATGGAAAAAAGGTGTCAATGTGTATGACCTCTTTTTCCAAAAACCACTTGATTATCCTGTTGGCACACACTTTGTATATAATAATCTTGCTAGTTTCTTACTTTCTGCGATTGTTTCTAAGGTTACAAAGAAAAATCTCAATGATTTTTTAGATGAAGTACTTTATTCAAAGATTGGAATTGTCAAGCCGATATGGGACCAAGTAGATGGAATCTCTTTAGGAGGATGGGGCTTAAAACTATCTGTTCTTGATATGGCCAGGTTTGGTCAACTTATACTAAATGAGGGCTATTGGAAAAACGAAGTGATTGTTTCACGAGCGTATGTTAGAGAAGCAACTTCGTTTCAAATTGCTACGACACATGTCGAAAACCCCAAAGATCGATATGGATATGGGTATCAGTTTTGGATCAATGACTTTGGAGATGCTAGAGCTGCAGGCATGTTCAAACAGTACATTGTAACGAATAAGGAATTTGGATTGGTTCTTGCCATCCAAGCGTATGAAACAAAAGAGTTGCTCGATTTATTTACGAGTTATATCTTGCCAGGTTTCTTTAAGGGATGGCAGTACACTCCATTTTCACTAAGGGATTATTTGTATCGATTCACTCAAGATTCCAAAGAACTAATAGCCGAAGAAAAAAAGAATCGAACCATTTACGACTAGTTTGATTCAAAAGGATTGTTTTAAATCATCTAATGATTGATGTTCATAACGACACATAAGTGGTTATGAACATCTTTTTCTTTTGAAAACGTTTTTATTCAATGACTATAAAAATCTACTTGAATTCATGGTTTCATTTGATATAATAATGGTAATAGAAAAATGACTTTGAAAAGAAACAACAACTAGAAACCATTAAGAAGAGAGCCTTTGTTTGGTGAAAGAAGGCAATGGAAGTATCGTTGATTGATGATCTTGGAGTCGCGTACCGAAATCTTTTGATGTAGGCTACGACGGGATTGCCCGTTATCGCAATAGAGTATAACCAGTTTGGCGTACTTGAATTGTCTTTTTTTTGTTACTTAAAGACTTCATTTTTAGTGCATATTGTCGATACTCTTTGGGTATCGATTTTTTTCTTTGACGAGGTGGAAGCATGATCCGTTTTAATCAAGTAAGTAAGCAATATCGTAATGATGACGGTGTATTTTACGCCTTGCATGATGTCACTTTCCAAGTGGAAGAAGGAGAAATCTTTGGGATCATTGGGATGAGTGGGGCAGGAAAAACAACCATTCTTAAAATCATCACTGGATTAGAAGTTCCAGATTCAGGATCCGTTATGATCGGGAAATATCATCTTTCTACACTTTGTTCTAAACAATGGATGGAGTATCGAAAATCCATTGGAGTGATTCATCAAGGGTATCATCTATTGATGCAACGTACCGTTTTTCAAAACATTGCATTTCCTTTAGAAATCAATCATGTCTCAAAAGAAGAAACACAAAGAAGAGTGATGGAATTACTAGAAATTGTCGGTTTAGTCGAAAAGGCACATCAATATCCAGCTACACTATCTGGTGGACAAAAACAACGAGTTGCGATTGCAAGAGCACTCGCAACCAATCCCAAGGTGTTGCTTTGTGATGAGCCAACCAGTGCTCTAGACTTGGTAACATCCAAAGGAATTGTTTCACTACTTCAATTGATTCGTGACCGGTTTGGTGTAAGCATCGTGTTGATTTCTCACGAATTAGGTATCATTAGGAGTCTAGCAAGTCAAGTCATGATTCTTGATCAAGGAAAAATCTGTGAAGTAGGTAAAACAAGTGATGTGTTTAGTAATCCCATCTCCCTTGTTGGAAAACACCTACTAGGAAGGGGGTGATGGTGATGGGCGGAATCGAATCAATTCTTTTGAAAGGAACGATAGACACCCTGATCATGGTTGTGATTTCTCTTGTGATTAGCTATCTTGCAGGAGTTCCTCTTGGAGTATTGTTACTTATTTCAAAACCAAGTGGATTACACAGTAGAAAAGTGCTTTATCAAGTGTTATCACGAGTGATCAACATTTTAAGAAGCTTACCCTTCATCATTTTGTTAACCATATTGATTCCATTTACTCGGTTTATTGTGGGAACCTCCATCGGAATCGTTGGAATGATTGTTCCATTATCGATTGCAGCCATACCGTTTGTTGCTCGAATGGTGGAGCAAAGCTTGTCAGAGGTGGAGCCTGAACTCATATCCTCCATGAAAGTAATCGGTGCATCCACATATCAAATCATCTACAAAGTATATTTGCCTGAAGCACTGCCCTCCTTGATTCGAGGAGTTGGAATTACAGCAATTGCACTCATTGGTTATTCAGCGATGGCTGGAGCCACTGGGGGCGGCGGACTTGGGGATATCGCCATTCGTTATGGATATTATAATTATCGAATGGATATTATGATTTATACAGTAATCATCTTAATTATTTTAGTGGAACTTATTCAAGGAATTACAAATTATGTATCAAAAAAAACCAATCATATATAATATAAAAGGAGATCATTTACCATGAAAAAAGTTGTTTTTATCATCTTTATGTTTCTATTTATCT
Organism: bacterium; assembly: GCA_030684695.1. Classification (GTDB taxonomy): domain Bacteria; phylum Bacillota_I; class Bacilli_A; order Izemoplasmatales; family Hujiaoplasmataceae; genus JAUXXX01. The sequence goes on from JAUXXX010000112.1 coordinate 13,069, forward strand.
TCTCGAGTCTTGCTTGTTCCAACAAAGCAGACATTGATGACTCAGTGATTACAATCGGAGCATCTGTGGTACCCCATGCAGCGATCTTAGAAGTCGTACGTGATGAATTGCTACGTCAAGGGTACACGCTTAAAATTGTGGAATTTACTGATTATGTACTACCAAATACCAGTCTGCAAGCAAAAGAACTAGATGCTAATTTTTTCCAGCATGTTCCATACCTTACCTTTTTCAATCAAAGCAATAATACGGATTTGGTATCAGTTGCAGCCATTCATTTTGAACCATTTGGCATATACAAAGGCACAGAACAAGATTTAATTGATTTACCACGTAAAACAAAAATAGCAATTCCTAACGATCAGTCCAACAGAGCACGTGCACTATTATTGCTAGAGGCACAAGGACTGCTTACGATTCGTTCAGGCGCGGGATTAAGTGCTTCTGTTAATGATATTACAAGCAATCCATTAGAACTAGAAATTATCGAATTAGAAGCTGCTGGAATTCCTGCTAGATTAGCAGACGTGGGACTGGCAGTCATCAATGGAAATTACGCGATAAGCGCAAATGTTACTTCGTTATTGATTGTATCGGAATTACCAACTTCTTTAGCTGCCAC